>JAUSCR010000041.1 GCA_030651175.1 Dehalococcoidia bacterium
CAGTGGTGTGCGGCGCTCCCAACGTGGCCGCCGGACAGCGGATAGCCTTCGCTAAGATGGGAGCAAAGCTGTTGGACACCCACACGGGTCACGTGGAGACGCTAAAGGCTGCACGAATCCGGGGTGTGGTATCGGCTGGCATGGTGTGCTCTGAGCGCGAGCTTGGCCTTGGCACCGACCACTCGGGCATCCTGGTGCTGGAAGAGACAGCGCCCGTGGGCGTACCTCTGGCAGACTTCCTGGGAGACACCATCCTGGACATGGAGGTCACGCCCAACCGGCCAGACTGGCTTTCGGTCCTGGGGGTTGCCCGCGAGGTAGCGGCCCTGACCAGCGGCTCCGTGCGTGAGACTCCCATATTCTACCCAGAGGAGGGCGAGCCTATTGAGAGCCTGGTCACAATCAAGGTGGACGCCCCGGACCTGGCGCCGCGCTACACCGCCAGCCTCATTACCGGCGTGCACCTTGGGCCGTCGCCACGGTGGATGCAGGACAGGCTGCTCAAGGCAGGGCAGCGCCCCATCAACAACCTGGTTGACATAACCAACTATGTGATGCTGGAGTACGGCCAGCCCCTGCACGCCTTCGATTTCGACCTGCTGGAGAGCAAGACTGTGCGAGTGAGGCACGCCGCCCCTGGCGAGATGCTGGTGACGTTGGACGGCGAGGACCGCGCCCTCTCTACCGACATGCTTGTCATAGCCGATGCTCGCCGCCCCGTGGGCCTGGCGGGGGTGATGGGTGGAGCCAACTCGGAGGTCACAGAGGCCACAACCTCAGTGCTGTTGGAGTCAGCCAGCTTCAACCCAGCCAGCATTCGCAGGACGGGTGGCGCTCTGAAGCTGCGCTCCGAGGCATCCATCCGCTTTGAGCGCAACCTTAACCCGGACCTGGCCCCCGTGGCCCTGCGCAGGGCCACGCAGCTCGTTTACGAGCTGGCAGGCGGCAGGGTTGCCCAGGGCATCATAGATATTTACTCCGGCAGGCGGCCGGTCCATTCCGTGCGGCTGACTATGAGCCGAGTCGAAAAGGTGCTTGGAATCAGGCCGTCTTTGGAGGAGGTCTGCCGCGTCCTGGCATCTCTGGGGTTCCAGTACCAGCCGCAGGCCAATGCGGCCATCCTGGTCATGGTGCCCTACTGGCGCAGCGACATCGCCATCGAAGACGATCTGGTGGAGGAACTGGCGCGCATCAAGGGCTACGACGCCATACCCACCACCTTCCTGGCCAGCGCCATTCCACAGCACCAGCCGCATCCCATGCGGGAGCTCAGCGAGCGGGTGAGGGACATCCTGGTATCGGCAGGCATGCAGGAGGTGATATCCTACACGCTGACCAGCCGCGAGAGGCTGGACAAGTCCGGAACTGCCCCAGGCGGCCCTGAACCACTGCGGGTGGCCAATCCCATGAGCCCTGAGCAGGAGTACCTGCGCACCACTCTGCGGCCCAGCATCCTGGCCACACTGGCATCCAACCAGCGCTCTGGGCAGACGGGCCTGAGGCTGTTCGAGGTTGGCCGCGTGTATCACCCTCGCGCAGAGGACTTGCCCGAAGAGCGTGAGATGACCATAGGCGTCCTCTGGGGAGGCCGCACGCCATTGACCTGGACTGGACAGGCAGGCAATGCCGACTTCTTCGACGGCAAGGGTGTTGTTGAGGCGCTGCTGGCGGCGTTGAACCTCCCTGGGGAGTTCACCGCCATCACCGACCCTCTGCTCCATCCTGGCAAGAGCGCCGCTGTGACGGTGGCGGGGCAACAGGTGGGCATAGTTGGAGAGGTGCTCCCGGACGCGTTGGAGCGGTTCGACGTCGCCGGCGAAGCGGTGGTCATGTTTGAGCTGGACATGGAGCTGCTGCTGCCCCTGGTGTCACAGGCGTCGAGGCGGTTCGTGCCTCTGGCCAGGTTCCCTGGGTCGTACCGGGACATGGCTCTGCTGGTGGACATCGACGTCCCCGCGTCACGCCTGGAAGCTATTATCCGCCGCAACTCGCTGGTGGAAAGCGTGGCCCTGTTTGATGTGTACACCGGCCCGGGAGTACCCGATGGCAAACGCTCACTGGCCTTCCGCATTCATTATCAGTCTCCCAAAGAGACGCTTACTGCCGAGGCGGTGAACGCCGCCCAGGAGCAGATCTTGCGGGAGTTGGAACAGGAGACAGGCGCGCGGCTGCGGGGGTAGCCGACTGAGCCGCCATTGACATGCCGAAGAAGGTAATGATCCCAGACATGCTCTCCGTAGAGGAGGCCAGGGAAAGAATCCTGGCCCTGGTGCCGTTGCTGGAGCCGGAGGAACGCCCTTTGCTGGAAACACTGGGCCAGGTCCTGGCGCAAGACGTTGTGGCCGCCTTTGACATACCTCCCTGGGACAACTCGGCAATGGACGGATATGCTGTGCGCAGACAGGACACACTGGGCGCTAGCCAGGACAACCCCAAGAGCCTCCGAGTGACAGGCAGCGTGGCGGCAGGCCAGTGGCCGAGGGAACGAGTACGTGCCGGCACAGCAATACGTATCATGACCGGAGCGCCTATCCCAGCAGGGGCCGATGCCGTGGTGCCCTTTGAGGACACGGACGAACTGGATAGAAAGGCGCAGAGTCGGTCACAGGAGGAGGTGACCATCCTGAAGGAGCCACGCCCAGGGGTGAATGTAAGGCATGTCGGCGAAGATGTGCGGCATGGGGAGCTGGTACTGCCCAAAGGCACAGTGCTGAGGCCCAGCCACATAGGCGTGCTGGCTTCCTTGGGGTACGCCACGGTCAAGGTAGTGCGGCGTCCCCAGGTGTCCATCCTGGCCACAGGCGATGAGCTTTTGCCGCCCGGTGAGCCTTTACAGCCCGGCAAGATATACGACAGCAACAGCTACAGCGTGGCGGCGCTGGTGATGCGGTACGGAGGTGTGCCCAGGGTCATGGGCATTGCCCGGGACAACCTGGAATCCCTGAACCGGATGCTGGACGACGGCCTATCATCTGATATGCTCATCACATCGGCTGGGGTCTCCAAGGGCGACTACGATATGGTCAAGGACGTGCTGGCTGAGCGCGGCGAGATTGCCGTATGGTCGGTGCGAATGAGACCAGCCAGGCCACTGGCCTTTGGCATCTTGCGGGGCAAGGGAGGCCGCTCGGTGCCCCATCTGGGCCTTCCTGGAAACCCCGTCAGCGCAATGGTGGCTTTTGAGGAGTTGGGAAGGCCCGCCCTTTTGAAGATGATGGGGCGCACGGCCCTGGCAAAGCCAGCGATAGAAGCCATCCTGGAGGACCCGATAGTCAACGAGGATGGGCGACGGGTGTACGCCAGGGCTGTTGTCACCAGGCGCAATGGCACCTACTACGCCAGGCTTACAGGGCCCCAGGGTTCCAACATCCTTACCTCTATGACCAGGGCCAACGGCCTGGCCATATGTCCGGAGGATGTACCTGTCATGGAGAAAGGCCAGCGAGTCCAGGTGGAGATGCTGGATTGGGACGAGGAGGTTGTTTATTAATGAAAAACCCCTTCGACCATCCCCCTGCCCCCTTCCTAGCCAGGAAGGGGGCGGAAGAGAAACCTGGGGGATACCCCCAGACCCCCACCCCTTCGGCTGCGCTCAGGGCAGGCTCCGGGGCTTCGCCCCTCTGGACTCCCCTTTTGCAGCAAGCGGCTAATGGATTCAAGGATAGTCAAACCCCGACACAAGGCTGGGGTTCACGACCACAGAAATAGGCAAAGCGCAGAATGGAGTAAAGAACATGGTAATTGGACAGCAGGAACAAGTATCAGAGGAGCTTCTTTCAGCCCGCTTCACAATCGATCCAGACAGGCTGGCCGCCAGGGGCCGGTCGTTGCAGCTACTTCTGCTGCACAGGCGGTGCGCTGGGTGCTGGGGAACCATTATCCAGGAGCCGGGAGGAGGCATGGCCATTGATGTGGATGAGCACCTGGAGCGGATAGCCAATCACTGCTCCCTCTCTCCAGAGTTCATCCAGTCCGACATGCCCTCGATGGAGGCGGCCTTCCGCGTTCTGCTGAGCAATGGCCGCAAACCAATGACGCTGCAGGCTATCTATGAAACGCTGCGGGAGCGGTGGTCAAATCCAACCAACCCCCGAACCCCACCGCCGGACAAGCTGTACCGGATGCTGCTAGCCGATACCTTCTACGGCATCACCCAGCTAGCCGAGGTGAAAGGGAAGTAGCCTAGCAGGTTGAACGAACTTCGGAGTCAGGACACTAGTGTGGTGTCATTGAGGTTCGCCGACGATGTCCCCGATGCAATCGGGGCGAGGCCCGATGGTTCGAGGGTCTCACCACAGGCTCCGGAGGGCCGTGGCAATCTGGGAGTGGGGTCTACCCCTCCTCCAGATTGTTTCGTCGTCCCGATGAAATCGGGACTCCTCGCAATGACAATTCCTACGTGTATTTCGGAGTCAGGACACTATGGCAGGGGGTTACAACCTGGGGACATGGCATCCAGGTTGGGTGGAAGGAAAGAAACACCTTTGGATGGGGAGGCAGGCTCGCCGGCGGCGGAATTCCAAATAGCCGTTACGGCTCTTCTCGGGGCAGCCTTTTCCTCACGATAACCTGAGGCTCGGGTGCTGCTGGAGAAAGCGTCACCGGAGCAGCAGGCTTCTTGGTATCCTTCTTGGGTTTCTTCGTTTCGCGTGGGTGGTAGTCTCTTTTCCCCATAGCAGACCTCTTGGCCTACGTTGCCAGGTGTTCCTTGGCCTTGGCCACAAGCTGCGCAAAGGTATCCGAGTCCCGCACGGCCAAATCGGCAAGTATCTTCCTGTCGATCTCCACATTGGCGAGCTTTAGCCCATGGATAAGGGAGTTGTAGTTGAGGCCGTGCTGCCTGGCCGCCGATCCGACGCGCAGGATCCACAGCCGCCGGAAGTCGCCTTTGCGCTCCCGCCGGTGCGCATAGGCATAGGCCAAGCCGTGGATAAGCGACTCTTTGGCTCGCCGATAGAGGCGGTGGCGCACCCCAATGTGGCCTTTGGTCATGGAAAGCACCTTGAGATGCCTCTGGTGCTTGGTGATTCCTCGCTTTACTCTAGACACGGATACTCCTTATGGAACAGGACCGCCTCCGCCGCAGCCACGGCTGGAGCCGGGTATCCTATTTTGGTCATCTGCCATAGGGCAAAAGGGCGCGCAGCTTTGGTGCGTCGGCCTTGCTCACTGGCATAGTATCGTCGTACATACGGCGGCTACGGGCAGACTTCCTCCGGCGCAAATGGCTGGCGTGCCCTTTCATGCGTAGAGGTTTACCCCCCGCAGAGAAGCGGAAGCGGGCTGCAGCCCCCTTATGGGTTTTCATCTTGGGCATTATCGGTTCCTTCAGCTACTATTGTATTGCCGTCTTCCTGATGGGCCTCGGCAACCCTGGGTGCGGCGTCCCTGCGGATGGAGGGAACCAGGGTAATGCTCAACGCGCGACCTTCCATGGATGGCGCCTTTTCCAGCTTGGCATCTGTCTCCAGGCCCTCAGCTACTTTCTTTAGCAGCGCTACGCCCAGTTCAGGATGGGTGATGGACCTGCCGCGGAATACTACCGCTACCCTCACCTTGGCGCCGCCAGCCAGAAGCTTGTGTATGGTACGGGCCTTGGCGTCCAGGTCGTGCTGACCTATCCCAGGGCGCAGTCGCACTTCACGAAGCTCTATGACCTTCTGGGTCTTGCGGGCCTCTCGCTCTTTCTTGGTCTGGACGTACCGAAACTTCCCGTAGTCCAGCAGCCGGCACACAGGTGGGTCTGCTGCAGGCGCTACCTCCACCAAGTCCGTTTCGCGCTCACGGGCCATGGCCAAGGCTTCCTGGAGGGTCATGACGCCTAGCTGGCTGCCGTCATCCCCAATGACCCGGACCGTTGTGGCCCGGATCCGGCCGTTTATCCGGTACTCCCTAGCTATGCTTGACCACCTGCTTTCAGCTTCCAGAATCCATTAAACACTGTGCAAACTATAGCATACGGCTGCAACCCAGTAAAGGGCATACCGTCACGAGGGAGTGGGCTTTGTTCCAAAAGTCATTAACCTCATCCCCCTTTGTCCTCCTTCTATGCCTTGTCCCAAAAGTCCTTGACCTCACCCCCTGTGTCCCCCTCTCCGACGCGGAGAGGGGGAGGTTTGAATCTGGGGGATACCCCCAGACCCCCCACCCCTTCGGCTTCGCTCAGGGCAGGCTCCGGGGCTTTGCCCCTCTGGACTCCCCTTTTTCAACACCCTGCTAATTAACACGCTATATTAGCGCAATTATCGGATTTGTGGTACTGACGCCGCCAGTTTCGGGAATGGGTGAGATAAAGCCCCCTGGCGTGGGCCACATGAGCTGAGTTGAGCCATTGCCTTCCCGATAGCTCTTTGCATGTGCGACAATACTCCTTGCAGCTTTTCACACCCACCAAAGAAAGGGGCAACTATGCCCAACCGGCTGATAAACGAGACCAGCCCCTACTTGCTTCAGCACGCCAACAACCCAGTGGACTGGTATCCCTGGGGCCAGGAGGCCTTCGCCCGCGCCAAAGCCGAGGACAAGCCGGTCTTCTTGAGCGTGGGCTATGCCGCCTGCCACTGGTGCCACGTGATGGCCCACGAGTCGTTCGAGAACGCAGAAATAGCCCGGCAGATGAACGAGAGCTTTGTGTGCATAAAGGTGGACCGTGAGGAGCGCCCAGACGTGGACTCCATCTACATGCAGGCGGTGCAGGCCCAGACGGGCCACGGCGGCTGGCCCATGACTGTTTTCCTGACGCCCGAAGGCAACCCCTTCTTTGGCGGCACATACTTCCCGCCCGAGGACCGCCACGGCATGCCCGGCTTGCCTCGGCTGCTGGCGGCCATGTCGGAGGTGTACCGCAGCCGCCGGGCCGAGGTTATCCAATCATCTGCGCAACTGGTGGAC
>JAUSCR010000043.1 GCA_030651175.1 Dehalococcoidia bacterium
TTGAAAATGTCGGCGCTGCCTCCCGCAGATACCTCATCCCCCTTGCTCCCCCTTCTCCTGCAGGAGAAGGGGGAGCAAGGGGGATGAGGTATCTGCGGGAGGCAGCGCCGACATTTTCAATGGATTAGCGAGTCAGGACACCAGGACTGTTAGAAGAGGACCAAACAAGAATGACAACAACGGCCTCCACAAATACGCCAGCCCAACCCTTTGCCGTGGCGGTGGATGTAATGGGAGGCGACTACGCCCCAGAAGAGCTGGTGGCCGGGGCAGTGCAGGCGGCCCGGCAGCACGGCATCGCGGTGCTTCTGGTTGGAGATACGGCGGCCGTGAAGGCCGAGCTTTCAAAGCATCCTACTGACGGACTTCCTGTCACGCTGGTCCCCTCGCAGGGGGTCATCCTGGAGACGGACCATCCCGCCCTGGCCATGCGTGAGAAGCCGCGAGCTTCAGTGGTCGAGGCGGCCAAGCTGGTAAGGACGGGCCGGGCCCAGGCCATGGTGAGCCTTGGGTCCACGGGTGCGGCCATGGCCACGGCCACGCTGGTGCTGGGCCTGTTGGAAGGAGTGGAGCGCCCCGCAGTGGGTGGGCCATTCCTGGCTCCGCTATCCAATGCTGTGCTGGTGGACCTGGGGAGCAACGTTGACTGCCGGCCAGCGCAACTGCTAGGGTTTGCCGCCATTGGCGTAGCCTTTGCCCGGAGCATCCAGGGGGTAGACAACCCGCGAGTGGCGCTGCTGAGCGTTGGGGCCGAGGAAGGCAAAGGCAACAGGCAGGCCAAAGAGGCGTTTTCTCTGCTCAAGGCCAGCAAGCTGAACTTCGTGGGCAACATAGAGGGTGGCGACTTCTTCCTGGACAGGGCCGATGTGGTGGTGTGCGACGGGTTCGTGGGCAACGTCATTCTGAAGTTCGCCGAGGGCCTTGGGGTGGCAATAGCACATCAGTTGCCTATGCTGCTGGCAGGCTACCTTTCATCAGAGGCCATGAAGAAGGTCTCCCGCGACCTGTCTGCTCTGACCAACGCCGTGGAGGCGGCTGGCGGAGGCCCGCTGTTTGGAGTGAACGGCGTTGTCATCGTAGGACATGGCCGTTCACGTGCAGCCACCGTAGCAGACGCCATCCGAATGGCCAAGCGGGCGGTGGACGTAAAGCTGGTGGAAGCCATGCGCCGGGAGATGGCGGCGCTCTGACGGCCAATATACCACTCTACTAAAAAGGAGAGTCCAGGGAGGGCTTTGCCCTTCCCGGCGGGGGTTTGGGGGTGTCCCCCAAATCTTTTCTCTACCCCCTTCCTGGTCAGGAAGGGGGCCAGGGGGATGGTCGAAGCAGTTTTCATAACCCTGATACCTGATAGGGGTGATAAGTGACGACACGGAAAGCGTTGGATGGCAAGGTTGCCCTGGTAACCGGGGCATCCCGCGGCATTGGCCGGACCATAGCCATCCGCCTGGGAGCCGCAGGCGCCAGGGTGGTGGTAAACGACGTAGTATTCAGGGAAGGCCCAGAGGCCGCGATTGAGGCTCTGCGCGGCGTTGGCGCCGAGGCGCAGGTCATTCAGGCGGACATAACAGATGCGGCGCAGGTGCAGAAGATGTTCCAGCAGGTGGAGGCGGAGTGGGGCAGCGTGGACATCCTGGTGAACAACGCCGGCATTACCCGGGACGGCCTCATTATGCGCATGTCTGAAGAGGACTGGGACGCCGTCCTGACTGTGAACTTGAAGGGTGCCTTTCTCTGCTGCCGCGCCGCTGCCAGGTCCATGATAAGGAAGCGGTGGGGCCGCATCATAAACATGTCATCGGTGGTGGCCCTGGCGGGAAACCCTGGCCAGGTCAACTACGGAGCCTCAAAAGCTGGCCTCATCGGCATGACCCGCACCCTGGCCAAGGAGCTGGCCTCCCGCAACATTACGGTGAACGCCCTGGCTCCTGGCTTCATTGATACCGACATGGTCAGGACGATGTCTGAGGATGCCAGACAGCAGGCTCTATCGCGCATACCTATGGGGCGGCTCGGGACGCCGGAGGATGTGGCGGCAGTGGTGGCGTTCCTGGCCACGGAAGAAGCGAGCTACGTCACCGGCCAGGTCATCGGCGTGGACGGCGGGATAGCGCTTTAGCTGAAGAGGGATTCGTGAGCAAGGGATGCATCCTGGTGGTAGACGACGAGCCAAGCATCGTCAAGTTTGTGGGCGACAGCCTCCGGCAGGAAGGGTATGAAGTAGTAAAAGCCAGCGACGGTGAGCAGGCGCTTCGGGCTGCGGAGCAGACCGTTCCCATGCTGATCATCCTGGACATAGGCCTGCCTAAACTGAATGGTTTTGAGGTGTGCCAGCGGATCCGCGAGTGGTCCCATGTCCCCATCATCATCCTCAGCGCCAGGCTGGGCGAGGAGGACAAGGTGAAAGCCCTTCAGCTCGGCTCAGACGACTATTTAGTCAAGCCCTTTGGAATCAGCGAGTTGATAGCCAGGGTGGAAGCCGTGCTCCGCCGGACGGGGCATCATCTAAAGGCTCCACCAATGTGGGGATCACGGTTCATGGACGGTGGGTCATTGAGGTGCGGGAGCCGGATGGCAGGCTGGTGAGCCGGAGTGAGTTTGAGAACGCCATTACTCTCGATGGTAAGGAGTCCCTGAAGTTAGTCTTGTTACGCGACAATTCGCCTGGCCTATGGACTGTGGTTCTGGATACCGTAAGTCCTCTTACTGTGAACGATAGGGCGTGTCTAAACGCAGATCCGGCACCCTGGCCATGCTTCGTCATGGAGAGTGCTGCCGCTATCTCTGGCCCGGCGGTATTCAAAAATCTCACCTTCGGCCTCGTCGCGGGCGGCTTCCGGCTAAGTGGCTCAGCTATCGCCGCTCGGAGCGGACAGATCAACTCCGTCGAGACCGATCTCGAGAGGTGTGCTTCTCTTGTAGCACCATCGGCACCTTGCACTGGGTACTCTCGCACTAGCTTTACACGAACAACTCTTGCCAGCCCTGTGGCTGTGGCACCCAGCCAGCAGATCGCCGTGACCGTGGATATCACTTTCAATTAAGGGCAGCAGGCTGCTGCCTGCTCTTAACGTCATCAATCAAGGGAAATCAAAAAAGCCAGGCACTGGGATCCACTGGCAAGTGCAGGAGCAGCCAGGCCAGTGTCCCTGTGACCAGCTTGCCGAGAGCGGGAAAATCCGCTGATGAGATGGCTCGTACCTTTCGGCCTAGTAACTAGTGTAGCTTCGGCCATGCTTGCCGCCGTTCCCTTAGCTGCAGCGCCAAGTGGTGGCAACTCCCCCCAGCAGGACCCTGTCCAGATAGCGGTTGTCGAAAGCATCGCCGTAACCGACGCGCCCGGCGTGTTCCCGCCCGTCTCCATCGCCGTTAGCGAGGGGATCGCCGTAACCGACGCTCCTGGCGTGTTCCCGCCAGTCTCCATTGCCGTGAACGAGGGCGTGGGTGTGGCGGACGCACCTGGCGTATTCCCGCCAGTCTCCATTGCCGTGAACGAAGGCATAGGTATTGGGGACAGCCTCAATGTGTTTCACGGGGTCTTCATCAACGTTGGCGAGCCCGTTTCCATTGGCGACTCAGCAATTTCGGCTGTCGCGATTCCGCTCCCTGCGCCTACTCCGTCGCCCACCGTTTCCCCGACGCCACTGCCGGGGGTGACCAGGTTCGGAATGGCGGCCCTTGCTGCCCTGCTGGGAGCAATCTTGCTACGGCGAATGCGTCAAGCCAGTCGCGCGGGTCGCAGAGTGTCTTAGGCGGGCTAAGGTACCGTAGGGTAGGCAATGCCGTGTGGAGAGGACCTGCTTGTTCAACCATCCAGCAGGTACCAAATTGGAGCAGCGATAGGTATTGGGGTGTATTGTAAAGTTTGGTCAACTTGACGCTGGTCATGTTCGGAGATACACTTCCCCCCTTCGGCCCAGCAAGCAAAACTGTTCCCTGGGGTGGCCACAATGAGACATTCTGTTTTGCGTAGGATGTTGGTAGCTCTAGCTATCGCACTGCCTGCTATGTTATCTGGCGGCATAGCGCTGTAGATCAATCCCTACCGCTCATTCTGCGCTTGTAGAACCACCGAGCAAGCAATGCCTGTGAATCAACTGCTGGCCAGTTGATGTCCTTCCGCCCGAATCTTGATTGCTCTCAGTATCATTCGACGCAATAGCCCGCTCGGCAGTCTAATCATGAACCAATAGGCCGCAAACTTGCGTCGAGCTGCTGGGCTGGGGACATGGATACGAGTTTCTGTTGTTAGGACAACACCAGTTCGACCAAGCGACTCGGCTATGAAGAAATTCGTGACCGCTTTTGCATAGGCTGGACGGTCGAAAGCTAGGAACTCGCTGGCGTTGGCTAACTGTAACGGCCGTTCTAATGCTCGCCAGAATTGCCCCACTGTGCCCAATACAAGCTGTCGGTCGGTTTCCTCCGCAAGCAGAACGAAACCGCTGGCGATCATCTGGTCGAGGAACGGTTGGTCACCTCCAAACGGAAGCTTGCCTCTGCGGGTGAGGAGCGCGGGCAGAGCGCGGAGCGCAAAGAGAAACCAGAGCAGAGGTATTTCCCCAGACCTGATCTCCTTTATGGCGCGATAGACACGGTCACGTCCAACTCGCACAGCCGTAACGTGGACTTCACGGAAGTCATAGTTAGGTAGGAAGTGGTCAAACAATCCCGCTGCTTCGCAGTTTCTCACACCTGATACCGATGTCAATTAACCTTGAATGGGCAATGAGGCCGTAGGCTCCCGCAGCTCAGGAGACCACAGCAACCTTGGCGGAAGTAGCCACGACCGTTGCCGTGGCCACTGGGCCGCCCTTCCCACCCACCACCTCTAGCTCGCTCCCTGGCGCGGCAAAGGTGTTTCGGACTATCGCCAGCCCCATGGCCTTGCCCGTCACGGGGTGCCGGATTACAGAGGTAACCCTGCCGGCCTCCTTATCGCCCTGGCGCAGGTTGGCTCCCTCGGCCACTTCCGCCGAAGAAAAGGTGACGGGCACCAGTTGCCGTTGAATCCTCTTGTAGTTGTACAGGCGGAGGATGACCTCCTGGCCGGTGTAGCACCCCTTGGTGAAGCTGATGAACGGGTGCAAGGCGACCTCCCAGGGGTTCACCTCGTCGGATAGCTCCCAGCCATAGCGCGGGACGCCTGCCTCCACTCGGAGCACGTTGTAGGTTGCCTCCCCCACGGGCGTAGCGCCTGTCCCGGGAGTTGCCAAGGCCCGCCACAGGACCTCGCCCTGGTCCGCGGATGTCATCAGGTCGTAGCCTGGGCTGCCCGCTGGGTCGGTGCGCAGCAGGAGGGCTGGCACACCATCAATCAATACGTGAGTGCTGGCGTAGGGTTCCAGGTGCGCCACGGGCGTGCCGGTGAGTCGCTCCAGCAGTGCCGGTGCCCCAGGCCCCAGAAGCGTGATCATGTCCGTGTCCTCGGTCACGTCGTCCAGGGCTATCTCCTCCGAGAAGGTGTAGGTGTCAATCCAATCCGCCACCTGCCGGCGCGTCTGGGGGCTGGTGAGCATCAGGAGGTGGTCTTCCGTGGCGAAGAGGTGGATCAGGTCAATGATCCTTCCCTTGCTGGTGGGCAGGACAGTGCCTGCGCCCGTTCCGGAAGGCAGGATGTCCACCTTGTTGCTGGATAGCCGGTTTATTAGATCAAGGGCGTCTTTGCCTGTGATTCGAATACGGCCAACGTAAGAGCGGTCCAGCAGGGCGGCTCCCTGGCGTGCGGCCTGGTATTCGGCTGCTGCGTCGCCGAAGGTGGATGCCACTTCCCAACCGAAGTGATGTACGAAGGCAGCGCCGGATCGTTGCTGGATGTTGTGCAGGGGTGTTCTGGTCATATTGCGCAACCGCCTTTGTACAAAAAGCCGCCGAGTCCCGACCTGTCTGGACTCCGACGGCTCTCAGCAGGCTGTCGAATAAGGAGAGTCCAGAGAGGCATAGCCTCTTTGGTGGGGGTCTGGGGGTATCCCCCAGAAATTTCCTCTACCCCCTTCCTGGCCAGGAAGGGGGACAGGGGGATGGTTGAAGGGGTTGTTCATCAACCTGTTATTGCTGCTATGGAAGGGAGCTAGACGGAGAAGGATGTCCCGCAGCCACAGGTTGTCTTGGCGTTGGGGTTGTGGAACACAAAGCCCTTGCCGTTCAGTCCGCCGGAGTAGTCCAGGGTGGTGCCAGCCAGGAACACGTAGCTCTTCTTGTCTATGAGGATGGTGACGCCGTGCTGCTCGATTACCTTGTCCTCAGGGCGGGATGCGGAGTCTATGCTCAGGTCATAGGTGAGGCCCGAGCAGCCACCGCCCTTGACGCCCACGCGCAGAGAGACGGCATCGGCCTCTTTCTTCCCCGTGAAATTGCGCACGTGCTTGGCGGCGTTCTCCGATATAGTGATTGTCAGCGGTACTACCATAGGCCAGACCTCGCAGGAAGAGTTTGCACTATTTACATCATTGTACGTCCTGGATTCAGAGCCCGTCAATGTCTGTCATAGTGCTACCTAACGTACCCAGAGTCCATGTGCTTCTTGCTCTGGAATGATGTACTTAGCCACCAACTCTTCAGCCGCTCGGTTCACGGCAGATTCAAAGACTTCCAAGTTACGGATTGAATTCGCAGCCTGGGTAATTTTGTGGGTGTCTGCCGAGGCAATTGCTTGATTCAACTCTTGGCGCACTCGCCGTTCTTCGTAGAGATACTCGACTGAAGCTCTTAGGTGACCTCTGGCTTCTGGACCTATTGCGGCAGAACGGGGCTCAGACAGGCTCTCGATGGTGGTTTCAATGGATGCCAAGGAGTCTGTCATCTGGCGGGTAAGCGCTTGGACTTGGACAAAGGGCGTGTCTGGGCCAGGCAGGTGAATAGATTTCAGCTTGGGGCTAAATGTGTCCCAGAACTTGATGCTGCCAAAGGCCTGTATGTATTCCGAAACAGCTGGCCGTGTGTAAATTGAGGGAATTGGGACTTTCTGGTCGGTTCTAAAGAACATGTCCCAGGCTATGTATGACTCAACTCGCGGCTGCAACTCAGGAAGTTGCTCTGCTGGGCAGGCAATCTCCCATGCTATCGACTCACCGCTGAGTAAATACACCGCCCCATGTGGGAGGTGTTCCCCAAGGCTCCAGCCTGGTGTATTCCCTCCAGAACGCAGGGCAGTTTTGACAGGCTTTGCTATCTCCCAGCCACCCCTTTGGTTTCGTGTGGGGTCTCCCGTGCCTAGCTCTACTTTCATGAAGGCTACATCCGGCCAGTCCGGACCGCTTGGTGCCGTGTTGGTCGCAGTGATTTTCACTTTCGCATGGGCACGTGGCTCTAGGATTTCAGGTGCCTCCACAACTATTTCAACCTTGAGATATTCCATAAGCGACCGCCACAGGTTGACGGCGTCGGGATAGTCAGCAACTATATTACTTTTGTTCATTGTTGCCTCCTGCTTGCAGATGCGGGGTCATTTTAGCAGGTCTGCTTCTTCTTGGCAGGCTAAGGACTCTAGCCAGCCCGCCCTGCCACAGCCCTGGTGCTATAATAGCTTTCTATGGTCAAGATATACACCAAACGTGGCGATAGCGGCGAGACGGGGCTGCTCTACGGCGGGCGTGTGTCCAAGAACGACCCACGTTGCGAGGCCTACGGCACCACAGACGAGGCTGTCGCGGCCCTGGGCCTGGCCCGCGCCCTTTCGACCGATGCCAGGGTGCAGGAGATCATCAGGCAGGTGCAGCGGGAGCTGTTCACCGTGGGCGCTGAGCTGGCCACGGACCCATCGCAGTACGCCACCATGCAGCGCCACTTCCCCGTGACAACGCCTCCCATGGTCGAGAGGCTAGAGCACCTGATTGATGAGCTGGACGCCGAGGTACACTTGCCGCGCTCATTCATCATCCCTGGCGCTTCGGCGGCATCTGCCGCCCTGGACATGGCGCGCACGGTACTGCGGCGGGCGGAGCGCCGCGTGGTGGGCCTGAAGGAGGCGGGACTTCTGGTGAACGACGAGCTGCTGCGGTACCTGAACCGCCTCTCCGATTTGCTGTTCACGCTGGCCCGCTACGAAGACCGGGCATTGCCTATGGAGAAGCTCACGGCGGACGAAGGGCCGTAAGACCCTTCGGGTAGCTCTGAAAGCAGCCTTCCTGGAGCGCCAAACTGGGACAGGTTATACAAGTTCAGAAGAACATAAGGCTAAGCTAACTCTCTTTGATGCAAAGATTGAAATGTCAAGAATTCTCAGTGACGTAGAGATACAACAATTACTGGCAGAGTCGAAGCCACTTTCGCCAAATTGGGAAAGTAGACTTCGATTGATACCAAAGGCACAGCAAGCCTTTAGCCAGCGAGATTACTCTTGGCAACTCTCAACCGGCCACGAATTCAGTCTGATTCTTCGCAGCAACCGCTTGTCTCCTCTGGACTTTTCGGTCATCTTGGTGTTCAAAGACATGGACGGTGCTGAATATATCCTGAGAAGACACAACGGCGCTCACGCATCAAGACATACGAATGCATATGAAAAGAGGCTAGGTCTGCCGAACGCAGAATTACCTATTTGCTTTCACCGTCACTTAGCAACCGAGCGGTACCAAAAAGCAGGGCTAAAGATAGACGGCTATGCCGAGCAAACCGATGACTATAGCGACATTAGGACTGCCCAAGATGCGATGATTAAAGATGCTGGGTTCATTCTGCCTCTAAGCGAAGGTAGACAACTCGGAATGCTAGGAGACAACTGAAATGGTGTCGCAAGATATTATCCGAGCATTCAAGGAATCCGCTTGCGGAGAGATTAACTTAGCCAGTAGCGGGATCAATCGTTATCTAGTGGATGTTCCTTTTGCTTTTACGGATGGCGACCACTATGTAGTTATATTGAGACAGGAAGCACAAAGGTGGGTCTTGTCCGATGAGGGACACACTTTCATGCATCTGTCTTACGAACTACGAGAGATGGAATTCGAGCAAGGGAATAGGCGAAAAAGAATTGATGAGGTGCTAGGGTTATATCAAATAGAAAATAGGGATGGTGAACTGGTATTAACTATACCCACAGGTCGCTATGGGGATGCTCTCTTCACATTCATTCAAGCTATTACCCGAATTACTGATATTACCTTCCTAGACCGAGAAACGGTTAAGAATACATTCCGTGAGGATTTTAATAAGCTGGTGTCAGAAAAAGGGAAGGAAGCCGGCATCCAAAACATCACTTTGGGTTATGCACATCCGGTTAATGACCCCCAGGGGAAGTACCCAGTCGACGCTAGATTGAACGGCGTAACATCACAACAAGTCTTGGTGTTCGCCGTAGGAAACGACGACCAATGCCAAACCGCAACTATTATCCTGCACCAATGGGAAAAGTGGGGCGAAACATTTCATAGCGTTGGCGTGTTTCGCGACCAGACTGAGATTAACAGACAATACTTAGCTCGTTTTTCAGATGTTCTAGGTAGACAATTGCCGAGTTTGGACAGTGCCAAAGAGAGACTTCAGAGAATTTTTGCTAATTTTGTTCTCCGATGAAGTATGGATTTTTAGAACAGCAGGCACTTGTGGAGCAAAGCCCCGCTACGGAGAGGGGGTGCCCCGCCGGAGGCGGGCTGGGGGAGAGGTACGCTAGCATCGGCCCAGAAATTATGAACAATGACCTCGTCATAGTGGACTACGGCGCTGGAAATTTGCGCAGCGTCGCCAAAGCGCTGGAGCGCCTGGGCTTCCCAGCCCTGGTCACCCAGAACCCGGCGCAGGTGCTAAAGGCGCACGGCGTCATCCTGCCAGGCGTCGGCTCCTCCGGCGCGGCCATGGCAGCCCTCCAGCAGCGGGGCCTGGTCGAGCCGCTCCGTGAAGTCGTAGCCAAAGGTACGCCCTTCTTTGGAGTATGCCTGGGCATGCAGCTCCTGCTGGACACCTCGGAGGAGGACCCCAGGCCGTGCCTGGGCATCATACCTGGCCAGGTGAAGCGGCTGCCGCCACCTCTGAAAGTTCCACACATGGGCTGGAACCAGGTGACGGTGCTGCGGGAGCACCCCCTGTTCCAGGGCGTGCCAGCGGGGTCGTACTTCTACTTCGTGCACAGCTACTACGCGGCGCCCCGAGATCCCTCGGTGCTGCTGGGCACCACGGAGTACGGCGTCACATTTTGCAGCGCCCTGGCTCGCGGCAACCTGGTGGCCACCCAGTTCCATCCGGAGAAAAGCGGCTTGGGGGGCCTACGGCTCTACGACAACTTTGTGCGGCTGATGGTACGTGAAGGGGTGAGGCCATAATGGAAGTAATTCCAGCCATAGACCTGCGAGGCGGCCAGGTGGTCCGCTTATATCAGGGCGACTTTCGCCAGGAGACTGTATACTCCACCGACCCAGCGGCCGTGGCGCTGGCGTGGCAGCAGGCAGGCGCTCCCCGCATCCACGTGGTGGACCTGGACGGCGCTAGGGCGGGTCGCTTTGTGAACCTGGGAGCGATTGAGGCCATTGCTGCCAAGGTCACTGTTCCATTACAGGTTGGAGGTGGCGTCCGCGATCTGGACATGGTGTCACGACTGGTTCGCGCGGGGGTTCAGAGGGTCGTTCTGGGCACCGCCGCGGTGCGCAATCCTAGCCTGGTGAGGTTCGCTTGCCAGGCCCTGGGCCAAGAGGCAGTGGTGATAGGCTTGGACGTGAAAGATGGGAAGGTGGCCGTGCAAGGATGGATGCAAGCCGTGGAAAGGGACGTTTACGAGCTGGCCAAAGACATGGCCGCGTTGGGCGTACTTAGGTTCATATACACGGACATCTCTGCCGACGGCACATTGAAGGGCCCCAACGTCCAGGCGGTGGCAGACTTGATACGGGCTACGGGTGCGCATATCATTGCGTCTGGAGGGGTGGGGTCGTTGGACGATCTGGAGCGCCTGGCTGAGACGGGGGTGGAGGGGGCCATTGTGGGTAGCGCCCTCTACCGTGGCGCCATTGATCTGGGAGAGGCGGTCAGGCGGTTTGGCGCCCAGGGCAGCATCTAACAGGCTTCGGGAAAAAGGGGAGTCCAGAGGGGGCTTGCCCCCGGAGCCTGCCCTGAGCGAAGCCGAAGGGACGGGGGTCTGGGGGTGTCCCCCAGATACAAATCTCACCCCCCTTCCTGGTAGGAAGGGGGCAGGGGGATGGAGGCCCCGACGTGTCGGGGTTCATCACCCTGCAATGGAGGTTAGCTTTCATGACGGAATCTACTACAGCCGAGCGCATTCAGCGGCTGCTGTCGCCGGAGCGGCGAGAGCGCCTGGACGTGCCCCGCATCCTCTCTCTGCTATCCCTGCGCCCGTACCTCACGGTGGCGGATATTGGGTGCGGGCCTGGCCTTTTCACCCTTCCCCTGGCCAAGAGCCTGTGGGATGGAAAGGTGTACGCCGTGGATGTGGAGGAGGAGATGCTGGAGGCAGTGCGCACCAGGGCAGTCAAGGCCAGGCTGGGCAACATCACAACCTTGAAGTCCGATGGGGCCGCGCTCCCCCTGGAGCCCGGCAGCGTGGATGGCGCCTTACTGTGCTGTGTGCTTCACGAGGCAGCGGACAAGGGCGCGTTGCTGAAGGGCATCGTGGCAGCAATGAAACGCGGCGGCTGGTGCGCCATCATCGAGTGGAAAAAAGCTATGGAGGGGAGTGAAGGCCCGCCGCAGGAGCATCGCATCGCCGAAGAGGATGTGTTGCAGCTAGCCAAGGATGCGGGATTGCGCCTGAGCATGCGCCGCGACCTCAACAGCTATCACTATCTGCTGGTGCTCATCAAATAGCCATGCTCACCAAGCGCATAATTCCCTGCCTGGACGTGGATGCCGGTCGGGTGGTCAAGGGCGTAAAGTTCCTGGAACACCGGGACGCCGGCGATCCCGTCGAAATGGCCGCCTTCTACGACCGTGAGGGTGCGGACGAATTGGTCTTCTACGACATCACCGCCTCGGCGCAAGGCAGGAATATCATGCTGGAGGTGGTATCCCGCACGGCGGAGCAGCTATTCATTCCATTGACCGTGGGCGGAGGGCTTCGCACGGTCGAAGATATGAACCGGATGCTCAAAGCCGGCGCGGACAAAATATCCATCAACACAGCGGCGGTACAGATTCCTGAGCTGATACGCCAGGGTGCGGAGGCGTTCGGCAGCCAGTGCATAGTCCTGGGGATGGACGCCCAGAGAGTAGCTGGCAGCCCGCAGCCCAGGTGGGAAGTGCGCACCCATACGGGCAGCGGCGGCGGTCGTCCCACCAGCCTGGACGCCGTGGAGTGGGCGGTGCGCGCCGTGGAGCTGGGGGCCGGCGAGATCGTTGTAAACAGCATGGATGCCGACGGGACGCGAGAAGGGTACGACCTGGAGCTTCTGCGCAGCATCTCCAGGGCTGTGAGCGTGCCGGTGGTCGCCAGCGGGGGCGCCGGCAACCTGGAGCACCTGTACCAGGCCGTTGTCCAGGGCGAGGCCGACGCGGTGCTGGCCGCCTCCATCTTTCACTTCCGCGAATACTCCATTGCCCAGGCCAAGGAGTATCTGGCCCAGCGGGGAGTGCCGGTCCGGTTGGCTACGCCGTCTGTTGTAGAATAGGCAGCCTTGCGTAAAAACGCTTCTTCGTCCACTGTCACCCTGAGTCCCGACGCAATCGGGACGAAGGGTCTGGGGTGGTCGGGAAACCCCCGCCCCAGATTCTTCGCTGCACTCAGAATGACATTTGTGCAAAGCTAGTAGGAGTCATGCGTGCCTGACATCAAAGCCGTAATCTTCGACATGTACGAGACCCTGGCCCACAACCATCCATCGCTGTGGCTGCCTACCTTCGACCAGGTCTGTCGGGACCAGGGACTTCCGCTGACGGGCCAGCAGCTTTGGGACAAGTGGCGGCCAATTGACCTCTCCTTCCGCGAGGAGCGGTACACCCCCGGCTACCCCTTCCGTACCTACGCCACCGCCTGGCGTGAGTGCTTTGCCCGCGTCTTCAAGGAGTTGGGCCGTGGCGACGCCGACAACGCCATCCGGCTGTCCATGCAGGCCCAGGCCAATCGCC
>JAUSCR010000049.1 GCA_030651175.1 Dehalococcoidia bacterium
CCTTCTACAACGGCGCCCAGTGGCAGGGCCGCGCCCGGCCCGGCGAGCGCCGCCTCACTTTCAACTACGCCAAGGTGGTGGTGGACAAGGTCGTTTCCTACCTGCTTCCAGGCATGAACACCATCGTGGAACCCGTGGACTCATCGCCGGAGAGCGCCGAGCGGGCCAAGCGTGCCCAGGAGACCCTCCGCCACGTCCACGATGAGAACCACCTGGAGGCTCTGGACTTCGACACCGAGCTGGACACAGCCATCCTTGGCGACGGCGCTTATAAAGTCACGTGGGACGCCCGCGAAGGGCGAGTGCGTGTCTCGGCCCCTGACATCCAAGGTCTCTTCGCCTGGTGGATCGCCGACGACCCATCGCAGGTATGGCGCGTGGCCAGCCGCTACCGCCTCTCCACCGAGGAGGCGGCCATGCTGTACGGTGTGGAAGCACCCCGTCGGCAGGCGGTCACCGTGGTGGAGGCGTGGACCGACGAGGTGTTCCAGCTATGGGTGGAGAACACCCTGGTACAGGAGCGCCTCAACCCCTACGGCGTTATCCCCTTCGTGCTCTTCCCCAATCTCCGTGTGCCTAAAGCATTCTGGGGCGAGTCGGACCTGCCTCCCTTGGTGGAGCCGGCCCGCGAGCTGAACCGCTCTCTTTCCCAGCTATCCACCATCATCGAGCTGTCGGGCAACCCAATCGCCGTCCTGGAGGGCGTGGAGCGGGCCGAGGACATCGCCGTGCAGCCCGGGGCCGTGTGGGAGCTTCCCGAACGGGCCAAGGCATACCTGCTGGACCTGCTTCAGGGTGGTGGCGTCAAGCTGCACGTGGACTTCATAGACCTCATCTACCGCGCCATCCACGACCTGTCCGAGACGCCGCGCACCAGCTTCGGCGACAACCCCCGGGCACTCTCCGGCGTGGCGTTGGAGATGGAGATGCACCCCCTCCTCCAGCGGGTGCGCCGCAAGCGGCTGGTGCGCACCGCCGCCTACCAGCGCCGCAACGAGCTTATCCTGCGCGTCTTGGAGCAACGCACCGGCGTTCAGTACCTGCCAGTGCGACAGAACATCGTATGGGGGCCTGTGCTGCCCCAGGACCGTGGCCGCCTTGTGCGTGACGAGCAGCTATTGGTGAACGCCGGCCTCCACAGCCGCCGCACCGCCATGGAGGCGCTGGGCGTGCCGGACCCTGACGCGGAGATGGCACGGGTGAGGGAGGAGGGGTGAGATGATGTCAAATATGGAGGGCGGCTGCCCCCAATATCGGCAACTTGTGGTACTCTATGACTGTTACAGAGGTGTTTCCATCTAAGGGGGGCAACATGGAACGCAAGGACTGGCTTCTGCTGTATTTAGCCGTACCTTTTACTGAACCACCCCAGCCAATAGACCCTATACGCATAATGAAAGGGATGTTCCTTTTCGCCAAGAAGGCAGGCCAACCCCCAGTGGAAACGTACGAATTCGAACCTTATATGTATGGGCCTTGCAGCTTTCAGATTTATCGTGATAAGGATGAGCTGCAACTACAAGGCTTCTTAGAACCCCTACTTTTACCTGGCCAAACTTGGAATCTAGTCCGGATAACCAGTGCAGGATTGAGTAGGGCGAAACAATTAGCCCAGGTGGCAGACAAAGCAGCGCTTCTGCACTTGGAAACTATTAAACGGCAGGTCATGTCATTGAGTTTCCTGGATTTGCTCCGAACGGTGTATGGCGAATTCCCAG
Organism: Dehalococcoidia bacterium; assembly: GCA_030651175.1. Classification (GTDB taxonomy): domain Bacteria; phylum Chloroflexota; class Dehalococcoidia; order Lucifugimonadales; family SHYF01; genus SHYF01. The sequence goes on from JAUSCR010000049.1 coordinate 1,719, forward strand.
CGTATGCCGTCAATAGCGTCGTCCCATCACCGTGAGCATCAAATGACCCTCATCATTGCCCTCGCATGCAAGCAAGGTCTTGTCTTTGCAGCCGACAGCCAAGCCACTGAGTCAGCCCCTGGTCTATCCACAAGATTTCCTGTTGAGAAAATAAGGCCTCTGGGCTCCTCCATACTATGGGCTTCCTCTGGCGATGTGGGACTCTTTCAACAAGTAGATGAGGCTTTTGCCCGCCAGACGTCACCACCGTGGCAGCAGGGCATAGCTGAACTCAGAACCAAGTTACGATACATCACTGTGGGAGTAGTCAAGCGTTCTTTAGACAACAGCCTACCAATTCCCACAACGCAACAATGGCATCAAGGTGCCATTTTGTTCTGCGGCTACACTGGTTCCACTCAAAAAACTCACTGGCTTTTGGAACTTTTGACTGATGGGAGGAACACCCGGTATGAGGAGCGTGGTTTCCACGCTATCGGCAGCGGCACAGTATTTGCCCAAGTCGCTCAAGCCATGCTCGCACACTACGACATAAAGAATCGGACCCTCGATGAAGGAATAAAGATCGCATATCGAGTAATGGACTCGGCAATAGAAGTGGCAGCAGCCTATATCGGCCCACCTATCCGGATATGGACGATATCTGAAGGGGATGTCCATAATCTCACAGATGATGAATTACAGGCCGTTCGTGACTCGGTCGGGCTATGGAAGCAGTTAGAAAGAGAAACCTTGCAACGGACCGCAAGTTCTGGTTCTGGCGCGTAGAAGCTGGTCTCAGTCTAAGGCTTCCCCCCTGCCACCCGCCACTACCCCAAACACCTGCCCCCGCCTATCCTGCTAGTATGCGCTGCCGCATCACACCCACATTCCCAGCCTTCAGCCATTCAATCAAACGCCAGCTTTACGCATTTTGCCCAAGATTGAACGTAGCCAGAAAGGATAATTCTGAACAAATCAATCAAGTTATCTAGGAAGACAATCAAACTTAGGAGGTCATCCTGGAACAGGTAACAGTTGAAGAGCAGCAACCCCAAGCGCCTGTCGAGGCCGCCCAGCCAGCCGTTAGCGTTGAGGCACCACAACCCGCCGCCGTAGACCTGGAACCCGCCCTGGCGCAAGCACGCTCTGCCTTGCAGGAGCGAGATGCCTCGCTGGCAGAGGTACGCGGCATCCTCGCCCAGCGCGACGTGGAGCTTCAAACTTTGAGACACCAGCTAGCCTCGGCCACCGCACGCTACAGGCAGGCCCTCTTGGCAGCAGCACCAGAGATACCGGAGGAGCTAGTGGCAGGGAACACGCCTGAAGAGGTGGAGGCGTCCGTGGCCCGCGCCCGCCAGATGGTGGAGCGCATACGCAGCCGCATTGAGGCCCAAATAGCCGAGCAGCGCGTGCCCACCGGCGCGCCCATCCGCTCCGCCCCCGACATCTCCGGCCTGTCCGCCCAGGAAAAGATAGCCTACGCACTGTCCCAGCAGAGGGGGTAAGAACCCTTACCCCCTTTGTCCCCCTCTCCCACGTGTGGGAGAGGGGGAATGGAAAAGGAGTTGGGGGCACATCCCCCACACCCTCTGCCAGAGAGGAGTCCCTCTCTGGACTCTCCCAAGGGGCAGGATCGCCCCGCTACGGGGCCTGGTCACGCTCCTGCCACAGGCGGTCCACCGTCCGGCGCACCACGTCCGACGGGAAGCCGCGCCGCCTCAGGTAGTCGCCCAGGCGGCGGCGGAACGTAACGGAGTCCACCCCTTGCAGCGCCCGCAGCCTGTGACGCCCGGCCTGGTAGGCGCTGTCCTCCTCGTCCAGGCCGGCGACGGCGGCATCGGCCACCTCTCTCGCCACGCCTCGCTGCTGGAGCTCCCTGCGGATCAGGACGGCGCTGCGTGGCCGGTGGGCCTCCCTGCTTTCGCGCCACGCCCGCGCAAAGGCAACGTCGTCAAGGTATCCCTGCTCCTCCAGTAGAGCCAGCACCTGCTGGACAGCGTCGTCTGAGAAGCGACTCGAAAGCCGCTGGCGGACCTCCTGGCGGCTGCGGGGCCGGTATGCCAGAAGGCGCAGACCCGCCTGGTAGGCGCGCTCCATCTCGTCCTTGGGTGAGCTATCCATAAGAAGCGAAAAGGCCAGCTTTGGGCTGGCCTATACCACAGATGTCACTCCTGCCTACGTGCCCACAGACTCCGGCTCTTCCTCCTCCGCAGCCTCTCTGGATGCCTTGGTAGAAGCAGCGACTTTGGGTGCGCCATCGCTCTGGGCTACGGCGCGAATCCGCTCGTCCAGGGGTTTCGCAACATCGGGATGCTGGCGCAGGTACTCCTTCGCCTGCTCCCGTCCCTGGCCCAGGCGCTTGTCAGCGTAGGAGTAGAAAGAGCCGCTCTTGGTCAGAATGCCGTAAGCCACCCCCAGGTCCACCAGGTCACCCTCAAGGCTGATGCCCTGATTGAACATGATATCGAACTCCGCCGTCCTGAATGGCGGCGCTACCTTGTTCTTGACCACGCGGGCCCTCACTCGGTTGCCCACCACCTCAGTGCCCTGCTTGATACCCTCCACGCGGCGCAGGTCAATACGTACGGAGCTGTAGAACTTCAGCGCCCGTCCGCCCGGAGTCACCTCTGGGTTCCCGAACACCACGCCAATCTTCTCGCGCAACTGGTTGATAAAGACTACGGCGGTGTGCGATCGGCCAATGGCAGCGGTGAGTTTGCGCAAAGCCTGGGAAAGAAGGCGGGCCTGCAGCCCCATGTGGGAGTCACCCATATCCCCCTCCAGCTCGGCCCGTGGGACCAGGGCAGCCACGCTGTCTATCACCACCACGTCCACTGCGCCGCTACGCACCAGGTACTCCACAATCTCCAGGGCCTGCTCCGCATCGTCGGGCTGGGAGATGAGAAGAGTATCCACATTGACGCCACACTTGGCCGCATAGGTTGGGTCCATGGCGTGCTCGGCGTCTATGAATGCGGCGGTGCCGCCCAATTTCTGCGCATTGGCTATCACATGATAGGCCAGGGTTGTCTTGCCCGAAGACTCGGCGCCGAAGATCTCCACCACCCTGCCCCGGGGCACACCACCTATACCCAGAGCAATATCCAGGGCCAGGGATCCCGTGGGAATGGCGCCCGACGACATCCTGGCTCCCGCCTCACCCAGGAGCATGATGGACCCTTTCCCGAATTGGCGCTCAATCTGGCTGATTGCAAGACCCAGGGCTTTTTCCCGCTCCGTTGTCATATTCACCTCACTGGCGCATAGTAGCACGCGCCCAACCGCGGAACAAGAGGAGCGTGTCAATCCCCCAACCGTCTGAGTCCTGCTCGATTAGGGATGGTTAGACAGGCAAACGGAGAGGGCCCGTCTCCGCTCATCCTGAGCTCCAACCTAAGAGGGTGCTTTCAGTCCTTCCTGCCCCCTCTTTCACACTTAACAGACAGGGTAGACCCTGATTGAGTCAGTGCTTGACAGTAGTGCATCACCGTGGTATACAGGCTGCAGCTTGGATGCTGGTCCCCGTGCATCCATCGAAGAGTGAGGGCTATGTAAGGCCCACCCGGAGTCAGCGCCGCCGCAAGGCTGGGTCACAAAGCGCACGGCCAGGGGTCAAAAGTGCCCGAGTAGAAGAAATCGCCAATCCCGACAGCCAACTCGAAGCGAATTTAGGTTCTACTCATGCATGAGACCCGCCAAGGTACGCCTTAAAGAAGCTAGTTATTGAATAAGTGGAGTTGCGATGACTGAAAAAGAACAAACACCAGCGCGTACAAGAGGCAATGCTAAGTATACTTGGGACGATACCGTTGCTGCCATTGGGCGTGATTTTTCTACTGGCACCGACCGTATAGCAGACGAGGTAATAGAATATACCTCAGTAGCCAGGTTTTGCGAGCCGTGGGAGATAGGCAACCCTATATATTGGTATGTAGATGTAGCACGGCAAGCCGGCTATAAGGGTGTGGTAGTGCCCTGGAGCGAAATCAAACAGACAACCTTAGGCTACAAATTCTGGCGACCTGGGGAGCCAACGCGCTTCCCCACGAATGACAAAAACGCTGACAGCCCGCGTAACTATCGGCATGGGGAGCCTAGTGCTCCGGAGGTACCAACGCCGCCAATTAAGGGTGGCTTAGTGACCGATCTGGAGATAGAGTTTTTCGAGCCAGTGTGCGTGGGTGACCGGCTCAGGTCCAGAGGCAACAAACTGGTCAACGTCAGGGTAAGAAACACACGGATAGGTGTGGGAGCCTTTGTAAATATGGCGTACGAGATTTACAACCAAGATGGCAAACTCGTAGCGAAAGTAAATCAGGGGGGCTATTCGTACAACCCTAAATAGAAAAGAGGTTCATGTAGTGGGTATTGTGGACGGGCAAAAGCTCAGTACACGGCTTTATGCGGCTTCGTTATTCAAGGGAGGGTGGTATGGACTTCGAACAGAAATACACCGACGAACAGGAGCGATTCCGACGGCAGGTCCAGGACTGGCTTGAGAAGAACGTCCCGGAAGAGATGAAAGAGCCCATAGACCGCAGGGCTGATTTCAGTGAAGATATGGCGCGTTTCTGGCGCACGGCGCACAAAGAATTGGCGGCAAAGGGCTGGCTGTTCCCCACTTATCGGAAGCAGTACGGTGGAGGAGGCCTTACACCGGAGCACGATACCATCATTCAAGAGGAGTTTGACCGCTTTCGCATTCCGCGCTTCGGGAGCGAACTTATCATTGCCATGCTGTTCGTTTGGGGAACGGAGGAACAAAAGCAAAAATTCTTAGTTCCTCTGCTGAAGGCTGAAAAGACCTCATGGCAGAAGTTCACTGAACCTCATTCCGGATCCGATTTGGCTAGCTACGAAAGCAAGGCCGTGCGGGATGGGGATGACTGGGTCTTGAACGGTTCTAATGTTTTCATCAGTGGGCGAGGCACTCCTGACTACCTGTGGGGTCCAATGTTGACCGATCCGAATGCACCTCGTCACCGTAACCTCGGGTTTTTCATGATTCCAAACCCATCTGCCGGCTTATCCATGAGAACAATGGCCCTGGTCAATGGAAACGAGCAGCACTTTGTCTTCCTTGACAACGTCCGAGTCCCCGGGGATCACCTCATCGGAGGGGACCACGAGGGGTGGCAGGTAACCAATACAGGGCTAGAGTTCGAACACGGTGGCCGAGGCCAGGCGTTTCCATCTGACTCGGTGGTAGAGAATCTACTGGACTACGTGCGCCAAGAGAGACGGGCAGGGCGAAGTCCAGGGGGAGACCCGGTGCTTCAGCAAGAGACAGTAGATGCTTACCTTGAAGCTCACTTACACGGCCTCTTCCAAAAACGGACCTACGACATGTATCAGAAAAGAATGGTGGTGGGATGGGAGGGTGCATCCAGTGCCTTGTACGGGCGGCACTACGGGCTTCGAAACGCAGGGCGTGTGCGTAACATCATGGGGATGAGCGCCTTGTTGGGCATCAAGGAGCCGCTGGCGCCACAGCGAGGGATACAGGAAGTAGAGCAGCGCAACAGTCTGCAACACATGCATGGGGCCGGTAGCCTCAATATCGCAAAGGTGACTGTGGCCAGACGCATTGGGATCAGTCGCACAAAGGAGCGCCCGGCTCCTACTCCAATGACGGCCACTAGCCAGCCAGCCTGATACCTCTCTGGTGTGGTGTCCCTGAAATACGCTCCTAGATTGTCATCGCGAGGAGGCGGCAGCCGACGAAGCAATCTGGAGGAGGGGTGGCCCCCGCCACCAGATTGCCACGGCCCTCCGGAGCCTGTGGTGAGACCCTCGAACCATCGGGCCTCGCCCCGATTGCATCGGGGACATTGGCGGTGGACTTCAAGGCCACCACACTACTACTGTACTGGCTGGCAACTCCCTTTGTGAGCCAGCCAGAAAGGGCCACTGCGCCAGGTCGGCCCCGACCCGGGCGAACGCTACCAGAGGCTCGTAATTTCAGTGTCTACTTGCTGATACCAATGACTTGGTGGGTTTTGGAGTGGCGCGACGAAAAGTGTAGGGCAAGTGCCCGCATTCTGATGTATACTACAATAGCGTACGGAAGTTAGATTTGTAGCTAGTCCTAACGCAAGCCTTGAGCAAGTAGCGGCATCTTGCGTTCTACATGGTTCCGGCTAGTAACTGTGCTAGCCGAATTATCTCGTCCCTCGTCGCGCAAGGCGGATCCGCGGTGTAGGTTCGCGTAGACGTGGGGCAGGTACAGTTCGGGAGGTGTTCAGTGCATGCAGCCAGGCAATCCCTGTCATTGATCGTAATCGCCTCTGTGGTGGCTCTCGTTCTGGCCTGCGGCCCGGGACAGGAACCTACTCCTACACCCACAAGCGTTCCCAAGGCCACGGCGGTTCCCACCGCAACCCCCACCACAGCGCCGCTAGCTACTCCTACGCCTACGCCCACGCGTCCGGGACCCACTGCAACGCCAACGGCTACCTCCGTGGCTGCCCCCAGTCCTACGCCCACACCCGGCATACAGCCCAAAAAGGGCGGTGTTATCAAATTCGTCTTCAGAGATTATCCCCCAACGTATGACCAACAGTTCCTCACCGCGCAACAGGCCTATGGCTTTTGGATCCCGAGGCTTTACAACAATCTCCTGGCCAACTACGAGGGGAACAAGGTGGAATGTGAAACATGCGCCGATTGGCATCTTGAAAACAGCGGCAAGACCATGGTCTTCAACCTGCTTCCGGGCATCAAGTTTCAGAACGGCAAGGAGATGACTTCGACCGACGTGGCGTACTCTTTGAAGATGATTATGGGCCAGATTGACGGACTCCAGTCCCCCCGTTCCGGCGTCCTCAACCAATACATCGAGTCCGTCGAAACCCCTTCCAAGACTCAGCTGGTAGTCAAGCTTGTGCGGCCATCTGAGTTTGTCCCCACGATCCTATCCATAATCACCAGCGCAATCTACCCGGAAGGCACGACCCGGGACGATCTGGCGAAGAAGCCTATGGGGTCTGGTCCTTTTGTCCTTGCCAAGGCCGTCCCGGGAGCCGGCATGATCTTTGAACGTAACCCCAGTTACTTCAAGCCAGGGTTACCCTATTTGGACGGGATGGAGGTGACACTGCTGGCCGATGTCACCGCCCAGGCGGCTGCGCTCCTCACTCACAAGGTGGAGTACCTGAGCGCCGACGGCGAAACGGCGCCCCAGATTGTGAGCCAGTACAAGAAGCTGGTGGCGGAAAACAAGATGAAAACCGCCCCGGTTCCAAGGACCTCCTCAATGCCCGCTGTGTACTTTGGTCTCTCCAAGCCCCCGCTTAACAACCTGAAACTGAGACAGGCAATCAACCTGGCTTTGGATCGCGCTGCCATCGGGCAAATCAGGTACGGGGACAAATATGTTGAGCATCTGCTTTTCTTCAACCCGGGAGACGCCTACGGGACGCCTAAGGAAAAGATATGGGACATCGTTCCTGGATGGGGTACAGGCGCCAAGAAACAGCAAGAGATCGAGCAAGCAAAGCAGCTGGTCAAGGACGCCGGCTACCCCGACGGGATAGATCTTTTGGCGGTGGGGCGGACCACGGGATGGAACCAGCAGATCCACGCTGAAGAAGTTCAGCGTGAGCTAGCCAAGGTGAATATCCGAGTGAAGTTTGACCTCTACGACACCGTAAACGAGTCAAAGCTGCAGGCGGCAGCCAATTATCAGTTGCATCCGTATAGCTACAATATGACCACCAGTGATCCCGACGAGGCGGTAGGGCAATTCTGGATCACCGGGGGACCCCGCAACGATTTCGCCTATAGCAATCCAGAGGTGGATCGCCTGTACCTTGCAATGTCCTCGGAACCAGACTTTGCGAAGAGAAAAGCCCTGTTCTTCCAGATCCAGGACATCATCGTGGTCAAGGACGTGGGCCTCGCGCCCTCGCCTAGCACGTATGCAGACGCCTACTGGTGGAATAGTCTGCAGGGTTTCACCGTGGGCTTCTCGTACCAATTCTCCAGCGGCCTATGGCGAGGAGATCGCTTGTGGCTCCAAGAGTAGTCTGGCTTAAAGAACGGCCCTTGGGGTAAGTAGTCTCCTGAAGGTATTGGCCAGGCCCAGGTGACTGGAAGTCCGCAGCACGCGCAAGATGCTCCGGTCGTCCCGACGAGTCGGGAGTCAAGCATTACAGCCTGAAACGTGGTTCTATCCTTCGGCTTCGCTCAGGATAAACTGAGCTCACCACGAACGGATGGTTTGAAACCCCCGACTTAAGTCGGGGGTTTGGGTAGATAACCGTTTCCCCTGAGCTTGTAGAAGGGTGCTCGCCTAAGCACCCACCCTTTGACTTCCACCCGCCAATCCTGGTAACGTTGTTGCAACTCTGAATCAGCTTTCGACCCCTGCTCTCGGGGAAGTGCAGAGGGGGCGTTGCCCTCTCTGCCGGGGTTCTAGGGGTATCCCCTAGCCTCCTTTCCCTCCCCCTCTCCGCGTCGGAGAGGGGGACACAGGGGGTGAGGTCGCAGGAGCAAACCCACCCTATGGCAGATATGGAAACAATCGTTTCCCTGGCCAAGCGCCGGGGGTTCATATTCCAGTCCAGCGAGATTTACGGCGGCCTGGCCTCCACCTGGGACTACGGCCCCCTGGGCGTGGAGCTAAAGCGCAACGTCAAGGAGGCGTGGTGGCGCACATTTGTGCACCAGCGCGACGACATGGTTGGCCTGGACGCCTCCATATTGATGGCGCGGCAGGTGTGGGCCGCCTCCGGCCACGAGAAGGGCTTCAGCGACCCGCTGGTGGAGTGCAAGAGCTGCAATCACCGCTTCAGGGCAGACCAGATTAACCCTGTGGAAGCAGCAGTTGCGAATGGTAAGAGACTCCTAGAACAGATAGCTAAGCTCTCTGATACCGTTAATGAAGATCTTAGTCTTCACAGATTCATAATTGATGATGTACGCATGGAAACGTACAATGACCTAACTTTGGCAGCCGCCGCAAACTTTCCTAATGATCCAATTCTGAATGGCCAGCTAATAAATATGCCTGATGCTGTGACTCAGACTTTCGGCTCATTAGTTGGCCAAACCTTCAATCTAGGAGCAATGCCACCAGGATTACTTACTCAGAGATTGCAGGAACATCTCACAAGGCTCAGTAATCGGCTAGAAACTGTATTAAACACTCCGGGCCTGAGAAGTGCCACAGTGGGATCTACCCCTAGCTGCCCCGACTGCGGCGGCAAGCTAACCCCGCCCCGCCAGTTCAACCTGATGTTCAAGACATTCCTGGGCCCCATCGAGGACGACACCGCTCAGACATACCTGCGTCCGGAGACGGCCCAGGGCATATTCGTCAACTTCAACAACGTCATCACAACCACGCGCCGCAAGCTGCCATTCGGCGTCGGCCAGATAGGCAAGGCATTCCGCAACGAGATCACAGTCGGCAACTTCATATTCCGCACCCGCGAGTTCGAGCAGATGGAGATCGAGTTCTTCGTCAAGCCAGGCACCGACGACGACTGGCACCAGCGCTGGATAAAGGACTGCCTGGCCTGGTACACCGGCCTGGGCATCGCCCCTGACCACCTGCACATCCGCCAGCACGAGGCCAGTGAGCTATCCCACTACTCCAAGGCCACCTCGGACATCGAGTACGCCTTCCCGTGGGGCTGGGGCGAGATCCAGGGCATCGCCAACCGCACGGACTTCGACCTCAACGCCCACTCCAAGGCCAGCGGCAAGGACCTGACCTACTTCGACGAAGAGTCCAAGGAGCACTTCACACCATACGTCATCGAGCCTTCCGCCGGCGTGGACCGCGCCCTCCTCGCCTTCCTGCTGGACGCCTACCACGAGGAGGATGTCCCTGCGGCAGACGGCAAGTCAGAGAAGCGCGTGGTGCTGAAGCTCCATCCAGCGCTGGCGCCGGTCAAGGTCGCCGTGCTGCCCCTCTCCCGCAATGAACGCCTAACCCCCAAGGCCCGCGAGGTGTACGACCTGGTGCGCAGCAACTTCGTCTGCCAGTACGACGACGCGCAGAGCATAGGCCGCCGCTACCGCCGCCAGGACGAGATTGGCACACCCCTCTGCGTCACGGTGGACTTCCAGACCATTGATGATAACGCCGTCACCATCCGCGACCGCGACACAATGCATCAGGAGCGCATCGCTATCCCGGAGTTGGCTTCCAAACTGCGCGAACGCATATCAGGGTGATGAAAACCACCTTCGACCATCCCCCTTACCCCCTTCCTGGCCAGGAAGGGGGTAAAAATTATATCTGGGGGATACCCCCAGACCCCCAGCGGGAACCGAGGTTCCCTGCGCCTTCCTGGCCACCCGCTAGTCGTTGACAATCATTCCGTGCCTAACCGATACTTAGACGTTTGTAGTAGCTTTGCCCAATTGATAAGGAGTCTAGTGCCTTGCTAACCAGACTTGCGCTCCGCGCCAGAATCGCAACAATCGCAATCATGGTGCTGGTGATGGTGGCTGGGGCATATAGCGCCACAAAGCTACCCCTGGAAATGCTGCCCGACATAGACTTTCCGCTCATCACCGTCGTGACGGTTTACCCCCAAGCCGACTCCGAAACGGTGCTGCGAGACATGACCATTCCCCTGGAGCAGGCGGTGACGGGAACGGAGAACGTGAGCACGGTAAGGTCTACATCGTCGCCAGGCATCTCCCTGGTCCTGGTTGAAGCCCCATTCGGCAAAGACATGAAGGCAATGGAGCGAGACATCGCACAGCGCGTGAGCCAGGCGAAGCTCCCGGCGGGCTTGCCACCGCCGCGGGTTGGGCGCATCAATCTTGATGAGTTTCCCGTGCTAGAGATCAGCGTGCTCGGCGAACGGAGCCTCAGCGAACTCAATGCCTTGGTGACGGCGCGAGTGTTGCCGGAGCTGAATAAGGTGCCTGGGGTGTTCAGCGCAGATGTGCCCCTGGGTTCTGGCACAGACGACAAGACCATCACCAGGACCAATGGCGTGCCCAGCCTGGCCATCAGCGTGGTGAAACAGCCGGATGCCAACACCGTGCAGGTGTCCAATGGTGTGACCAACAGGCTGAAGAGCTTGAAAGCGGGCCTGCCGGCGGACGTGCAGTTCGTCGAGATTTCCAACCAGGCTCCGGGCATCCAGAAATCCATCAACGAGCTTACGCAGGAGGTGCTGCTGGGCGCTGTGCTGGCAGTGATGGTCATATTCACGTTCCTTCTGAGCGTGCGCCCAACGCTTGTCACCAGCATCTCAATCCCTGCTAGCGTGCTGGCGGCGTTTATTGTAATGGCCTGGCAGGGTATGAGCCTGAATCTATTGACCCTGGGCGGCCTGGCCATTGCCGTAGGGCGGGTAGTGGATGACAGCATTGTGGTGATGGAGAACATCTTCCGACACATCCAGCTAGGCGATGACCGGTGGACAGCCGCGCTGAACGGCACCCGCGAGGTGACCGTGCCAATCGTCACTTCCACCATGACCACCATTGCTGTGTTTGCACCGCTGGGAATCATCGGCGGGTTCATTGGCGTGATTTTCGTGCCATTTGCCTTGACCGTCACCTATGCGCTGCTGGCGTCTCTGCTGATAGCTCTGACTGTGGTGCCGGTCCTGGGAAGCATGCTTATAAAACAAGGCAGTCACAGGGATTGGCAGAAAGCGTGGCCGCCGCGGGCGTACGCCTCGCTGCTGCAATGGTCGCTGGCCCACAAGGGCCGCACGCTCCTTGTGGCCGTCGTCCTGTTCGTGGGGAGCATTGCAGTGGTGCCCCTCATCCCGGTGAGCTTCTTCCCCAGCATGGGCGCACCACTGCTGAGGGTGGAGGTATCGGTACCCGGCGCAGTCGCCGCCAACGATGTTATCCAACAGTTGGACCAGGTAGAGGCTACTCTGGAGCAGGCGCGGCTAGGCGGGGCGATTAACGTGTACCAGTCTAACATCGGAGGCAGCCGGGTGTTCGGCCAGGGCAGCGGGCGCTTGGATACGGCCACGGTCCTGGTGCAACTGCCAGAGGGGACGGACGTGGAGGCGACAGCGGCTGCGTTCCGGCGAGACCTGGCTGGCCAAGGCCGTACTATCACCGTATCGCAGTCGAGCGGCGGCGGGCCGGAGTCCAACAACCTGGAGCTGACCCTGCGCGGGGAGGACCAGGCCGCGCTGTCCACGGCGGCGGTGAACATCACCACTGCCCTTCAAGAATTGCCCGGGCTAATCAACGTGCGAAATGACGCGATGACATCCCCAGCCGGCCAGGGGAACGGTAGCCAGGCTCCCATCAGCCGCGTAGACGGCCAGCGAGCCGTCACTGTGAGTGGAACGATTACAGCGAGGAATACTGGAGCCATCCAGCGGCAGGTGCAGCAAACGGTGGACCAGGTGGGAATGCCGGCCGGCGTGGAGCTTGTCACCGGAGGCGTCTTTGCCGACATAAACCAGGCGTTTTCTCAGATGGCAATCGCCATGCTCATGGGCGTGGCTCTGGTGTACCTGGTCATGATGGTAAGCCAACGGTCTCTGGTGACACCATTCGTGATTATATTCAGCCTGCCGCTAGCATCCGTTGGCGCGCTGGGCGGGCTGCTGGTGACACAGCGCACTCTGGGGCTGCCTGCGCTCATTGGAATGCTTATGCTCATTGGCCTGGTGGTGACCAACGCCATTGTGTTGCTCGCATTTGTGGAGCAGCTCCGCGCCAGGGGGCTGAGCTTGATGGAGGCGCTGGTGCAGGGCGGGCGAACGCGGCTGCGGCCCATTCTCATGACTGCGTTGACCACCATATTCGTGCTGTTGCCATTGGCGCTGGGCCTGGGCGGCCAGAGCGGCGGGCTTATTGGCGCAGAGCTTGCCACCGTGGTCATTGGCGGGCTGATGACCGCCACGTTGCTGACGCTGGTGGTTATCCCAACCATCTACAGCATTCTGCGCAAGAAGCCACCCAAGGCAAAGGCGGATGCGGCAGGCGGCCAGGAGCAGAGCGCAACGGCATCGCAGCCGCTCTCCAGATAGGCCAGCAGAAGCAAGATGTCTTGTCCCGCTCATCCTGAGCCTGTCGAAGGAAATGAGCGGGACAGTAAAGCCAAGGCATTACTCTGCTCATGTGGTTCGACAAGCTCACCATGAGCGGAGCACCACCTGCAACCCCGGTGGCCAGCAGCTCGGATGGGGACACTTAGCATATTGGGCCAGAGGTACATTCTTATGATGCGGCGGATACTCTTGGTAATAGGCCTGGTGCTGTCGCTAACCGGCGTCATCTGGATACTCCAGGGGATCAACCAACTGGGGGGCAGCCCTATGACGGGGCAACCTTTCTGGGCATGGGCAGGCCTGGTGGCGCTGGTAGCTGGATTGGGTACGCTATACGCCAGCATCCGCTTACGCTGATGCATGGGCGAGGTAACTTCGCCCCTACCCACCCAGAACTCGTGTAAAATAGGGGTCGTGTCCCCCACCGCCACAGTACGCACCGCCGTCATTCCCGCCGCAGGGCTGGGCACTCGCTTCTTGCCGCTGACCAAGGCCATCCCCAAGGAGCTTGTCCCAGTGGTGGACCGGCCCGCCATCCACTACGTGGTGCAAGAGGCCCTGGCCGCGGGCATTGAGCACGTGGTGATAGTCACCTCCGCAGGCAAGGGCGCGCTTGAGGAGTATTTCACGCCGTCGCCACAGGTGGAGGAGATGCTGCGCCGGAGGGGCAACAGCGCCGTGGCTGACGAGCTACGCCAGTTCGCGGAACGGCTAACCTTTAGCTACCCCATTCAGGCGGAACAACGGGGCCTGGGTCACGCCGTGTTGTGCGCCAGGGACGCCGTGGGAAGGCAGCCCTTTGCGGTCATCCTGCCGGACGACCTGCTGGTGGACGAGCAGCCCGTCCTTGCCCAGATGGTCCAGGCGTGGAGCAAACGCCACGGCAACTATCTGGCGGTGGAAGAGGTTCCCGCAGACCGCATCTCAGCCTACGGTGTGGTAGACCTGGCCACAGAAGGGCATCTGGACGGGCGCACGTACCGGGTGAAGGGACTGGTGGAAAAACCGTCCGCGGAGGTAGCGCCCTCCAACCTGGGCATCGTGGGACGGTACATACTTATGCCGGAGGTGTTCGATGCCCTGGCCAGGACAAGGCCCGGCGCTATCGGCGAAATCCAGCTCACCGACGGCATTGCCCTGTCCATGGAGCACCAGCCCACCTACGCCTACCGGTTCTCCGGCGCCCGCTACGACTGCGGCACGCCCCTGGGCCTGCTGCACGCCTCTCTGCACATGGCGCTGGGGCGTGCCGACACCGCAGCCCAGGTGAGGCAGTGGCTGAAAGACCTCTAACGGGAAAGTCTTTAGCGGAGGCGTCAAATGAAAGATTGGAACGTTCGGTCTTGGTGCCTTACGTCTCTTGCCATCTTGGTTATGCTCCTTGCCTCCGCCTGCGGAAACAGTGTGCAGCTCAAAGGTGATTCGATGAGCCCGACGCTTAAAGATGGGGAAAGGCTCACAGTGGACCGGAGTGCTTTCAAAAGCAGCGGCCCTCAGCGCGGCGATATAGTCGAGTTCGATTATAGTGGTGGCAAACGCCTCTCCCACGTAGTCGGTTTGCCCGGAGAGACGATTGGCATTAAGGGAGGCCTCGTCTACGTGAACGGGACAAGGCTGGATGAGCCGTATGTGGCACCGGGTGCCCAAACCCAGAGTTCCACCGACAGCTTCCAGGTGCCTGAAGATTCGTATTTTCTGATGTCAGACAATCGCGAGCACGCAAATGACTCGCGGGCGATCGGACCCATCGCACGATCCCAGATTATCGGGAAAGTGCTTCGTTAGCTCAGGATGAGCGGAAGATGAGCTTAGCCTACAAGTCCGTTGAGGCGCGAGCGTCTATTCTCACCGTAGACCACTGAATTAGCGAAACAGAACTAGAAGGAGGCTATCATGAATGTCGTCCGCATATACACCGGCCCAGACGGGAAGTCGCATTTCGAGGACGTTGATTTGCCCTTTGCTCCAGGAGGAGAGTCCAATGCCACCCCACTGCGAGCTGCCAAAGGAGTCCGGTTCAATCGCTACCAGCCTGGCCACCGCGTGGACTGGCACCCCGCCCCGCAACGGCAGTACGTGGTGAACCTGGCTGGACAGGCTGAGATAGAAATCGGGGACGGGACGGTGCGGCGCTTTAGCCCAGGCGATGTGCTCCTGGCAGAGGACCTGACAGGCCAGGGTCACATAACCCGCGTGGTGGGGAATCAGACGCGAGTGACGATGTGGGTGGCGCTGGAGAGTTGAGAGGCTTGGGCAATGGCTACTTTTCGTCGTAACTCTTGAGAGCTAGTGTAATCTGGTAGCTTCTACTCCACAGCAATGCACATAGTAGACCAGACCTCAGCCAGGAGGGCGCATCCATGCTCAAGAAACTCGGCCACCAGACAAAAATAACCCAGAAGCAGGACGGCCTGAATGTCCCGCCTGGGCAGTACGTAACACAGAAATTTCCCGAAATGACCTACGGGGCCTCTCCCGGGATTGACCTGAAGGCGTGGAGGCTCCGGGTGTTCGGCCTGGTGGAGCAAGAGGCGGTGTTCACCTGGGAGGAGTTCCTGGCACTGCCCCAGATGGCCCTAACGCGGGACTTCCACTGCGTTACCCAGTGGAGCAGTATGGACAATCTATGGGAGGGCGTGCCTTTTCGGGATGTGATGCAGCGGGTCTCACCACGGACAGAGGCCAAGTACGTGATGGTGCGCTCCTACGGCGGATACGCCACCAACCTGCCCCTGGACGTGCTCATGGAGGAGGATGTCCTTTTGGCCCACCGACACCAAGGCGAGCCCCTGGAGGCGGCCCACGGAGGCCCCATGCGACTGGTGGTGCCCAGCCGCTATGGCTGGAAGAGCGCCAAGTGGGTCAACGGGCTGGAGCTTATGGCCCAGGACAAGCCCGGCTTCTGGGAGCAACTGGGCTACCATAACAACGCCGACCCCTGGAAAGAGGAGCGATTCGGGTAAGCGGCAACAGGTAGGGGCGTCCCGACCTGTCGGGACGCCTCGCAATGACAATTCCCTTACCCTACCCCTGCGCTTTCCTGTTTCCAGCAACGTTGTTGTGCAAGGCCGGTATTCCCCCCTGGTGTTTACACCCATCAAGGTATGTCGTATAATATGCCTTGATACGCTTCGTATCAGAGAAGCCGATACATATTGATAAGTTCCTAAGAAAAGGCTAGACTAACTAGTAACGTTCTATGGTTGTGAAACGTCAGCGCAGGCAAGTACGGCTGGACCTGAGCCCGGCCATGTCTTCACCATCCCATCTCGCGGGGCCTATCCCCGTCCGCTCCGTCCAGCCATCTGCGACGGGCACCCAGAGGCGGAAAGCCAATCCCGAGAGGAAAGAGACCTCGGATTCAGTGGAGGGCGGCCTCTACATCATCAGCGTGGCCGCAAGGCTGCTGGAGATGCACCCCCAGACGCTGCGCAAGTACGAACGGGTGGGCCTTGTGATCCCTCCGCGCACAGGGGGAATGCTCCGGCTCTACTCCTCGGAGGACATCGCCCGCCTGAGGCTCATCAAACACCTGGTGGATGACCTCGGCCTCAACCTGGCGGGAGTGGAGTTCGTCCTGGACATGCTGAGCCGGCTGCACCAGGTCAGGGAGCGCGTTACGGCTCTGGAAGAGGCCCGTCAACTGAAAGAGATGGCAGGAAGGGAGCTGGAGGCCATGCTCGCCATCCTCATCACGGCCTTTGACCAGGTAGCCGAGGAGTAAGGATTTCGGGGGAAGCCACGTGCTAGAAACAGACCCACAAGAACCAGACAACAGGCCCCAGGAAGAACGGGCCGCAGGAAACCGTCCCTCAGAGGCTGCCCCTTTGGAGGCTCTTCGCGCGGAACTGGAGGAGGCTGATCGAGAACGGGGCCAGTTCAAGGCGCTGGCGCAGCGATCCCAGGCAGACCTGGCGAACTTCCGCAAGCGAATGGAGGAGGAGCGGGAGGAGATACACCGCTCCACGGCGGCGCGGCTAATCACCAAGCTGCTGCCCATCCTGGACGACATGCAACGTGCCCTTGGGGGTGCGCCCGCCACCACCCAAGAGGCCGCATGGCTGGACGGAATCCGTATCATCGAACGTAGCCTGCGCTCCATGCTGGAATCGGAAGGCGCCACGCTTATTGAGGCAGAAGGCAAGCCTTTCGACCCCTGGGAGCACGAAGCGCTGTATGCTGTGGAGGATGCGGAGAAGCAGGAAGGCATGGTGGTCACAATCATACGGTCCGGCTACAAGCTTCACGGCAAAGTCCTGAGAACCGCCCAGGTGGCCGTGGCCCAGGGAGCCAAACCTAAAGAACAGGGGCCTGCGGACATCGGCCCGGGCCTCAGTCCCAAAATAAAGGAGGAATAGCAGTGGCAAAGGTTATTGGAATAGATCTAGGCACCACCAACTCCTGCATGGCAGTGATGGATGGTGGCGAGCCCCGTGTCCTGGAGAACAGCGAAGGAGGACGCACCACGCCATCGGTGGTGGCCCTGAACACGCGCAACGGCGAAAGGTACGTGGGCCAGGCCGCCAAGCGACAGGCCATCACCAACTCGGAAAACACAATCTTCTCCATCAAACGGTTCATGGGCCGCAAGCACACTGAGGTGCAGGAGGAGGCCAAGCGGGTGCCCTTCAAAGTCGTGGCGGCCAGGAACGGCGACGCCAACGTGATGCTAGGGGACAAGGCTGCGTCGCCTCCGGAGGTCTCCGCCATGATTCTTCTCAAGCTGAAGCAGGACGCCGAGGCCAAACTGGGTGAGCCTGTGACTCAGGCGGTCATCACAGTTCCCGCCTATTTCAACGATAGCCAGCGGAACGCCACCAAGGACGCGGGGCGCATCGCAGGGCTGGAGGTGCTGCGCATCATCAACGAACCTACGGCCGCTGCCCTGGCCTATGGCATGGACAAGAAAGGCGACCAGACAATCGCAGTGTACGACCTGGGCGGCGGCACATTCGACATCTCCATTCTCCAGATAGGGGAAGGTGTGTTCGAGGTGAAGTCCACCAACGGAGATACCCACCTGGGTGGCGACGACTTCGACCAGCGCATAATTGACTGGATGGCGGCTGAGTTCAAGCGCGATCAGGGCATAGACCTGAAGCAGGACAAGATGGCACACCAGAGACTGCGCGAGGCGGCGGAGAAGGCCAAGATAGAGCTATCCAGCGTTGTGCAGACAGAGGTCAACCTGCCCTTTATCACCGCAGACGCCTCCGGCCCAAAGCACCTGACCCTGACGCTTACGCGCGCCAAGCTGGAGCAACTGGTGGACGACCTGATCCAGCGCACCGTGCCGCCCGTAACGCAAGCACTGAAAGACGCCGGCCTGACCCCCAGTCAGATCAACGAGGTGGTCATGGTTGGCGGCATGACTCGCATGCCGGCGGTGTTGCAGAAGGCCAAGGACCTGTTTGGCAAAGAACCTCACCAGGGCGTGAACCCGGACGAGGTGGTAGCCATAGGCGCTGCCCTTCAGGCAGGTGTGCTCAAGGGAGAGGTGAGAGACATCCTGCTCCTGGACGTGACGCCCTTGACTCTGGGCATCGAGACTCTGGGAGCGGTGTTGACGCCCCTCATACCCAGGAATACCACCATCCCCACCTCTAAGACGGAGGTCTTCACGACGGCGGCGGATGGTCAGTCCTCCGTGGAGGTACACGTGCTCCAGGGGGAGCGGACCATGGCCACGGAGAACAAGACCATAGGCCGCTTCATCCTGGACGGCCTCCTGCCTGCGCCGCGCGGCATGCCCCAGGTAGAGGTGACATTCGACATAGACGCCAACGGCATACTCAACGTATCAGCCAAAGACCGGGGTACAGGCAAACAGCAGCGCATCACAATCACCGCCAGCTCCGGCCTGGCCAAGGACGAAGTAGAGCGTCTGGTCCAAACGGCCCAGACCCATGCCGAAGAGGACCGCCGTCACCGCCAGGAGGTGGAGACCAGGAACATGGCCGATAGCCTGGCCTACAACGCTGAGAAAATGCTCAGGGAGCATAAGGACAAGATTCCCCAGGATATGCAGCAGGAGGTCACCGGCAAGGTAGCCGCTCTGCGCTCCGCCTTGCAGGGCACGGACGTGAACGCCATAAACGCCGCCACTACCGAACTCCAAGCAACAGTGCAGAAGGTGGGCGCGGCGGTATATAGCCAGGCGGGAGCACCTGGACCCACGCCGGGAGAGCAGACGCCGCCGCCAGGAGAGCAGAAGCCGCCCGACGATACTGTAGAAGGACAATACCGAGAGGTGTAGATAGCCGTTGCCCTTTTGCGGGTAGGGTCTGGGGATGTCCCAGCCTCGCACAAGAGCTACGCCGGAATCAGGAAGGTGCAGGAAACCCAGGTTTCCTGCCGGGGGTTCAAGGGGGTGTCCCCCTTTACACTCTCTTCCTCCTCCCCCTCGCCCTTTGCAAGGGAGAAGGGGACACAGGGGGTAAGGGTTTTCTAAACAGCTTCTAGGAGAAGTCAAGCATGGAGCGGAAACAACTCGCCATCCCCTGGGGTTGCCATGTGGTGAGCGAAGATGGCTGGAGCGGCAGGCTTCAGGGAGCCTACCTGGCCCCGCGCTCCCAGCAGATCAGCCACATTCTGGTAAGGCGAGGCTTTCCTGGCCGCCCGCAGCAGGCAAAGCTGGAAAACGCCCGGCAGGACGCCGATGGCACTCTGCTGCTGCCTTCGCAGAAGCAGGACACCGCCGCCCCCGCGCGCGGCTCCGTGCCATTTACGGCCAAGACGGTGATTCACTGCTCCGGCGGCGACTCTCTGCCCCTCTGCGGGCTGATATTAGACCGGCTGCGCCTACACGTGGAGTACCTGCTGGTGGGCACAGATGGCGATACGCGGGCCGTCCCAATGCGCCAGGTGGACAAAGCGGCCTCTGGGTCGCCCTCCGTAGCCATGACGCAGGCCGATATAGAGACGCTGCCCATCTTCAGGCCAGACGCCGAAGCCCAGGGGAACGCCCTGGCCGCGCTAGCCCAGGCAGACCTTACGGGAGACACCCTCCTTGCCGTGCATGTCCAGGTGGTTGACGGGACGGCCTACCTGACCGGCAACGTGCGCCTGCCTGTGCAGAAAGAGGACGCCGAGAAGGCAGTGGCCAGCGCTAAGGGCGTCTTGACCGTGCAGAGCGCCGTCGCCACCGACTGGGACCTGAGCATCGCCATCGCCCAGGCGATGGCGGAGAACGGCCTCATGCGCCAGGGACTGGTGACTGTCAAAAGCTCGCTGGGCCGTGTTGTCTTGAGCGGGCACCTGGCTACCCAGGAGATTGTGGAGCAAGCCGTGGCCGTGGCCGCTGGCGTTGCCGGAGTGCGCTCGGTGGCGCAGGAGATACAGGTACGGCCAATGCCCGTCCCTGAGCCTGCGGCTGTGGCGGAGACTCCTTAGCAATGGCACGGTTGTTCAGGCTAATGAGGTGCTCTGACACAACATCTGCGTTCTGGTACAATCCATTCACGAACTAGGCATCGAACCTATGTTCAATTTGGCCTATCCCGCTGCCTAAAGGTAATACTAGGAGGTTATCAGTATGGCCGACAAAGAAGTTCTGGACGCACTGAATAGAATCGAAGCTAGAATTGAGCGCAACACACTTCAATCGTATCGTGATGGGCTTTTGTACGTTGGAATTGCCGTTATGATAGGGTCTACAAGTGTTGTACGACTCAACCCTTGGGGGGGATTGATTGTTTACTTCTTAGGACTCATCCTCATGATGGTTAGCTTTTTTGTGCAGAACCGCCCGTTGCACAAAAAGGCATCCTAAACTATGGGTTTATGTGCAAGGCCCCACCCCAGACCCTTCGCTTCGCTCAGGGTGACACCTTTCGAAGACGCCGCTTGCCCCTTACAGCCCGTGATACGGAAAGATCCGCTGCCGAACCTCCTGGACCGTCGCCTCGGCGAAGCGGCGGCTGGCCTCTTTGTTGTAGTTTGGTATGTTCAGTGGCGTTTCATCACGCAGCCTGGCCGTACCCAGGCGCTCCCGCTGCGCCAGGGGCACGGCGTCCGGCAAGTCCTGGCCCAGCATCACGCCATAGGCCAGCGCCCAGCACCGGGCCACCGCCGAAAGGTCGTAGCCACCGCCACCCAGGGCCACCCACGGTATGGAGCGGGCCGCCTGCGCCAGCAGCTCCACCGCCTGGATGTAGCCACGGGTAGTCAGCGCCAGGTGGGTGATAGGGTCGCTAACGTAGGTGTCTATGCCTAGCTGCGTAACCAGCGCATCGGGCCGGAAGGCACCCAGCAGCGGCGGCACCACCTCCTGGAAGGCCCACAGGTACACATCGTCATCGGTGTAGGGAGCCAGCGGAACGTTCACCGAATATCCAGCACCCCGGCCTGTTCCAACCTCATCC
>JAUSCR010000062.1 GCA_030651175.1 Dehalococcoidia bacterium
TGGCCCGGATCCGGCCGTTTATCCGGTATTCCCTAGCTATGCCTGACCACCTGCCTTCAGCTTCCAAAGTCCCAGAAGCACGTTGCAAACTATACCATACCGTTGCCGAGGCAGTAAAGGGCACACCGTCACTGGGGTTGATTGCACGTGGCAGAGCCGTTCGTCCTGAGCTCCGACTGAAGGTCGAGAGTCGCGACAGAGTCGGACTTGTCGAAGGACAGCGGCTTTGCCAGGCCGTTTCATGGTGCAGTGAATGGCGTGCCACTTATTTTGTTGATGCCCATAAGGCGGGGGGTTGAGTTATTTTCTCTTCCCCATACCTCTCCACCTATGCGACAATGATCCTTGCAACTCTTCACACCCATCACCAAAAGGGGGCACCATGCCCAACCGCCTGATAAACGAGACCAGTCCTTATCTGCTCCAGCACGCCCACAACCCCGTGGACTGGTTCCCCTGGGGCCAGGAGGCCTTCGCCCGCGCCAAAGCCGAGGACAAGCCGGTCTTCCTGAGCGTGGGCTATGCCGCCTGCCACTGGTGCCACGTCATGGAGCGCGAGTCCTTTGAGAACGTCGAAATAGCCCGCCAGATGAACGAGAGCTTCGTCTGCATAAAGGTGGACAGGGAGGAGCGCCCGGACGTGGACGCCATCTACATGCAGGCGGTGCAGGTCCAGACAGGCCGCGGGGGCTGGCCCATGACTGTGTTCCTGACGCCCGAAGGCAAGCCCTTCTACGGAGGCACCTACTTCCCGCCCGATGACCAGCACGGCATGCCTGGGCTACCGCGACTGCTGACGGCCATGGCGGAGGGGTACCGCAGCCGCCGAGCCGAGGTTGTCCGCTCAGCGGCGCAACTGGTTGACCACCTTCGCAGCGGTGTAAAGGCAGCCCAGGGCACCGAGCCGCTGACTGCGGAGATACTTTCCACCGCCTACCAGGGCCTGGCCTCGGAGTTCGACGGCGAACACGGTGGGTTCGGTTCGGCGCCCAAGTTCCCCCAGCCCATGATCCACGAGTTTCTCCTGCGCTACCACTCCCGCACCAATGATGCCCAGGCACTGTCCATGGTGGACTTCACCCTTGAGTGCATGGCCCGCGGGGGCATGTACGACCAGTTGGGCGGCGGGTTCCACCGCTACTCCACAGACCCTTTCTGGATGGTGCCACACTTTGAGAAGATGCTTTACGACAACGCCCTCCTCAGTCGGCTGTACCTGCACACCTACCTGCTCACGGGTAATCTACAGTACCTACGGGTAACCCAGGAGACCTTGGACTACGTGCTGCGGGAGATGACCAGCCCCCAGGGCGGCTTCTACTCCACCCAGGACGCTGACAGCGAAGGGAAGGAAGGCACGTACTACCTTTGGACGCCTGGTGAGATCGAGTCGGTGGTGGGCAAGGAGAAGGCGGATGTATTCTGCCGCTACTTCGGGGTGACTCAGGAGGGCAACTTCGAAGGTAGGAGCATCCTGAGCATACGCGGTGACCACAGCGAACTGGCCCAGGAGTTGGGAATTAGCGATGAGGAGCTCTCTGACGTGCTGGAGGAGACCCGGAACAAGCTGATGGATCGCCGCCAGGGCCGCGTACCACCTGCCCGGGACGAGAAGGTGGTTACGGCCTGGAACGGACTGATGCTGCGCACCCTTGCTGAAGCGGCCTCGGTCCTGGGCAGACAAGACTATTTGCTGGCTGCGGCCTCCAACGCCTCCTTCCTGCTGGCCAATTTGAAAGACGGCAACGGCAGGCTGCTTCGCACCTACAAAGACGGCCAGGCGCGGCTCAAGGGCTACCTGGAGGATTATGCCTTTGTCATTGACGGCCTCCTGGCCCTGCACGAGGCCACCCTGGACCTGAAGTGGCTGCGCGAGGCCCGCACCCTGGCCGACGCTATGCTCGACCTGTTCTGGGACGAAGGAGAGCAAGCCTTCTACGACACTGGCCGCGACCATGAGGAGCTGATCCTGCGGCCCCGGGATGTCTTCGATAACGCTACCCCCTGTGGCGGGTCGGTGGCAGCCGACGTGCTCCAGCGCCTGGCTATCCTCACCGGCAATCAGGACTACTCCCACCGGGCCGTTGCCTCACTACGCTCGCTGCAGTCGGGCATGGCGCAAGCGCCCCAAGGCTTCGGCCACTGGCTATGCGCCCTGGACTTCTACCTATCCACGCCCAAGGAGATTGCCGTGGTGGGACCGGTGGACCATCCTGCCACTCAGGCGCTTCTGGAGCAGGTGCATGGCCGCTACCTGCCCAACAAGGTGGTCACGGGCTTCAGCCCTGACGATTCCGGCGGCGCCGCAGAGTTCCCGCTGCTTGACGACAAGTACATGGTGGATGGCAAGCCATCTGTTTTTGTTTGCCAGAACTACTCCTGCCTGCTGCCTGTCACGGACCCAGAGGCGCTGGCCGAACAGTTGTCACCTGAATCACCCCAGTAGCTGCCTCATCCGCTCACGGTTGTCTAAACCCGCAGCAAACTTGAAGCACTGGCAAGTGTTGAAAATGTCGCTTCATTGGGGTACAGTCCCTAAATACTGCATCTCAGTCAGATTGAGCCGAGGTGAGACTCTTGGAAAGCAAGTTCGTTCAGACCAAGGACATACGTCTCCACTACCTGGAATGGCCTAGCGCCGGCCCTCCCATGGTGATGCTCCACGGCAGGGGACTGTGCGCCCAGGTATGGACACCCATAGCCGAGGCTCTCTCGTCCAGGTTTCGAGTACTGGCTATGGATCTGCGCGGTCACGGGGACTCGGAGATGCCAAGCGATGGCTTCGAGTGGTTACAGGTTGCCGGCGACCTGCCTGCCTTCATGGATGCCCTGGGTTTGGACAACGTTCTGCTATTGGCACACTCCCGTGGAGGTGGCGTAGCGGTCGTAGGCGGTGCTCAGATGGCACAGCGCATACGCGGTGCAGTGCTCATAGAGCCCAATGTTCCGTATAAATGGCCTGGCGCTGGCGACGGCGCTAATGCTAGAAGGCCCAACTTAACTGAGGAGCAGACGAACCGCCGGCGGTCGGTCTGGGATAGCCGAGACCAGTTCATTCAACGGCTTCGCACCGCCGACAGCTTCAAGAACTGGCGGGAAGACATCCTACAGGCGTACGTGGAGGGCGGGACACGCCTCCGAAACGATGGGAAGGTGGAACTGAAATGCTCTCCTGAGGTGGAGTTTAGGTTCACCCAGGCAAAAGTGCCTGATGGAATGGTGGAGCTGGTTTCCCAAATCAAATTCCCTGTCCTCTATATGACCCAGCCTATTCCGTCGCGCTCCCCACAGAACTTGCCGGTCATCCAGGCCATTGCGAGGTCTGCGCCCAGCTTCCGCCACGTTGAGGTACCCAACGCCACTCACTTCATCCCCCAGGAGCAGCCGGAGGTGGTCATCCAAGCGGTATGGGAGTTCGTTGGGGCTGGCGGCCCTGTCAGCTTAGAAGCTAGACGTTGAAAACCTGCCCTTGGAGCCTGCCCTGAGTGCAGCCGAAGGGGTGGGGGTCTGAGGGTATCCCCCAGATATAACTTTTACCCCCTTCCTGGCAGGAAGGGGGTAAGGTCCGATGGTGCTCCGCTCATCCCGACTTGTCGGGACAAAGTCGGAGGGTATGGTCGAAGGAGTTTTTCCGCAGCCTGCTAGACGCTAAAGCTTGTTGCTGTAGCGGGGGTAGGGGCTGCTTGCTCCCTAGTACGGCTGATGCCGATTCGTCGAGCGAGAACCACCTTCGAGATATTGAGGCTGCCGGCGCCGTGCTGCAGGATGAAGCTGGAACGCTGGTACGCGTCTTGGGCGCCGCCTTGCGGAGCGAGCGGGTCGTGAGGCCCTACAAGTGTGTCCATTCCCATTACGTCCCTGATTCTTCCAACATTACGGATTCCGTGCATACGGTTATACAGGAAACCCATGGGGCCTTCCCACTGCATCTCCATCCTGGCGTAGTACATCGATCTAACGCGCATGGCAAATAGAGTGTCAACATGGGATTCAATGTACGCCTCTATCGCTATCTGTTGCAGCACCGGATCGCCCCCCGGGCTCTTTCTTTCCTTGAGGTGTTGCTGCATGTAACTTAGTATGTTGTCTATGGGTGCATCCCTGTGGAAGCTAGGACCTTGGCCTCCGTGCTCTTGCTCCAAGGCGGTGCCCATCACCTGCCAACCCTGGTGGTCACCACCGACAAGATGATCTGCAGGTACCCGCACATCACCCAGGTAGATGAAGCACTGCCCTTCACCATGAACCAGCCTCATTCTCTTGAAGGTCAGGCCCGGAGTTGGGTATGGGATTATGAAGAAACCCAGGTTCCTATGGCGCGGCGCCTCTTTGTCTGTCAGCATAGGACCGAAATACACAGCATTGGTTTCATCTTCGTGGCCACCTGGGAAGGCATTGGACCCGTTGAGCACCCAGGTATCGCCGTCTTTTACGGCGGTACTTTCGTAGCTGGAAAGGTCAGATCCAGAGTGTGGTTCAGTGTACTTTATAAAGCCGACCATCTCCCCTTTCACCAGGGGTACTAGAAACTTCTGCCTCTGTTCTTCCGTGCCCCAAACCAGCAGAACTCCGGCGAGGTACGAAGGCCGATGGGCGTAAGGGGCCCTGTAATCCTCGAACGTATCCCGCAGGACAGCAAGATGCTCCCCGCTGAGGCCACCCCCGCCGTATTGCTTGGGAAACGTTGGATAGAGCCATCCCTTGGCCCCCAACTCCTTATTCTTCTGACGCCAGAAATGATACCGCTCCTCGCTGCGGTCCTCCTCCTCCACAGGAGTCTTCATTTCTTCTGGCACGTTGTGCTCGAGCCAGGCCCCGACTTCCTTGCGGAATTTCTCCATTTCTTCGGTACGCGTCACCTCGTGAAAGTCCATGGCACCCTCCTTGCGAGTAATCTGCGATACCTTCCCAGGAACGCTGCTTCACGCCACACTCTAACAGCTAAGCAACTTACCGAAACCGGTGCATCCTTGCATGTTCTTAATTCGTTGACAGCTATGCCCGAACATTTCCGGCAACTCCGCAGGCCCGTCACACTTCATTGCTCAGATGTGCGGCTAAACGCCAAAGTTCGTAGCCGTATTGGGTGTAGGAGCTGCTTGTTCGCGGGTACGACTGATGCCTATTCGTCGAGCGGCGACCACTTTCGAGATATTGAAGCTGCCGCTCCCATGCTGAGCCTGCAAGCTATTACGCTGATGTACCTCCTGCGCCCCCCCTTGTGGAGCCAGGGGATCGTGTGCCCCAAGAAGCGCGTACATTCCCATCACTTCCCGGATTCTTGCGGCATTGCGCAGTGTGTTTATACGGGCGTATACAAAAGTGACCGGGCCTTCCCACTGCATCTTTATCTTATTGTGGTACATCCATGTAACGCGCGTGTCCATGATCGAAACTGAATGGAATTCATTCCACGCCTCTGCCGCTATCTGTTGCAGCACCGGATCGCCCCCTGGGATTTTCCCTTCCTTCCGGTTTCGCTGCATGTAGCTTACCAGGTTGTCAATGGGCTTCTCTTCGTGATAGTTAGTACCATTGCCTCCGTGCTCTTGCTCCAGGGCAGTGCCCATCACCTGCCAACCCTGGTGGTCACCACCGACAAGGTTTTCATTAGGTACTCGCACATCATCCAGGTAAATGAAGCACTGGCCTGTACCCTGCAGAGTGTTCATTCTCTTGAATGTCAGGCCCGGAGTTGGGTATGGAACCATGAAGAACCCCAGGTTCCTATGACGAGGCGCCTCTTTGTCTGTCAGCATAGGGCCAAAATACACAGCATTGGTTTCGTCCTCGTGGCCACCTGGGAAGGCATTGGACCCGTTGAGGACCCACATATCGCCGTCTTTTACGGCGGTACTTTGGTAGCTGGCAAGGTCAGACCCAGAGTGCGGTTCCGTGTACTTGTTGTAGCCGATCATCTCCCCTTTCACCAGAGGCACTAAGAACTCTTGCCTCTGTTCCTCCGTGCCCCAAACCAGCAGGACCCCGGCCAGGTAGTTAGGCCGCTTGGCGTAAGGGGCCCCGTAGGCATGGAACTCCTCAATCAGAACATCAACATGCTCCGCGCTGAGGCCACCCCCGCCGTATTGCTTGGGAAATGTTGGATAGAGCCATCCTTTGGCCCCCAACTCCTTATTCTTTTCACGCCAGAAATGATACCGCTCCTCATGCCGGTCGTCTGAGTCCACCGGGTTTTTCATCTCTTCTGGGACGTTCTTTTCCAGCCACGCCCTGACTTCCTTGCGGAAGCCATCCATTTTTTCGTTGCTTGCCACTTCGCGAAAATCCATGCCGCCCTCCTTTCAGATACTACATGTCAGATACTGCATGAAACTTACCACAGCTTGGCAGAAACCCTGCTTTTGCTGAGCATGCTCAGCCCAATTACTTGACACAAGGGCCGGAAACTCCTATTCCTATGAATCGGCCTTCTCTCCTAGACGCTCCCGCGTACACGCAGAGGACATACGCCGATTGACTCCCCACCATAGACACGATACGTGGCATGTGATGGGAGCTTCAGCCATAATCATCCATACCAGATGCTAATCGGGGCGATTCTACCATCGCGATCACTGTGAGTCAAGAACTTGTACTGATCCAGTAGATGAGTGACATATGGCCTACACACATTGTAGGGCTTTTTCCATTGCCGCTTCTTTTCCAAGACACCCTTGGGGATAGGCTCCCGAGAATGCCTTGCTCATTCAGGCATTTCAGGCAGGCATTTCAGGATCTTTCCCACATAGAGATGTCGAACTCATCCGTCCACGCTCCCGCGAAATCACGCCCAGCTTGTCCTTTCCCCACATGGGTGCTGATTCACACTGCGCAGCACTGGTTACTCCCTGCGCTGCGACGTGTTCCGCAACCAGAAGAATGGCAGACGACGATATGCCACAGCATTGACAAATGTGTCGAAGCTATCATAATGTATGTACCTTGGTGTGACGTAGTGTGCCGAAAGTGTCTGCTTCGCCAGGCGCTACATGGTATCCGCTAGTAGTGGTTTACAGTCCAGTGTAAGAGTGAATTGCGGGTGGGGCTGTAGAGGTGGCAAGTAGTCTTACTAACGATGTGTGCCAAGCCTTGTCCGCACACTTAATGGACACCGTTCGCGGGTAGTTGCGGTGGATTACATCCCTGCCAGGAAAGGGAATGAATTTGTGCTAGGACCCCTGCGATCCCTGCCACTTTGGACGCACAGGACACGCCTTTACTTCATGCCGTATGGGCAAGCCGAGGTCACACCATCATGAGGAGAAATACAGGCAATGCTTAAATATGCGACGAGGCGAGTTCTTCTGATCTTCCCCACCCTTTTAATTTTGTCTCTCATTATCTTTGGTGTGTTGCGAGTGCTGCCCGGAGATGTGGCTACGATGATCCTGGGCGGCGAAGACGCAGTCAAATCAGAATCTTCCATAAACGCTATTCGGGAGAAGCTGGGACTGAACCGTCCCCTGTATGTACAGTACGCCGGATGGCTTTGGGATACCGTCAGGGGAGATTTCGGGAAATCGTTGTACAGCGATTTGTCAGTCGGAGGTCAGCTTGTGCAGAGAGTTCCTATAACGCTCGAGATCGCTATATTGGCGAAACTCTTGTCTATTGTGGTGGGTGTCCCAATAGGTATTGTATCGGCGGTCAAGCAGAACAGTTTCATTGACCTGTTCTTGCGGTTCTGGAGTATCTTCTTCCTGGCGGCGCCATCCTTCTGGCTGGGGCTCCTGGTCATTCTGGGGGGCGCGCTATGGTTCAACTGGATACCTCCGTTGGGCTACAACCCAATCTGGAAGGGCCCGGTTGAAAACTTCCAGCAACTCATCTGGCCCGTGATAATCCTGTCACACAACGGGCTAGCTACTATAGCTAGGATGACCCGCTCCTCTATGTTGGAGGTGATGCGGGAGGACTATATCCGCACTGCCCGCGCTAAGGGTCTTTCGGAACAGATAGTCATCATGCGTCATGCCCTAAAGAACGCCCTTATCCCAGTGGTGACTCTGGCTGGCCTTCAGTTTGCCGCATTGTTAGGCGGAACGGTGATTTTGGAGTACATCTTCGGCATTCCTGGTATCGGGTCGTATTTTATTCAGGCTATACAGACCAAGGACTACCCTGTTGTACAGGGCATGGTAATCGCTTTTGCAATCGTCTTTATGTTGATCAACTTGGTGGTTGACATGCTATACGGGTGGCTGGATCCGCGCATTAGCTACAGCTAGCTACCAAGCATTACCACTAACTACCCGAGAGGGGTGATCCATGGAAGAACGAAATATCGCCGGACAGATACGCTTGGGTGCGCCGTTAGGCCAGCGCCTACAGCGTTGGAGGGGTGGCGCGCTTAGGTTTTTCCGTCGACAGCCCTTAGGGGCATTTGGCCTAGTGATCTGCCTGGTAACAGTACTCATGGGGGTGTTCGCTCCCGCAATTCAGAGGCATGATCCAAACTTTGCGGATGTCAGTTTGCGGCTGCAGGCCCCTAGCGCACAATACTGGTTCGGCACTGACAATCTGGGGCGGGATCAGTGGGCTCGTATAGTTACCGGCACCCGCATATCACTGACGGTAGCATTTTTTGCCATCGGTTTAGGCACTACCGCTGGCTACCTGACGGGCATCGTGAGTGGCTACTTTGGCGGGAAGTTGGATCTGATTATTCAGCGATTTATAGATGCTCTGCTAGCTTTCCCGGCTATCCTGTTCGCGTTGGTCATAGTGGCTGCGTTGGGTGCTGGGATAGACAAGGTCATCTTTGCTATTAGTGTTGGGACTTTTCCTCGTGCGGCCCGCATAAGCCGTGGCGTGGTACTATCCGCGAAAGAGAACGTATATGTGGATGCAGCAAGAGTGATAGGGGCTTCAAACTTGCGTATAATGCTGCGCCACATCCTTCCTAATTCCATGGCGCCTTATCTTATCCTGGCATCGGTAGGTTTAGGGGGCGCAATCCTGGCTGAGGCCTCTCTAAGCTACCTGGGACTGGGTGTGCCGCCGCCCCATGCCTCCTGGGGGCGGATGCTTTCCGGCAGCACGCAGCAGTATGCGTTGATAGCGCCGTGGCTAATGATCTTTCCAGGAGTAGCCATCATGGTCCTGGTTCTTGCGTTCAATCTCTTTGGGGATGCCGTCAGAGACATGTGGGACCCCAAGTTGCGAGGGCGCTAGTACCTATGAAGATACGTGAACACGTTATCGGTAGAGTGCATGTTGAAGCCGCGGAGGCGCCGGAGGGTTGTGGCTTTCGGGAGACCTCAGGATGCTACAACTTGTATGGCTTGACAAAGAGTCGGCGGTGGCATTAGGGTCAGTGGCGGATGCCTGGAAACGGATGTAAGATGGGCTACGGTCTGATAGCTTGCACCTGGGAACAGCAGCGGTTCAGGTGTCAGCGATTATTGACTCATTGACGTGCACGCAAGCGGAGTGATTACTTCTTTGTAGGGGGGATGTTATGAAAAGCAGTGTTGGCAGAATCTACCGACCGTTTCTTCGGGTAGCCATAATAGCGGCTCTGGTATCCTTATGGCTGGCTTGCGGGCAGGCGGAAGCACCAACCCCAACACCCACAGCCACTCCGACAAAGGCACCTGCGGCAACCGCCACTCCGACAAAG
>JAUSCR010000065.1 GCA_030651175.1 Dehalococcoidia bacterium
GAAATTCACTATGCTTATGGCTGCAATCGCCTGCACCAGCCACAAACCCATCACAGCCAGCATTATATGCGCAAGAGGAATGGTTGAAAAGGCTATCGCGGCGTCCACAACGCATTGGAACACCAGGCCAAGGGGCGGAAACTTAGATTGGGGGCACATCCCCCAATCCGTTTTCCATGCCTTGTCCCAAAAGTCCTGGTCCTCACCCCCTGTGTCCCCCACTCCCACACGGAGTGGGGGAGGTTTGAATCTGGGGGATACCCCCAGACCCCCAGCGGGAACCGAGGTTCCCTGCACCTTCCTGACTTTTGAGACAACACCCCTTTCCCAGTGTAAGACAACCCCCTCTGGCCCCCCCTCGGAGATCAATTCTGCCGGTCTTCTCTGAAAAACGTTATCTCCACCACCTCCTCGGTCTCAGGCGTCACCCTGGCCCAGTGGGCAATGCGCCATCCCACAACCCACGCTATGCCTTCCTCGGTCACTACCAAGGGCACACCGTCACGCCACAGACGCGGGATGTGGGCATCAATCATGAAATCCTTTAGCTTCTTGGAACCCTTCATGCCAAGGGGCTGGAACGAATCGCCAGGCTTGCGGATGCGCACCAAGGCATTGCCGCCAACGGCGTCGCCGCTGAGGTAGGCGCGGAATGGGTCGTTGCCAAGCTGTTCCGTCGCCATTTCAGAGACGGCAAGCCTTCGCAGGGAGATACGCCAGCCCTTGGCACAGACCTCTCCTGGTGAGTCGGGCAGCTCCAGCGGCTCCAATTCGGGCCACGGAGAGTCCTGCGCCTTGCGGCTGACCACCAGCTCCTGATACGTGGTGAAGAAGCGCAGGCCGTGGCCCAACGAAAGGGCTCGGCCCGCACCTTGCTCGGCCATGCGGCGCATGCCTTGAATCTGGGCCAAGTTCAGGTCCAGGGATTCGCCCGCCACCTCCGCATACGCCCGTTGAAGTGCGTGGGCCTGAAGCCCAGGGTGCAGCTCGTTGAAAGCGTGGCGGTCCAGCCGCACGCCCCACGGCTCCCGGATGGCGATGGACGGCCAGGCCGCCTGCACCTGCTGGTCAATATACGCCACGTCCTGGGCCACCGTACCGGCCAGGCGAACCAGGGCTTGGGTGACGGCTGGGTTGTACCGCCGCAGTTGAGGCATGAGGTTACGACGAATGCGGTTGCGGGTGAACCTCTCCTCCAAGTTGGATGAGTCGTACCTGGGGGCCAGGCCATGGCTGGCGCAGTACGCCTCGGTCTCCTGGCGGGCAACCCCCAATAGTGGGCGGACCAGAGCCACCTCTGAGGCACCGTCGCGGCTTCGCCAGCGAGACAGGGGGAGCATGCCCCGCAGACCTCGAATCCCAGTGCCCCGTAGCAGGTGGAGCAGCACCGTTTCCGCCTGGTCGTCGGCAGTGTGGCCCAAGGCCACAACGGTGGCCCCCACCGTCCTGGAAACGCGCGCCAGGAAGTCGTAGCGGGCTTGGCGGGCCGCCGCCTCCCAGGAGAGGCGATACCTGGCACGGAGCGCCGCCACGTCTGCTTTCTCCGTGGCGACTGGCACGCCCAGGCGGAGACACACCTCCTGAACATGTCTGGCATCCTCGTCGCTCTCTGTGCCGCGCAGTCCGTGATCCAGGTGCGCTGCGTGGATATGGAAAGCATTCCTTTGGGCCAATTCGTGCAGAAGGCTGAGAAGGGCCACGGAGTCTGGTCCTCCGGAGACCGCCACCAGCAGCGTGGCGCCCGGAAGCCGAATAACGCCGGTGGCTTTGAGTGCCTCTTCTACGCTGTCAAGCAATGACATGGATTACCCCAGAATCTTCCCTGGAAGGGTTCACTGGCCGTTCCCAGGGGAAGACCTGGCGACCCGCGTTACCTTCACTTGCTCAATCTTCACTCCACGCATCTCCACAATCTCCACGAGGAAGCCGTTATGATACAGGTGTTCCCCTACTTTCGGGATATGCCCCAGGCGAGTAAGCAGGAACCCAGCAACTGTTTCGTAGTTGCCCTCCGGAATACCCAGGGCCAGCCGGGTGTTGGCTTCCTCCACATCCATGCCTGCGTCCACCTGATAGGTGCGGGCGTCAATGACCTGGAAATCCTCCTCCGCGCTCACTCCTTCCTCTCCCACACGGCCAACTACCTCCTCCACCATCTGCTTTAGGGTAGCCAGGCCGGCTACGCCGCCATACTCGTCGGCTGCCATGACAAGCTGGTACCCTGTCCCTTTTAGCTCCCGGAACAGATCACCAATCAGCTTGGTCTCGGGCACAAAGTAGGCTGGCCGCAACAGTTGGGTCACGTCATCCTGAGGCCTCAAGCTGCCAGCGGCCATGGCCTGAACCACGTCTTTCACGGACACAGTCCCCAATACGTTGTCCATACTCCCTTCGTACACAGGAAATCGCGTATGGGCGTGCTGCTGGTAGAGACGGAGGAACTCCTCCAGAGTAACGCCCTTCTCCAGGCTCACCATCTCCGTGCGGGGTGTCATCACCTCCCGAACCTGCCGGTCTCCGAAACGGAATACGTTTTCAATCAGTTGCGCATCGGAATGTTCCACCGTACCGGCCTCTCGCCCCATGTCAATGAGGGCTCGGATCTCTTCTTCGGAGACGATGTCCGCACCCGCCACCCCAAAGACCCGCCCCACGGCACGAACGATCTTCCCTAGAACCCAGATAGGCGGCAGCAGAACGGCTTCCACCACCCGCAAAGGGCCCGCCAAGACAGCCGCGAATCCCACCGAGTGTCTGACGGCTATGACCTTGGGTATGGTCTCGCCGAAGACAAGAAGCACAATAGTGACCACCACAGTAGACGCTATCACTGCGACATCGGGTGACCGCAAAAGCGATATGGCCAGGCCTGTGCCCAGGGCTGCGGCCGCTGTGTTGGCCAGGTTGTTCCCCGTAAGCACCGTGGGAAGGAGCTTTTCAGGATGCCCAGCCAGGCGATTGACTCTCCTGAATTTCTCTGGATCGCTCTTCATCAACTGGGCCAGCTTGCCACGCTGAATAGACAGATACGCCGCCTCGGAGGCTGAGAAGAAGGCCGAGGCGAGCAAGGCAATCACAAGCAAGCCCAGCTTGATCAGGACGCCTGTATCCATGTTTACCCCCTTACAAACACAAAGAACCCCCTTGGGAACATGGGGGTTCTTTGCCGGTTACATTATAGTTGTTGCCAGGAGTAGGTACGGTCGGTTCGCTCCTCCACCACGCAATATAGCATTGGCGCTCATAGCTGTCAAAGGAGCGCCGCCCTTGGCCTGGGAGTGGTAGAATAGCACCCGCCAGTCCAACAGATTCCGAGAGAATCCGAGTAAGCTGTGAGAACGTATACAATAGTAGGGATACCTGTAGCTGTTGGGTGTCCGGAGGGTGACTGTGCCCTACGATGAACTGTCGGACGAGCAGCTAGTCACCCTGGTGACCCAAGGGGAAACTCAGGCCCTTGGCGCCCTATACGACCGCCATAGCAGGGCGGTATACGGGTTCGTCCTTCATATGCTGAGGGAGCCTGCCAGAGCAGAGGAGATGACCCAAGAGGTGTTCTTGAATCTTTGGCTCAAAGCTGGGACCTTCCGACCTGACAGGGGCAGCTTCCATGCCTGGATTATGACGGTCTCCCACCACCGTGTGGTGGACGAGCTAAGACGCGACCGCCGGCAGCAGAATACCTTGGCGGAAGCCGGCAGGGACCTTCTGGTCAGCGGGTTGATGCCGGAGGATGGTCCCGAAGCTGGAGCTCAGAGGTCCGAAGAGGGAGCCGCTGTTCGCCGGGCGCTGAACACCCTGCCACCGGAGCAGAAACAGGTGGTGGAGCTGGCGTACTACCAAGGTTTCACCCAGTCTGAAATCGCCCAGCGGTTGCATCAACCCCTGGGTACGGTTAAGACGCGGACGCGGATGGCCATGCAGAAGCTGCGGGCCGCCCTGTCCATGTATCAGGAGTCAATGTGAGATCCCCGCACATAGAAGATTTGCTGCCTGCCTACGCCCTGGGCGCTCTGGAACCCGCCGAGCGCCAAGCGGTGGAGGAGCACCTTGAGGAGTGCGCCTATTGCACTCCCCTGGCAAGGGAACAACTGGAGGCTGCCGCGGCGCTGGCTTCCCTAGCGCCATCTGCCATTCCACCTGTGTACCTCCGGGACCGCATCCTGGCCAAGGCAAGGCCGGCACGGGTCTCCTGGCGCGCGGGGCATAGTCCCTGGCTCCGGTGGAGCACGGCCGGCTACGCGGTAGCGGCGAGCCTCGGCTTGCTCTTCCTGGGCATTCTGCTGCAAGCGACCCTGGACCTTCAGCGGGAGGTGCGGACCCTCAGACAGCAGAACACGGACCTGTTCTCCATGATCAACGACCAGAGGACTCTGACCTATGTCGCTGCTACCCCTGGGGTGGAGACCTTGCTGCTGGAGAACACAGGCCAGGTGCCCAAAGCCCGTGGCATGCTTATGGTAAGCCAGGACCGCACCTGGGGAATGGTGGTCTCTCAGGGGCTGGAACCGCTACGTGAATCTATGGGATACCAGGTATGGCTGATCAAGGACGGTGAGCGCACGAGCGGCGGGGTGTTCAAAGTAGACCAGATGGGAAACGGCCAACTCTACGTAAGGTACCCAACTTCCTATAACGAACTGTCGGGAATAGGAATCACCAAAGAGCCTTACGAAGGAAGTCCAGGTCCCACATCACCCCCGGTACTTACGGGGAAGGTGCAGTAGCCTCTGGCACCCCCACCTGCTGAAAAATGGGAGTCCAGAGGGGCAAAGCCCCTTTGGTGGGGGGCTGGGGGTATCCCCCAGATATACCTCTCACCCCCCTTCCTGGCCAGGAAGGGGGTCAGGGGGATGGTCGAAAGGGTTTGCGGGAACCTGCTAGGATGCGCCGCATAGCTAAGGCCCCCAATCGGTGGTCTGGCTTGGGCCAGGGTGCGCAGGCACGTACAGGGAACGGGCGCGTACGGCATTCTTGCGACTCAGTTGTGACAGGCGGCGCATAAAGGCTGCCATGAGTTCTTGCCCCCACACCAGATACTGCCGCCACACATCCTCGCCACCTACATTGATACGGTTGGTGGCAAAGCTGGCCCACTCCAGGGCGGCATAGGCGGCCGCTCCTGTGGCGACCAGATCCTCAAGGTTCGCCGGAAGGGTAGATGCCGTGGCATCGAGAGTGTGCACAGCGCCGTAGTAAACGTTGACCCCCAGGCCACCCGAAGGCGCGGAGTCTACCAGCAGCGTCAGAGTTCCAGACCAAACGTTGAACCGTACATAGCTCGGAGGGTAGAGGCCAGCGGGATGCTCCACGGCCTCTACTGCCACCAGGCCGGCAACGGTGGCCAGGCTCAGGTCCCGGCTCCCCGCCGTGGTTGTGAGCGCA
>JAUSCR010000076.1 GCA_030651175.1 Dehalococcoidia bacterium
ATTTGGTCATAATAGTTGGTAGAGATAAAACAGGAGTCCAATAAGGGATCTTGCTCAGCAGCAGCGGTGCCAAAACTAACGGCGGGTCTAAATTTGAAAGGTTCCTTCTTGGACTTAGTCTTGCGTACCATGACCTTGATTACCTTGGGTCAGATTTAACTCTCTGCAATTGACGCCGATTGCCACTGAAGTTCAGGGTCACTCCGTCCGGTTCGAGGGGATTATGGTCTTCCAGCAGAGCCGCCACTGGCATGGCTCCATCCCCAGTTGCCTTCCCACATCTTACTGCCATTGTATATCCGCCAGCAATGCTCTCTCCGCCACCTCCCCCTTCCCCATACCACATCGCACCGCCTACACTTGTGGCATGTCTCCATCCATAACACCGGTCCCTCAGGCTCCATCGGCAACCGTTACGAGAATCGGATTTGTTTCCCCAAAAATCTTTTCCCGTTCAGATATGGCCCAGCTTCACGGCCTTGACATAACGTCGGAAACGAATCGCAGGGTCGCCTTCCTTGCCAGTTTGCCCGTCTTCGGCTCAGGAAGGCGTATGGGGTGGCACGCCCACCCACTCCGGCTGGGGCGCTCTGCCCATAAGCTCCACCACCGCCTGCCGTGGGTCCAGCCCCTCGAAAAGGATGCGGTACGCCGCCTGGGTTATGGGCATCTCCACGCCAAGCTTGTTTGCCATCTTCACAGCTGCGGCGGTGGTGTCCACACCTTCGGCCACGTTCTGCATCGAGGCCAGGATTTCCTTCATGGGACGTCCCTTGGCCAGTTGCTCTCCCACGTGGCGATTGCGGCTCAGAGGGCTGGCGGCGGTGGCGATGAGGTCGCCCATGCCGGCCAGTCCAGCGAAGGTGAGTGGGTTGGCGCCCGCAGCCACTCCCAGGCGCGTAATCTCTGCCAGGCCCCGCGTGATGAATGCGGCCTTGCTGTTGTTGCCATATCCCAGTCCATCTCCGATGCCCGCCCCCAGGGCAATGATGTTCTTCAACGCCCCGGCCAGCTCCACGCCTATCACGTCGGAGCTGGTATACACACGGAACAGAGGCGTCATGAGCGCTTCCTGGGCCGCCAGCGCTGCCTTGGTATCCGCCGAGGCCACCACTGTAGATGCGGGCTGCCCGCGAGCGATCTCCGTGGACAGGTTAGGCCCCGAGAGAACGCAAATGCGGGAGTGGAGGGATTCAGGAAGCTCCTCCTGTAGCACCTGGCTGATGCGCAGGCCAGTGCTCACCTCCAGCCCTTTGGTGGCGCTTACCACCAGCGCGTCGTGGGGCAGGACATCCCGCAGCCTCTGCACGTTGGCCCGTGCGCTCTTGGATGGAACGGCCAGGATCACCAGTTGGGCCTGGCCAAAGGCATCTTTCTCGGAGGCGGTGACACGTAACGAAGGAGGGAAGGGGAACCCTGGAAGAAAGCGATAGTTATCCATGTCTTGTAGTATCTTCTTCGCCTCCTCCGGCGTGCGGGCCCACAGCGTAACGCGATGTCCCTGGCGCGCCGTGATGATGGCCAGGGTGGTCCCCCAACTGGTGGTGCCGATTACCCCTGCGGCTACGGGTGAGATGCTCAAGTCTCCCTCTTTGGAGGCTCTTGGCCCGGCGTTTTCTCTCCTCCCCAGAGGCGTCGCTCCGTACCTTGCAGGAGCCGCTGGACATTCCCGGAGTGCCGCCAGAGGATGAGAGGACACCCTGCGCCGACGTATATGAGGTACTCCCAAGGTTCCTGGCCGGCTACCACCAGCAGCGTAAGTACGACTGCGGCGGTGGTCACCGCCAGGATAGAGCCTAGCGAGACGTACCTGCTTATGGCGATGGTGGATACGAAAACTCCCAAAGCAATGGCAGCCACCAACGGAGACATGACGGCCATGCCACCCACCCCTGTGGTCACGCCCCGGCCACCCTGGAACCGGCTGAACACGGGCCAGTTGTGCCCCAGTACAGCCAGGAAACCGGCCAGAGCCTCCGCTACGGGGGACCCGATTACCAGTTTGGCCAGGAGCACAGCTATGACCCCCTTGGATACGTCTGCCGCCAGCACCAGGACTGCCCATCGCGGGCCCAGGGTTCGCAGGACATTAGCCGTTCCCGTAGCGCCGCTGCCATGTTCCCGCACGTCAATGCCGCGGGTCATCTTCCCAACGATAAGCCCCCAGGAGATGCTTCCCAGGAGGTATGCCCCAGGCAGGACTAGCGCGTACTCTATCACTGGACTTCGCTGCCTCTGCTCATCACTCTTTGCCATCCTTGAACACCAGCTTCAGATGACTCCAGCGGAACTCCAACGACTCCCGCAGCCGATTCTCTAAGTATCGGCGGTAGGAGAAGTGGGCCAGGCTGGCGTCGTTGACATAAAAGACAAAGGTGGGTGGCCTGACCCCTTCCTGGGCTACGCCCTTCAGTCGCAGCACCCTTCCCTTTCGGGCCGACGGTTGATTTTCTGCCATGGCGTCCAGCACGGCGGAATAGAGCTTATGGTGGGAGACCTCTTTGCTGCAGTCCCGGTAGACCATCAGTGCGGCGTCCAGGGCTTCGGTCACGCCGGTCTTATTCAGTGCGGAGGTGAACCGGACGGGGGCATATGGCAGGAACTTGAAGCGCTGTCGGATCTCTTCCAGGCAGCCGGCCTCGTCCACTCCAAGCTGCGGAGCCAGGTCCCACTTGTTCACAACAATGACCAGCCCTTTGAAGGCGTCTATCACATGGCCGGCGATATGGGTGTCCTGGGCCGCGACCATGTCCGTGGCATCCAGCACCAGGAACACAACGTCGGCGCGGTCAACGGCCTGAAGGGTGCGTAGGACGCTGTACGTCTCGATGCCTTGCTCAACCCGCCCGGGACGGCGTATACCCGCTGTGTCTATCAGCAGCATCTTCTGGCCCTGGTAAATGGTAGGGGTGTCTATGGCGTCCCGGGTGGTGCCGGGCGTTTCGTTGACTATGACGCGCTCTTCTCCAAGTATGGCGTTGAGAAGCGCCGACTTGCCCACGTTGGTCCGGCCGACTATAGCCAGGGACAGGAGGTCCGTCACATCGCTTTCCGACTCCTCGGCCTGGGGGATAGTGGCCATGACCGTCTCCATGAGGTCGTCAATGCCACGGTTGTGGTGGGCGCTTATGGCTATGGGGTCTCCCAGGCCAAGACGGTAGAAATCCAGTGCTTCCTGTTCCGTGGTGGTATTGTCGGCCTTGTTCACCGCCAGGACCACAGGCTTGCCCGTCCGTCGCAGTTGTTGGCTGATGTCGATGTCCACCGGCGTGGGGCCATCGTGTACATCAGTGACAAAGATGATAGCGTCCGCTGCCTCCATGGCCAACATTGCTTGGGCCACCACCTGCTGGTACAGGGGAGATGTAGGCGCGGCCTCCAGGCCCCCTGTGTCCACAACTATGAACCGGTGCCCCTCCCATTCAGCGTCCAGGGCAATGCGGTCCCTCGTGGTGCCTGGAATGTCGGTGACAACCGCAGCCCTCCGGCCTACCAGCCGGTTGAACAGCGTGGACTTACCCACGTTGGGGCGTCCGACAATTACGATAGATGGTTTGCTCATGGCGTAGCTAACGACTCAGCGAACGCTCCTAAGAGCTGTTTGGCCCTGTTGACATCACCCGCTCATCCTGAGCGGAATAATGATAACGCGCTTTTTCGCAAACAAGTGCTAGTATCATCCCGTGGCGTCCAGGAGAAGCTCCAGCACTGCCTTCTGGATATGGAGGCGGTTCTCTGCCTGGTCAAACACGACCGACTGGGAGTGTTCCAGCATACCATCTGCAACCTCTTGGCCGTGGTGTGCCGGCAGAGGGTGCATGAAGACAGCCTTGGGACTGGCCAGGGCCATCAACTCTGGCGTGACCTGGTATCCCTGGAAGTCGCGCCGCCGCTGGTCGCCTTGCGACTCTTGCCCCATGCTCACCCATACATCGGTGTACACCACGTCCGCCTGGCGTGCCGCCTCTTTAGGGTCGCGCACTTGTCTGATAGCCGCGCCGGATGTTCTGGCCAAGTCCTGGGCCTGCTTTGCGACTTGCTCAGGAAGTTCGTAGCCGGGTGGGGAAGCGATGGCAAAGCTGACGCCCACGGCTGCGGCCCCGAGCGCCAGGCTGGCGGCCACGTTGTTGCCATCGCCAATAAAGGCGATGGTCAGTCCCTCCAGGCGGCCTCCGATGTGCTCCTTGATGGTCAGCAGGTCTCCCAGTGCCTGGCATGGGTGCTCCGCATCCGAGAGGGCGTTGATCACTGGTATAGCAGCATAGGACGCCAGGGCCTCCAGCGTCTGGTGGGAGTAGGTCCGGGCTACAATGGCGTCCACATACCGCGACAGCACCCGTCCAACGTCGCTTACGCCTTCGCGGTTCCCCAGTCCCACCTCGTCGCGGCCCAGGTAGATGGCGTGGCCCCCTAGCTGGTGCACCGCCACGTCAAAGCTGACTCGCGTCCTTAGCGATGGCTTCTCGAACAGCATGGCGACGCTTTTCCCAGCTAGGCATTGGCTTTGTGCGCCCTTCTTCATCTCTATGGCCCGGTTCAAGAGTCCCTGGATCTCTTTGGGCAAAAGGTCGGCAATGGATAGCAGGTCTCGTTTCTTCATGGTAGTTACCTGGCTGGGCATAGTATAGCACGGTGACTTCTGGCTGTTTCTCTGTGTTGACGTTGTTTGTGAAAGTTACTACAATCACGCCATGACAGCGGAACGTTCCTTTCATGCCGGGGTGACACCGGAGGCGCCGGAGGTGGTGGTCATGCGGCTTCCCCACTACCTTCGGGCCTTGGTGCAGCTCAGCCGGGGTGGGGTGGAGGTGGTGAGCTCACAAGAACTGGGACGCCTGGTGCAGGTGACTCCCGCGCAGATACGCAAGGACCTCAGCTATTTCGGGCGGTTCGGCAAGCAAGGCCGGGGATACTCCGTGAGCTACCTCTTACAGGAGCTCCGACGCATCATGGGCCTGGATAGGGAGTGGCAGGTTGCTCTGGTGGGCGTTGGCCGCCTGGGTAGGGCCGTTCTGGGCTACCCTGGGTTCGCTCCCGAGGGTTTCAAGCTGGTCGCTGCCTTCGATGCCGATCCGCAAATGGTGGGCCAGACCATTGGAGACATCGTGGTGCAGCCGATACGGCGCCTTCAAGAGGTCCTGCGAGTGGCGGATATCCACATTGCTATTGTGGCAGTGCCTGCCTCGGAAACCAAGAGGGTAGTAGACCAGCTAGTGGCCTGTAACGTCAGGGCTATTCTGAATTATACCCCTGTGGCGACTCAGGTGCCGGCACATGTCAAGGTTCGCAGCATTGACCCGGTCCTGGCCCTTCAGTCCATGACCTTCTATCTGAATGCCCAGAGCGCAAAGCCGGAGGCGGAGGGCACCCGTCGCGGGCAACCGCAAGGCCCTTCGCGCGGGGGCGGCAGGACTACCCAGGGGTAGGTGGGTGCCTGCGACGGCGTACCACCTTCAAACGGGTCTGGGCGCGGCGCATTGAGGCCAGGGCTCGCTCCAGGTCAATGTCGGCGGAGCGGTGCTCCAACTGCTCCTGGGCACGGTGCACGGCCTCTTGGGCGCGCGTCTCGTCTATCT
The DNA here is from genome assembly GCA_030651175.1 of Dehalococcoidia bacterium. GTDB lineage: Bacteria > Chloroflexota > Dehalococcoidia > Lucifugimonadales > SHYF01 > SHYF01. The sequence continues at coordinate 5,577 of JAUSCR010000076.1, forward strand.
CATCGGCACGCTCCGCCGCGTCGGCCAGCACCACTACCCGGTTGGCCATCACCTCCAAAAAGCCGCCGCTCACTGCCAAGTAGATGTCTGCCTGTCCTTCCCTCATAATGCGCAACTCCCCTGGTTGCAGTGTGGTCAAGAGGGGTGCGTGGTGGGGCAGGATACCCAGCTCTCCTTCGATGCCGGGCGCTACAACACAGTTCACCTGTTCCGAGTAGACCAGGCGCTCCGCCGTGACTATTTCCAACTGCATTGTGGGCATTAGGTTTGGCTACCTCGACTGCGCCTTCAGCTTCTGTCCTGCCTCCACAGCCTCGTCAATTGTGCCTACCATGTAGAAGGCTTGCTCAGGCAGGTCGTCGTGCTTGCCTTCAAGAATCTCTTTGAAGCCGCGCACCGTCTCCTTGATTGCCACGTAGCGCCCCTGGCGGCCTGTGAATGCCTCGGCCACGTAGAATGGCTGAGAGAAGAACCGTTGTATCTTCCGGGCTCGGGACACAGTCAGCTTGTCCTCCTCCGAAAGCTCCTCCATTCCCAGTATGGCGATAACGTCCTGGAGTTCCTTGTAACGCTGGAGCACCTGCTGGCATCCCCGGGCCACCTGGTAGTGCTCCTCTCCCACAATGGTGGGGTTCAGGATGCGGGAGTTGGATGTCAGCGGGTCCACGGCCGGATAAAGGCCCTGCTCCGCTATGGACCGCTCCAGTGCTATTACAGCGTCCAGATGGCCGAAGGTGGTGGCGACGCCAGGGTCAGTGTAGTCGTCGGCAGGCACGTAGATGGCCTGGACGGAGGTGATGGAGCCTTTCTTGGTGGACGTGATGCGTTCCTCAAGCTCACCCATCTCCGTGGCCAGCGTGGGCTGGTAACCTACCGCCGAAGGCATCCGCCCCAGAAGCGCGGACACCTCCATGCCCGCCAGGATATACCTGTAAATGTTGTCTATGAACAAGAGCACGTTCTGGCCTTCCACGTCCCTGAAGTACTCCGCCATGGTGAGGCCCGTAAGGCCAATGCGCAGCCGGACTCCCGGCGGCTCGTTCATCTGGCCGAACACCATTACTGTGTTCTTGATGACGCCAGACTCCTGCATCTCGTGCCACAGGTCGTTGCCCTCACGCGATCGCTCGCCCACGCCGGCGAAGACGGAGAAACCTTTGTGCACCATTGCGATGTTCCTGATGAGCTCCAGGATAATGACCGTTTTGCCCACGCCAGCGCCGCCATACGCGCCAATCTTTCCGCCGCGGGTGAATGGGGCTATCAGGTCTATTACCTTGACGCCGGTTTCCAGCATCTCCGTGCTGGTCTCTTGCTCGTCGAAGGGAGGAGGGTCCTGGTGGATGGGCCAGTGCTGCTCGGCGCCCACGTCACCCAGGTTGTCCAGGGCCTCCCCTACCACATTGAACAGCCGTCCTAAGGTGGGCCTGCCCACAGGCACTGTGATGGCCTTTCCTGTGTCCACCACCTCGATTCCACGGGCCAGGCCATCGGTGGGGCCCATGGCCAAACACCGCACCCAGTTGTTCCCCACGTGCTGCTCCACCTCCAGCACCAGGCGCTGCCCGTGCAGGTCCAACTCCACAGCGTTGTACAGGCTAGGCAGCGTATCTGGCGGGAACTCCACATCCACCACCGTGCCCATCACCTGCACTACTTTGCCTTTGGTCCCTTGTGCCATATTCGTTTCACCTTTTCAAGAATCTTAGTTGGGCTTTCGGCACCTTTGCTATCCCTCCAACGCCGCCGCTCCGCCAACGATGTCCAGCAGCTCCCTGGTGATGCTCTCCTGGCGAGCCTTGTTCAACATAAGAGTCAGGCTGTCAATCATTTCCAGGGCATTGTCGGTGGCGGCGCGCATGGCCACCATGCGTGCCGACTGCTCGCTGGCTATGCTTTCCAGCACGGCGTGATACAGTTGCATCTCCACGAACCGGGGCAAGAGGGCGCCCAGCACCTCCAGGCTGCGCGGTTCGTATATATAGCCTACTGCCTGCCCTGGCGGTAAAGCGGCAGGCTCCACGGGGAGCAGCCTCTGCATCACAGGGCGTTGAACGGCGGTGGTGACGAAATTCGAATAGGTAATCAGCACCTGGTCCGCGTATCCGCTGGTGTAGTCCTCTATGGCAAGGTGGGCTATGGGCAGAATATCAGCAACACCGGGTCGGTCGCCCAGGTTAGTGAACACGGCGCGCACCTCCCGGCCAAACCGCACCATGAAATCCCGTCCCTTGCGGCCCACGGTCACCACGCTGACTGGCACGTTCTGCTCCAGGATGAACCGCCCTGTGGTGCGGTTCAGGTTGGAGTTCAGGCCGCCGCACAGGCCGCGGTCCGGTGTTATGTGGATTACCTCTATACGCTTGAATTCGCGATGTCGCAGCAGGGGATGGACCTCTTCCGCGTCCGCAGGCTGCGCCGCCAGGTCTGCCAGAACGTTGAGCATCTTTTCAGAGTAGGGCCTGCCTGCCAGGGTCAACTGCTGGGCACGCCTCATCTTGGATGCTGCGATCATCTGCATCGCCTTGGTGATCTTGGCGCTGTTCTGTACGCTGCGGATGCGTCGTCTAATGATTCGTATGTTGGCCATTTGACCTGTGGCTCCTGATCTTTATACGCCCAGCTAGGCCGGCTGGTCGTTCTCGTCTTCTTCTTCGTCCTCACCCGTGTCTTCGTATATCCAGGCTACGAAAGCCGCATTGATGATGGTGGGAGAAGCCTCATCCTCCTGCTGCACCACCAGGCAGCCATCGGACCCGTCTAGCAGGACTCCCGAAACCTCTTGCAGGTAGTCTTCGCTCTCCAGGCTGGTGACCACTATCACCGGCTTCCCCTTGAGGTACTTGATTGCTTCATCTACCAGCGACACTATGTGTCTCCTTTTTACTCTCTCGCCCCGCTCATCCTGAGCCTGTCGAAGGAAGTGAGCGGGGCTATTCCTGCGCATTAATCCAGCTTGACGGTCTGTTTGAAGCCCTTGATGGCCTCCACCAGGGCGTTCTCACCCTCCTGGTCCAGGTCAAAGGTTGTCGCAATCTTCTCCAGAATCGGGCGGTAATTGGTCTCCATATACCGGTGGTAGGCGACCTCCCACTCGGATACTTTGCTGATGGGCACGTCGTCCATATGGCCGTTGATGACGGCGTACATGATTGTGACCTGTTTCTCCAAAGAAAGGGGATCGTACTGCGGCTGCTTCAGCACCTCGCTGATGCGCTGGCCGCGCTCCAACTGGGAGCGGGTGGCCACGTCCAAGTCGGATGTGCCAAACTGGGCAAAGGTCACCAGCTCCCGGTACTGGGCCAAGTCCAGGCGCAGCCGACCCGCCACACGGCGCATGGCACGGCGCTGCGCCGAGCCGCCTACCCGCGACACCGAAAGGCCGACGTTCACTGCGGGCCTTGTGCCAGCGTTGAACAGGTCGGTTTCCAGGTAGATCTGGCCGTCGGTAATGGAGATGACGTTGGTTGGAATGTACGCCGAAACGTCTCCTGCCTGGGTCTCAATAATAGGCAGCGCCGTCAGGGAGCCGCCGCCGTGGGCATCGTCCATGCGGGCTGCCCGCTCCAGGAGGCGGCTGTGCAGATAGAAAACGTCGCCCGGATAAGCCTCCCGTCCGGGGGGCCGGCGCAGCAGCAAGGAGAGCTGGCGGTAGGCCCATGCGTGCTTGGACAGGTCGTCGTAGATTATCAGGGCGTCCTTGCCCTGCTCCATGAACTCCTCGCCCATGGCGCAGCCGGTGTAGGGCGCCAGGTATTGCAGGGCCACTGGGTCCGAGGCGTTGGCTGCGACCACAATGGTGTGCTCCATGGCCCCGTTCTGCTCCAGGATCGCCACAGTCTGAGCCACTTTTCCTACCCGCTGGCCGATGGCCACGTAGATGCAGGTGAGGTTTCCGCCGCGCTGGTTGATTATGGCGTCCAGGGCGATGGCGCTTTTGCCAGTGGACCGGTCGCCGATGATTAGCTCGCGCTGCCCGCGTCCTATTGGTATCATGCCGTCTATTGCTTTGATCCCGGTTTGCACCGGCACGTTCACCGACCGGCGAGTGACGACGTTGGGAGCCACGCGCTCCACGGGGCGGGTTTTATCTGTTCGGATGGGGCCTTTGCCGTCCACCGGCCTGCCCAGGGCATCCACCACTCTTCCAATCAGGGCTTGGCCCACGGGCACTTCTGCGATGCGCCCGGTGGCCCGAACCTCGTCTCCCTCTTTGATCTTGGCGTCGTCACCCAGCAGCACCGCGCCAACGCTGTCCTCCTCCAGGTTCATCGCCATGCCTGTTATGTCGTTGGGGAACTGTAGAAGCTCCGTGTACTGGACGCCGCCAAGGCCGTGGATTCTGGCAATGCCGTCGCCCACCTCCGTGACAGTCCCCACATCCACCATGCTGATGCCGCCGCAAAACTCCTCGATCTGGCGCTTGATCACTGCGGCGATGTCCTGTCCACGTGATGTCATAGTTTTACCTCGTTACGCATTCGTCATTCTGAGGAAGGGCCGCTGAGTGCGGCATGACCGAAGAATCTTGTTTGCTTTGATTCGCGTACGCCTTCTGCTGTTTTGTGTTGCTTTTACCTGCATACAAGAACCTATCCCAAAGTCCCTACCACCACCGCAGCCTGAAGGCTGCGGCATCAATGCCCCCGCCTTCAGGCGGGGGTAGAAGAGGGTTTTCTAAATGACATGTTCATTCACTCTATCCCCTGGCCTCGCTCAGGCTCTTGCGGAGAGCCATGAGCCTTCCTCGCGCGCTTCCGTCAATTATCCTGTCGCCCACCCGGGCCACCAGTCCTCCCAGGACTTCCGGGTCCACCCGGCTGGTGAGTATCACATCTTTGCCCAGGAACTGGCGAAGCTGCTGGGTAAACCTGTTACTCTGCTCCTGCTCCAGCGGAATGGCTGTGGCCACCTCAGCACGCTCACGGTTGAGGTGAGCGTCCATCAGCCGCTGATACTCGTCCACTATGCGGGGAAGAAGTCCCACGGAGGCGCGCGATGTCAGGAGAGACATAAGATTCAGCGCCAGGGGGTTCACGCCGGCCAGGGCCGTCCGCAAGGTCTCTATCTTGTGCTCTATGCGGATCTTCGGTAGCTCCAGGTACGCCCGCAGGGCCGGGTTCTGGAGGGCTTGCTGTGCCGCCCCAAGGTCCTTTGCCCAACTCTCCAGTTGCCCGGACTCCCTGGCAATCTGAAAAGCGGCCAGAGCATACCTCTTTGCCGTTGGGCGTCTGGCCATTCTCTAAGATTCCTTCCTGAACTGGCCGCTCTCTTCCAGCACCTGGTCAATGAGCTCTTTGTGGGCGTCCCGGTCCAGGGAGCGCCGGATCACCCGTTCCGCCGCCGTGATAGCCAGGTCTGCGAACTGGCTCCGCACCTCTTCAATGGCGTTGTCTCGCTCCCGCTGAATGTCCGCTCGGGCGCGCTCGACGAAGGCGTTGGCCTGCTGGCGTGCCTTCTCCCGCTCCTCCTCCCGGTACTGCTCGGCGGCCTGCCTGGCCTGCTCTATAAGAGCCTGGCCCTCCCGGCGGGCCTCCTGAAGCTGGCGCTCCATCGCCGCCTGGCGCTCCGTCGACTCTTTCTGGATTCGCTCCGCCTGCTCCAGGCTCTCGCGGATGCGCTGGGATCGCTGGTCCAGCATGCGCAGGATAGGTTTGTACCCCACTGCGTACAATATGCCCAGCAGAATGGTGAAGTTCACCAGGTACACCACTAGGCTGGGCCAGTGAAAGCCTAACTTGTCCATACGACCTCACTAAGAAAGGGTTCTATTCCTGGGTCGCCGTGGGAGCCCTTATACTACCAGGGCCAGGATGACAGCTACGATGAGAGCGTAGATGCCCAGGGCCTCGGCAAAGGCGATGGCCAGGATCATGTTGGTCAGAATCGGACCTCGCGCCTCGGGGTTTCTGCCGATGGCGTTCAGCGCTCCCGCACCCAGAATGCCGATGCCGATTCCAGGCCCCAACATACCCAGCCCTGCGGCAAGGCCGGCTCCCAATAACTTAGCGGCTTCTGCATCCATCGTGTTACCTCCTCAACATTGCTTACGGTTGAATAAAACCTAGCTCTTCAAAGCGACTATGATTCCTGGCGGGTAGCCATGGTATACACAGCAACGGCCAGAGCTGTGGCCCCTATTGCCAGCGCAATGATTCCAACAATGAATGCCAAGATGTCCATGGTGTGCGCCTCCTTAGCAAGCTCCTAGCCGTGCTCCTCAGCCTCATGACCCTCGTGCGGCATCACCGCAATGGTCACAAATACCAGCGTCAGTCCTGCAAAGATCAGGGCCTGGATGAATCCTACCAGAAGTTCCAGCCCATAGAAGGGTAGGGAGAACACGAACGGTATAAGGAATGCCGTTACCAGCAAAAGTATCTCTCCTGCCGTCATGTTGCCAAAAAGCCGGAATGTGAAGCTCACGATACGCACAAACTCGCTCAGCAACTCCAGCATGCCCACAAATATGTCTATCATCCCCTGAAAGAGTCCCGACGGCCCGCGTGCCCGCAGCAAAGTCCCGAAACGGAAGAACTTGCCGAAGTAGTGCCAGCCCAGGGTACGGAGTCCCCAGTACTCTACGAAAACAAAGGAGATCAAAGCCAGGGCCATTGGCATGTTCAGGTCTGTGCCCGCGGGGCGTAGCAGGTGTCGCGCCAGGGGTTCGCTGGTGAAAAAGCGGCCATTCTCAGTAAAGCCCAGGCTGGGATAGATGGGCAATAGGCCCAGCCACGCGTTGGTGAGTACAAAGAGGAAGATGGTAGCAAAGAGAGGGAAAAAACGTCGAGCGTTCTCATGCCCCGCAACGCTCTCCACAAAGTCGTACGTTGCGCCGATTACCGCCTCCATCAGGTTTTGCAGGCCCCTGGGAGCCTTGCCGGGATCCCTATTCCGCGTAGCGAAGAAGAACAAGACGATGAGAACCAGGGTGGTGATCCAGGAGGAGAGGAGGGTATTGGTGAGCACGAATCTTCCCGGCAGGCCGCCATGTTCCGCCTCTTCGGCATCGTGGGCCAGCACAGGCTGCGGTGGTAAGTGTACCTCGGGCTTGGGCAGGAAACCGCCCTCTTCACCACCTCCGAAGAAGGCGCTGCCTATGGCTCCCACCACGAAGCCGAAGACAAACAGCGCCACCACGCCGGCAGCTAGCACAAGGACTATCCGCTTACCACCGGCGCTCAAAGCTAGATGCTCCTCTTCATTGTTCGTTAGCTCCGTTGTTGCCTATCAGAGGCAAGATCATGCGATACACACCGTAGAAGGCCACACCGCTACCCGCTATGACTCCCAGGATAGTGAAAAGGGGTAGCGTCCCCAACCAGCGGTCAAGCCACCATCCGCCCACAATGCCAAGGATGATGCTTGCGGCTATGTACCACCCCAGCCCCATCAGCCTGAGGGCCAGGCCTACTCCCCGCCTGCTCATGGCCGCCGCCAAACTTTGCGCATTTTATCACATGCCTTTGGGAGGGTCAACGAGGCCGAACGCGACTTCCAAACAAAAACAGTCCGACTGCTCTGAGAGCGTGTGAGGGAATTGTCATTGCGAGCCCCGATGAGTTCGCGAATCGGGGCGTGGCAATCTGGGGCGGGGTTCCCTCGTTTGCCGAGTCCGGCATTTCTTCACAGGCTCTAAGCCGGAGTGCTTTCCTGGTTTTAGTTCCGTGAAGAGTGGTCAGTGGTCTGCTATCTGCCCTTGTCCAGGTCTTCCAGGTCCAGTGTCTTGATGAACTCTGTGAAAGCGGACATCCGGCGCAGGTCCTCCTCCCTCACCTCGGCAGGCTTTGCCTCTCCCGCCTTATCCTCTGGTAATATCGGCTTACCCGACTCGTCAAGAACGATGCCCGCCTTGTTTAACACGCTGTCGGCTACGTAGATGGGTACGCCTGCGCGAACAGCCAGAGCAATAGCGTCGCTTGGCCGTGAGTCCACCTCCACCACCTTGCCGTCCAGTTGCAGGCTCAGCTTGGCGAAGAATGTGTCGTTCTGTAGGTCGCAAACAGTAATGTGAATCAGCCCTGCGCCCAGGGACTTGATAACGGACCCCAGCAGGTCATGGGTCAGAGGCCGAGGGACAGAAACATCCTGGAGCTTGACAGCGATGGCGTCTGCCTCTGCGGGGCCTATCCAAATAGGCAAGTACCTATCGGAGTCTTTCTCTTTGAGTATGACCACCCGCTGGTAGTTCATCAGGCTCACCCGGATGCTGTCAATAACCATTTCCGGCATGGTGCCTCCTTCACGACCAGAGAATCCGAGGGCTAAATCATCATAGTCCCGACGTGTCGGGACTGTCAACGGAACCTACTCCTTGGTAGTGTCCTAATTTGGAGACCGTGGTCAAAACAGACTTACCACCCAGAAGACAAACAATAGAAGGCCGGTGCTAATAACTCCCCAAAGGATGCCAACGCCGATGGCTACACGGGCTGCCCCAAAAAGCACATTACCACGTATGTCACGCATAACCGCACGGTTCTGGAAGTTGACCATGCGCTTGTGCTCCCAGAAGCCAACCCAGATGCCTATGGCACTCCCAATGACCAGCGCCGTGATAATCCAGGGCATGAGCCTAGTCCGCCTTTTCCCTAACGTGCTGAACGATTGCAGCCCTAACCGCCTTCTCTGGCGAGTCCACCGGCCCTTGGTGCAGCACAGCCACAAAGCGGCGTTTCTTGCCCTGGGTGGCGTGCGACCAGGCATAGCACCGACTGGCTGTGGGATGCCCTTGAAGCTCAAAGACTTGCACAGTGCCTTCCCAGACCGTCTGGCCCTGGAAGGTTTCCTTCACGGGAACGGACTCAATCCAAGTCGAGTCACAGCCATGAAGGTCACGAATGGCTTGCTGTAGCCCTTGTACCTTGTCTTGAATGCCTATTCTCCTAAGATTCAGGTTTGTATGCTGCCAGAATCCTGTCCAAACGTTTCCAATCGTCGGCAGTCATTCCAGTTGGAATAACAAGCCTCCCGATTCTCTCAGGACTAAAGGGAATGGGAATCGTTATGGTGTCTTTGGTGGGGGGTGGCTCAAGCATGTCATCATCCTTATCTTGAGTTTGGCTTTCTTCTTGCCCTGATATTATAGCAGGTTTGGTCAGTTGCGCAATAGTCATTGCACTGCGAAATGCCTCTATAAATTGCTCAGCCCCATCATCAGTGAACCTGCGATTGACAATCAACTCATGTTTGAGAGTGTCATCGGAGGAGTCGAACTTGTTTCCCTCGTAGAACTCCCGAAACAATGATGGCTCAAATGCAGCCTCTTTGAGGGCTGCAAGGTATTCTTTTGACGCCTCATTTCTAAGAGCTATAGTCAAGGCTCTGCCTGAGAGCTTGGCTCCTTGTCCCTTCTTTTGGTCAATGAACCCATACTGTTTCAAAGCCGCAAACTTGCTCCGCACGGGGCCACTAAAGCTCTTGTAGCCCCACGCCCCCGCCGATGATTCCGGTGGGAACATTCCACCTTTCTCAGCCTGGTACAATTTCTTGACTAAACTAACAGCCTCTCCCAACCCCACAGCCGGATAATTAGGACTCCTAAGCTTCGTTGTAGTCATTTGCGCCAACCTCCTATCTTGCTGACAGCTATGATAAGGCAGCGAAGGCTAGTTGTCAAGAGAAATTGAGGAACATGTATCGGAATTGGCCTCAAATAGCCTTGACATACTAGGCAAGACGTGGTAAACTCTGAGCATAAAGAAACCCCAAGGTGCTTGTGGCATCTTGGGGTGAGCATGGGGCGGTGGGATGGGTTCCCAGGCCGGCCTTTACACCCTGGCCCTAGAGGGTTCGAATCCCTCCCGCTCCACCTTCCTAGTATACCACAGATTGAGAGGCGGCATCGTGAACAAGCTGAAGATAGAGAAACAGACGGCGGTGATTCGGGCATTGGTGGAAGGTTCCTCTATTAGGTCTACGGAACGCATGACAGGCGTTCACAGAGACACCATCATGCGCCTAATGGTTCAGGTCGGGGATACGTGCGGGGAAGTCCTTGACCACACCATGCGGGGCCTACACTGCCAGCGTATTGAGGTTGACGAAATCTGGGCCTACGTTGGCAAGAAGCAACGTCACGTCCAGGACGGCGAGAATCCCGCCGAAGTGGGCGACTTTTACACCTGGGTTGCGCTGGACGCTGACTCCAAGCTGGTGCCTTCATTCAGGGTAGGCAAGCGTGATGCCGCCAATGCCCACGCCTTCATCACAGACCTGGCCTCTCGCCTAGAGAACCGAGTCCAGCTTAGCTCCGATGCTCTCCGGCTCTACGTGGACGCCGTGGAAGCGGGCTTTGGCCCCGACGTGGACTATGCTCAGATTGTAAAAGCCTATGAAACTGAACCGATTGGGCCTGGTAGGTATAGCCCACCCAATGTGGTATCCACAAGCAAATTTAGGATTCAGGGCAAGCCAGATATGGCCCTAGCATCCACGTCCTATGTGGAAAGGGGCAACTTGACCATGAGGATGTCAATGAGACGCTTTACGAGGCTCACAAATGCCTTTAGCAAGAAGGTGGAAAACCTGAAAGCCGCCGTGAATTTGCATTTTGCATTTTACAATTTAGTCCGCTTCCACAGCACAATACGGATGCCGCCAGCGATGGCAGCGGGAGTGATTCGCAGCCCTTGGACGATTGAGGACTTGGTGCGCCTTTCAAATTAGGACACTACCTACTCCTTGGGCCTGGCGAAAGAGGGTGGGCAGGTGACCTGTCCCCGCTCATCCTGAGCTTGTCGAAGGAAATGAGCGGGCGGAAGGGGACACAACCTACTCTTTGATGGGAGCCGCTACTCCCTGGTGCCTTTCCAGCCTCTGTTCCAGAACGCTCCGCTGCATGAGGATGCGACGCCCGCAGCTTAGGCAGCGCAGGCCGATGTCTGCGCCCACGCGTACCACTTGCCATTGATAGCTGCCGCACGGATGTACCTTTCGGAGGCGCACTACTTCCTGTAGGCTGAACTCCCTCACCATCCGTGGCCCTCCGATGCAAGGGTTGCGTTGACGGCATCCCGCAGCTTTATGGTGGCGTTGCGCGCCGCCTCCGCATAGTCGCGCCCGCGGGAGGCGTATATGATGCCGCGTGAGGAGTTGATTATGGCGAGCCGGCCCCGGGCATCCACGCCTAGGCGGACCGACTGCTCCAGGTCGCCGGCCTGGGAGCCGATGCCCGGGATAAGGAATGGCGTCTCGGGACACAGTAGCCGGACCTGCTCAAGCTCCTGGGGGTATGTAGCTCCCACCACCAGGCCCACATTGCCGCGACGATTCCACTCCATGGCCCTGAGCGCCACCACCTGATAGAGGGGTCTGGGGGCGTCTCCAGGGTTGGCCACCATCATGTCCTGGAAGTCCCGGGCGCCAGGATTGGATGTGCGGCATAGGATAAACGCTCCACGGTCCGAGTGCGCCAGGAACGGCTCCACGGCGTCTCCGCCCAGGTAGGGGTTTACCGTGGCTGCGTCGAAATCCCAGACCTCGAACAGGGCCTTGGCATAAGCGGCGGCGGTGTTTCCGATGTCTCCACGCTTGGCGTCTCCTATCAAGATGGCCGTTGGCGACACCCGCCGAATGTGCTGGATGGTTTGCTCCAGGGCACGCAGTCCGGCCAGCCCCAAGGCCTCGTAGAATGCCAGGTTGGGCTTGTAGGCGCAAACCAGGTCATGTGTGGCGTCCACAATGGCTTTGTTAAAGGAGAACACGTCCTGAACCGGCATCAAGGCCGGGTCAGGGTCCAGGCCAACGCACACCAGGCTCTGGCTGGCCTCACAGGCGGCGTCCAGCCGTTCAAGGAAAGTGCTCATGGAGTCTCCTTGTTTAGTAGTGTAGCCTTGGAGAGGAACCGCCGCAAGCCACTATTGCTTGCAGGGACACCGGAACGTTGTGGCATTGGTCTTCCTGGACGACGGCCCGCTCCTGGGAGCCTGGTGGGCGTGTATAATACTGGGATGGGTGTGAAAAGAAAAGGTGGCTAAGGCATTGATGCTTTGGTTGTTGCTGGCCGCGACGCTTTTGGTAGTGGCCGCCATTGGCCTTTACCTGGGAGCGAGATACCTGGCCAAGCGCGAGCCTTACCACACATTCGCGGCGCTTTCGCTGCGCCAGAAGCTAGCGTTCATGAAATTGGTAGTAACGGACCCCAGAGTGCCTCGCTGGATAAAGGTACTGCCGTTTCTCATGGCAGCCTATCTGGCAACGCCCATAGACCTGATCCCGGACTTTCTGCCTGTCCTGGGTTACCTGGACGACGTGGCTCTGGTCCTCCTGGTTGTCGCGGCCATAGTCCGGTTCACGCCCCGGGCCGTGGTCACGGAGCTGCTGGAGGAAGCCCGCAAGCCCCGTGGCTAGTCCCGCTTCTGGACTACCTGGCCGCCCAGAGTTGTTATGCGGCTCACCTTGACAACCACCGCAAATCCTTTGCGCTCAGGGTCATTGTCCAACTCTGGTTTCACAACTCGTGCCATGACATTCTCCCGGATGGGTCCATCCTTGTAGACCTTGACCTCGCCGTGGAACTTCCACGCCCTGCGCTCTTTGGGGTTGCGGTACATCACCACCACCTTGGCGTTGGCTTCCACGTGTTCCAGGCCGGCGCGCTGGGTGCGGTCCCAATAGGCCAGGGACTGCTCATCCAAGACCATCATGCTGCCTCGGAAGCTGACACCCGGCTCCCCGCTGGGAGAGGCGGTGGCCAGGATGCACGGGCAACCATCGGCCAAGTTGTCGTTGATAAGACGCTGCATTTCCTCGGTAATTCTGATCACTGGAACCTCCAAACTTACTATTCATGCGCCATTATAGGGGTGACTGCGCAACCAAGCAATCCAAGGTGCGCCATTCCAGAGGTGGTTTCAACGGTCAAACCGCCGACTTGTGGTCATCAACCTAATAAGTTGACACATCTTCGCTCGTATGGTTTCCTTCGACTTCCCCTTCGCTTCGCTCAAGGGCTTCGGCTCAGGACAGGCTAGCTCACCACGAGCAGGCGGGCTGACAGACTGACCATGAACGGGAGCAAAAACCGCTCACCCTGAGCTTGTCGAACCATACGAGCGGAGTAGGTGTCAACTTGTTGAGTTGATGACCATAAGCCGGGGGGTGTTTTCCGTTATATAGCGTACGGAACTCGTCCGCGAAGAAGGCCGGATTCTGCACCGGCTTTCCAGGTGATAACCCGCCCAGCGGAACCTTTACGGGAATGATACGGGGATGCCTGTCATCTTTATTACACCTTAATCACTCCCACGATACAGTCAGGTCGTGCTCGATGGAGCACAGGGACAAGGCCAGATACTTCAGCCCCCACCTAAGAGTGAGCGCTGAGGTGCGCTGAAAAACCGGGCGAAACAACGCCCAGGGGGCCTGGAGATACTGTCTGGTAACCCAGCTATGGCGCCACCATAGCACTGCTTTGCCCTTCGCCCGTTCCTGGAACCAGGTGCAGTGGCTCCTCCGGTCGGTCCCCGGTTCAAGGAGTGAGCAACTGGATTCCTATGCATAAGGAGCAACAGAATGGCTAGTCCGAGGGAGCCCTTTACACCGCGTGCAGCTCCGCGTCAACGGACCATTGAGCACCCCACGGCCAGCAACCGCGGGCCTAGTGACCAGGCATTGGAACAGTCCAGTCGCGCGTTCCCCAGGCGGCTCATAGAGAGTTTGCCAGCGGCTTTGCTGGTGGTGACGCCTGACCTGAAGGTGGTATTTGCCAATGACGCCCTCTACAACTCCTTAGGCCTCAGAAACAAGAGTATCGAAGGTAAGCATCTGCCGGGGGTGCTGCGGCTGGACGGTGTGGAACAACTCGTGGACGCCATTTTGAAAGGAAATAAGCCTCTGGTAGAGCAGGAGGTCATTTACCTGCACCCCAGAAGAGGACACAGGTGGCTCCGCATTTCTGCATCGCAGCTCCGGGGAGAGGAGGGACACAATACCGCAGACGAAGATACGCTCCTGGTCCTTTCCCTGGACGACGTCACCGCGCAGAGGCAGGCGCAAGAGAAGCTCCAGGAGACCAGCAGGCTGATCTCTCTGGGTGAGCTCATAGCCGGGGTAGCCCACGAGATCAACAACCCTCTGACCAGCATCATGGGGTTCGCTCAGCTCATTATGGAACGTGAGCCTGAAGAACCCAGCAGGCAGGAGATGATGGAGATCATCTTTAGCGAAGCCCAGCGAGTGAGCAAAGTTGTCCACAACCTTCTATCCTTTTCACGGCAGTACAAAGCTGAGAAAGCTCCAGTGGATGTCCCATCCATAGTGGAGCGCGTGCTGGCGCTGAAGGCCTATGAGCTCCGCGTCTCTAACGTGGAGGTGGAGACGCAGTTCTCGCCCGACCTCCCAAAGGCCTATGCGGATGAGCATCATCTGGAGCAGGTGTTCCTCAATATCGTGACCAACGCAGAGCAAGCCATGGCAGAGACCCATCGCAAAGGACGCCTAACCGTGCTGGGGCTGGAGGCCCAGGAAGCGGTGCGTGTCAGCTTCTACGACAACGGCCCTGGCATTCCCCCCCACAACCTGAAAACCATCTTCAAACCCTTCTTTACTACCAAAGAGCCGGGTCAGGGCACTGGCCTGGGTCTGAGCATCTGCAAAACGCTGGTGCAGGAGCACGGGGGCAGAATCTGGGCGGAAAGCGAGCTAGGGAAAGGAGCGGTCTTTCATGTCGAGATACCAGAGCGCCAGAGGCAGAGCCTTGGCTAACCCAGAGGAGTCGCGTGGGCTTCCAGTAGCGGCACAGGCCAAACGTGTGCTTGTGGTGGATGATGAGCCTGGAATACGCACCCTGTTAGCCCAGCATCTCTCTCGGGTTGGATACGTGGTTGACATGGCGCAGGACGGGTCCGATGCCTGGGCGATGCTCCAGAAGAGACCCTATGCCGCCGTCATCCTGGACCTGAAAATGCCCGGCGACGGAGGAGAGGCGCTGTACCAACAGTTAAAGAGGGTGAACGGGATATTGGCGCGCCGGGTGATTTTCATCACCGGCGACATTGTGAATCATGCGGAGAGAGAGTTCGTGGCGGCAACAGGCAACCCTATCATAGAGAAACCGTTCGACCTGAATACGTTGCAGCAGCTACTGGAGTCCATGCTCAGTGACGAAAGCTAATGGCACGCCCAGGGGTTCTGTTTGGCTGTGTGGCGAGAGACCACGTAGGACATAACCAGGCCGTTCGTCCTGGGATGACCACACGCCACCGACAACAATACTAGAATCTGGGATCGTGGTTCTCGGCCTCTATGAATGGATCGGCCGCCTTCAGAATGTAGCATAAAATAGGCGTCGGGGCGAGGTGGCTCGCCCCGTCAGTATGTCAATGCACTTCCTTCAGGGATAGTGGTACTTGGCATGAACGAGTGGCTGATACGACTGACCAAGTTCGGATTCCCGGCCGTGCTGCGGCCGCCTTGCATTGACGGTCCCTGCGAGGGGCGATTCGCTCTAGCGGGTCGCTTCCACGCCGCCAGAGCCATACCCGCCGCAAGTGGCTACCTCCGCTCTACTTCTGGATTGAGGCCAGCACTGGGAAGAACACCTGCCACGCGAGCAGCGCCTTCGCCGTGAGACTGAGGATGATGTAGACCTTCTCACCGAACAGGTAGTCCCGCCAAGGACCCACCTTCTTGTACTGCAATACCATGTTGACTGCGAAGCAGTTAAAGAAGACGAACAGCGAAATGATGATGCCGTAAACGAACCCGGGCGGTGATACGTTGAGCCCCGGCGCCCAGACGTAGATCACGATCGCGATCCACGGGATGATGCCCGCGAAGCTGCCGAACCAGAACGGCAGCCAGCTCGGCTTGCCCGGTGTCTCGTACTTCTCCTGCAGCAACCCGAAGAGGATCATGCACGCGTTAATGCCGGAGATGGCCAACAGGGAGGCGATATCGCTGATGCCGGTGAGCTGCGCGATCAACACGATCATGATCGAGGAACTGAAGAAGTACTCGATCCAGCGTCCGTAGTTGCGGTTCTGGAGCAGGTTACGCTTGTACCACGGAAAGACAGGCGGCGACGCGATGATCAGCAGAGCGCCGGCCGAGATCGCGAGGAACGCCACCACGCCCCAGCCGGTGCCGATATCAAACAAATGATGCAGCTCGGGCGCGGTGCCGGGCGGACCGCTCATGAACGTGGCCGTGACTGGGAGAGAGAAGCTGTTGGTGAGCACCGCGATCATGATCGCTTGTGCTGCAAGAATCAGCCCGACGGCGATGTTCCAGATGCGTAACCGATCGAGTCGCCGTTCGCTGGATTGGTCAACGGCCATGCTGTGCCTCCTTGTCGTAGACTCCATGCTGGCGACGAGCGGCCGCCACGCGACGAAAGCATGAGCGCCTTACCTCGTCACACGACAACGGTCATTCCGTTAGCAAGTGTGTTGGGCTGGTTTACCCATATACCACCCATGGAAATGGAGGAAGTCAAGAAGGGCCATTCTCTTCAGACCAGGATTTCCTATTTGGCGCTGGCCCCAGTCTCCACCAGGGCAGAAATAGGACAAGCACACGATATCCCCACCTTCTGAGTGTGTCAACTGCCTGTACTCCCGCCCCAAGGCTGCGCAGGCTTAGTCAACCCTTCTGCCTTCGTAAAGGAGCAAACGACAGGAAGCGGCGAACCAGGCTGAGATACCTGCTACGGTATGCCAAACAAACGGAGTGTTGTCCTAGGTATCTGCGCCAACCCCGAAATGGCAAGACCACACAATGGGACGTTTCTTGGACACCACGGGTCCCTTCGCCGCAGCGATAGACGGTATGAGGTCGGCCGAAATGGGAAATCCCGGCTAGGGAGGCTTACGTTTTTCCTCCTGTTACGTTACTAGATACAGGTAGTTACCTAATACTTGATAGGGAGTTGACCACATGAAGATGAAACTCATTTTAGGGATGGTTATTCTAAGCATCGTTGCCATGTTGCTTGGTGCCTGCGCTGGACCAACAACGGCTGGTAAAGGCACAATGCAGGTTTACGTTACAGATGCTCCGCCTAAAGGGGTAACCGCCATAGAAATCAAAGCCAGTAATGTTGAGGCTCACATGGCCGGAGCAGCTGATGACCAGTGGGTTAGCCTTTTGAAAGATCCGCCCGTTTTTGACCTGGTAAAGGCAACCGGAGTCAATGTCTTACTCGGCACTTCCGATGTTGCCGCAGGCAAATACACCCAGGTAAGACTGGACATCACCGACGTCACGGTAACTCTTAACGGTAAACAGGTGAAAGCCACCGTCCCTAGCGATAAGCTCAAGCTGGTAGGAGAGATAACGGTAGAGGAAGGGAAGAAGACCTCCATCAGCCTCGATTTCGATGCCGAAAAGTCCATCGTTCTGGAAGGTCAGGATAAGGTATCCC
>JAUSCR010000084.1 GCA_030651175.1 Dehalococcoidia bacterium
CCCGGCCTCACCGTCTGGGGCCTGGGGGCGCTGGCGCTCTTGCTCGCTACCGTCATGGTCAGGCGGGTGGCACGTCGGGCTCGTGATTTGTCACCCTGAGTCCGCCGCAGGTGGACGAAGGGTCTGGGGTGGGGCTCCCCCTCCCCCCAGATGCTTCGCGGAGTTTACCCTGAGCGAAGCCGAAGGGCTCAGAATGACATAGGTTAGACCGCACCGTAAACGGTGCGGTATCATGCCGCAGCTTTTAAGCTGCGGTGTAGTAGTGGCTCCGCTCGCATGGTTCGACAGGCTCACCACGAGCGGCGCTATAGTCCCGCTCATCCTGAGCCCGTCGAAGGAAATGAGCGGAGCAGTAACCACGCTCGTCCCTAAAGCGGATGCCATACCACCCGCAGGGTGATACCATTAGCCTATGCCTCCCATTCAAGTAGTCACCCTGGACCTGTGGCAGACTCTTATCATAGACCGCCAGGAATGGGGCGTGGAACGGTCACATCTGCGCATCCAGGGCACCCTGGACGCGCTGTGCGATGCCGGCGAGCCGGCCACGGAAGCCCAGGTCCGAGAGGCGTATCGGGCTTGCTACCGGGCCTGCCAGGCGGTGCGCCAGCAAGGGCGGGACGTCTCATTCAAGGAGCAGGTGCAAATCTTCGTCCGGGGCATCGCAGATGGTTTGCTGGAGCGCATCAGCCGGGACACCTTTGCGCGCATCCTCAACCGCTACGCCGATGCCTTCTTCGAGTCTCCTCCTGCCATGGCGGAGGGTGTGCCAGAAATGCTATCTGCCCTCAAGGACAAGGGCTACCGCCTCGGCATCATATCCAACACAGGCCAGACACCGGGCCGTCTGATTCGGGCCTACCTGGAGGACCTGGACATCATCCAGTATTTCGACCACCTTACCTTTTCCGACGAGGTCAAGCTGTCAAAGCCGGCACCCGCTATATTTCTGCACACGCTGGCTAGCATGGGCAGCCCCGACGTAGTCAGGGTGGCCCACGTTGGAGATCACTTGCGCAACGATATTTTGGGGGCTCAACAGGTGGGCATTGCCACGGTATGGCTGAAGGGGTTCGACGCCAGCGCGGTGGATGTGACGCCCGCCGTGACCATACAGAGCATCGCCGAGCTGCCAGGGGCATTAGAGACTTTGGTGAATGCCCAATGATAGCGGGCCGAACTCCCCTCAAATGGTTCGACAGGCTCACCATGAGCGGAGTTCGAGGCCACACCGCAGACAGAGAAACCTTTTGCGCGACGGTTAGCTGTCTGCCATGTTAATCGAGCAGGTCTGTTCTAAGCGGTCAGGAAGCGCCCAAGGCAACCAGCACCACCCCGGCTACCACCAGGCCCGCGCCTATCCAGATGCGTAGCGTTACCTTCTCCAGTCGCCGGAGGAAGAAATGCGCCAGCACCAGCGAGACCAGGGGGTTTACGGCGGCAATGGGAGATACCACCACTAGCGGCGCCAGGCTAAGGGCATAAAAGAGTGCGGACACTCCGCTCGCGGCAAGCAAGCCTGCCAGGGCTATGAAAAGGAAGTCGCGCTTGGGTGCGCGCCTATCCTGGGCCACGCCGTGCGCGGACAAAACTCCAAGGATCACTAAGCCGGCCACAAGAGAAAACGTAGTGACCACCAGCGCAGGGGTCTCTCCTGTCACCAGCTTGCGGGCCAGGAACTGGGCAACGCCGTAGCACACAGTAGCGAAGACTGTTGCCAGAATGCCCAGCAAGACGGGCCGCTGGCCCGCCCGGATGGAGCCGATGAAGGCGCTCATGCCCCTTAACTCGTCCTTTCGCTTACCACAAGCACAACGCCAGCCACTATGGCAGCTATTCCCAGGGCTATGGGACTCGTAATCGTCTCGCCCCCCAGGGCCACGCCCAGGGTCGCCGCCACCACGGGCGCTCCGGCTAGGATGGGGGCTGTGCGGCCAACGCCCGCCAGTTGGACGCCCTTGAAGTTCAGAAGCCGGCCTAGAGGGTAGTTGATAATGCCTAGAAGAATTATCCAGGCGTAGACTGAGGCCGGAAGAGCGAACATTTCGAAGCGGTACAGGGCGAAAGTTAGGAGACCAACAAACAATACTCCCGCGGCCAGGGACACCACGGTGCCTGTGGTGGAGCGCATGTGCCGGAGTCCCAACCTGACAAATATGGCGGAAGCCCCCCATGCTAAGGCGGCCAGGAGTGATAGCAGGATAGCTAGCAGCAAGCTATTTCACCGAGGCGATGACGGAGTCGAACAGGAGCCGTCCATCGGTGCCGCCCAGCAGTGGTTCGCAGCACCTTTCAGGATGCGGCATCATTCCCAGGACGTTTCGTTGCTCGTTGACCACGCCGGCGATGTTCTCCACGGCCCCGTTGGGATTGGCCTCCTGGGTAGCAGCTCCCGTGGGGTCACAGTACCGAAAGAGCACCTGCCCTCTCTGGTTCATGGCCTGGAGGGTGGAGGCGTCGGCGTAGTAGTTGCCCTCGCCGTGAGAGATGGGGATTCGTAGCACCTGCCCCGCTTGGCATGATGTGGTGAAAGGGGTGTTGATGCTCTCCACTCGCAGGTGCGTCCACTGGCATCGGAACTGGAGGTGTTGGTTGCGCATCAGCGCCCCTGGCAGGAGTCCCGCTTCGCACAGTATCTGAAAGCCATTGCAGATGCCTATTACAAGCCCTCCCTGCTGAGCGAACTTCGTCACGGAGGCCATAACCGGCGAGAAGCGGGCCACGGCCCCTGTGCGCAGGTAGTCGCCGTAGGAGAAGCCACCCGGCAGGATGATGCAATCGTATGGAGAGAGGTCGGTGTCTTTGTGCCACACGTAGTTTGCATCTTGCCTCAGCACGTCCTTCACGGCGTGGTAGCAGTCGGTGTCACTCCATGTGCCGGGGAACACCACGATGCCGAAGCGCAATGATCCTCCTTAGCAGGCTGCTGCAAAAGGGAAGTCCAGAGGGGCGGAGCCCTGGAGACTGCCCTGAGCGAGGCCGAAGGGGCGGGGGTCTGGGGGTGCCCCCCAGACATAATTCCTACCCCCTTCCTGGCCAGGAAGGGGGACAGGGGGATGGTCGAAAGTGGTTTTCGTCACTTTGTTAGTCTAGTTGAGGGTACATCCATGGCAGGGAGGCAGACGGTCATGATTGTGCCTGGCGCTAGCCGGCAAGGAGCTGGGCTACTACCTGGCTGACCTGAGAGCCATCGGCTTTGCCACGGAGCTGGGGCATCAACTGCCCCATGACCTTGCCCATGTCCGATGGCCCGCGCGCGCCTACTTTGGCGATGGCATCTCGTGCCATCTGGGTGATCTCTTCCTGGCTTACTTGCTGAGGCATGTACTGGCGGATGATAGCCAGCTCAGCCTCCTCTTTCTCTACCAGGTCCAGACGCTTTCCGCGGTGGAACTCGGTAATGCTTTCCTGATGCTGCCGGACCTGCGTGGCCAGGATTTTGAGGATTCCTGCGTCATCCAGAGGTTTTTGCAGGGCTATCTCTTCGTTTTGAACGGCAGCACGGATCATGCGCAGTGTGGTGCGCCGCAGTTCATCCTTCTGGCGCATGGCATCACGCAGGTCTTCTAGAAGGCGCTCTTGGAGAGACATATCTCAAACCTGGGTTTAGTTCTAGTTCCTACTGTCATAAATCAGCGTAACGTCCGCCTGGGGAGTCCAGATGGGCAAAGCCCCTCTTTCTGTGGCACTGGAGGTGCCCACCAGAAAGCCCTCTTTCCCCCTTCCAGGAAAGGAAGGGGGAAAGATAAAGGGGGATGGCTCGGTGGGTCGAGAACGAGGCTAGCGGCGCAAACTCTTGCGCCGCTTTGCCGCCGCTTTCTTCTTGCGCCTGACGCTCGGTGATTCGAAATGTTGGCGTTTGCGTACCTCTGACAGGATGCCATCTGCCTGTACCTTCTTGTTGAAGCGGCGCAACATGCTCTCAAAGGTTTCGCCATCGGCTAGGATTACACTAGACAAGCCACCCTCTCCTATCTGAACGGGAAAAGCCCGGACATGTTTCTGGAAACGTAATCATACCCAGGAGCAAATCATAAATCAGCGCTTAGGTGGTGTCAAGGCGCTGTGTGGTAGGTCTACCAATATGACACCGGCTAAGGGTTCAGTGAAAATGTCACCTCATGGAGAAAGAGGGTAGTGTCCTAATTTGACTTAGGCAGGAAGGTTCAAAGCATCCTGAAATGGCGGAGGGCTTCTTGGATGTAGGGTAACTTGTCTGGCGGACATGGATAGACCCTTCCTTCGGTTCGCCTATTCCATGCTTTCCTGACTGGCAAACCGCTCAACTTTTTGGCGTGAGCAATATGGAAGGTCTTTATTCCCCTCACGCCATGAGTTTCTCTGAGCCATTGACTGATTTCCTCATAGGTCGCCATTGTGCTCCCTCTTTTCCTGCACTATAGCCGCTCTCACCGCCTTCTCTGGCGAGTCCACGGGCACTACTCTCCCTCCATGGCCGCCAGCTCCAGGGGCATTCGAACATCCACCCGGCACAAGTCCTGAAGCGAAAATCGAGAACTAGCATTCAGAACCTCTATGCCCAGCAACATCTCATCTTGCCCAATATCAAGTATGACGCCTTCCTGCACCTCTTTGTTCTTCACGAAAGTCCCGTCCTGGAACTGGATATACAGAGCATCGGCTTCTACATCGTAGGTAATCTGCATGACCTCCTCCTCACTCCCAAATTACCGTTATTATGACTACTGTACCATCAGTCCGAGTAAAAACAACCCTTAACACGCCTCTATCCAGGGAAAGTTTGAAGGCTAGTTCGCGTCCGCCATACCCAGTGTCTGTTTTATCGGGATTCCCCACTGTCTGCTCTATCATTGCCTCGGAAACTCGCCGCAACCGCATCCTCAAACGCGCGTGATTCGTGTAACGGAGTCTCATGATAATAGATAAGAGGTGATCTACCTCTCTCCCACCAGCCAGCGGCAGGCGTCCTTGGCGTGGTAGGTGAGGATCAGGTCGGCGCCGGCGCGTTTTATGGCAGTCAGCACCTCCAGGGTTGCGCGCTGCTCGTCCAGCCACCCGTTGGCCGCCGCCGCCTTGATCATGGAATACTCACCGCTTACGTTGTACGCCGCCACCGGATAGTCGAACCGCTCCTTCACCCGGGCTATAACATCCAGATACGCCAGGGCGGGCTTCACCATAACTATGTCTGCTCCCTCCTTAATATCCTGTTCCACCTCCCGCAGCGCCATGCGGACGTTGGCTGGGTCCATTTGATAACCATTCCGGTCGCCCATCTGAGGCGACGACTCGGCGGCCACCCTGAAGGGGCCGTAGAAGGCCGAGGCGTACTTGGCGGCGTAGGCCATGATAGGCGTCTCTGCATAGCCGTCGCCGTCCAGGGCGCTGCGAATTGCTGCTACCTGCCCGTCCATCATGGCGGAAGGAGCCACCATGTCCGCCCCTGCCTCCACGTGGGAGACGGCGGTGCGGGCCAAAAGCTCCAGCGTCTTATCGTTGTCCACAGTGTCGCCCTTGAGGACGCCGCAGTGGCCGTGGTCGGTGTACTCGCAGAGGCAGACGTCGGTGATCACCGCCAGTTGGGGAGTTGCTTGCTTGATGGCTCGTATGGCCTCCTGGATAATGCCCTGGTCGGCATAGGCCCCGGAGCCTGCGGCATCTTTGCTCTCCGGAATGCCAAAGAGCAGCACACCAGGGATGCCTAGCTCGGCAACCTCTCTCACCTCTGGCAGCAGTCGGTCCACCGACAGGTGGTAGCAGCCAGGCATGGGTTCTATCGGGACCTTGAGGTTCCTGCCATGGGTCACGAAAAGCGGGTACAAGAAGTCCGATGGGGTAAGCTGGGTCTCTCGGACCATGCCACGGACGGCTTCATTCTGGCGCAGCCGCCGCAGTCTTAGTTGAGGGAAGGTGGCCATGCTCACTACCTCCTGAAAGCATCACTTGTATATTCATATTAAGGAAGGAACAATCCCCCTCTTCGCCTCAGCCTTGACCCAAAGACCTCACCCCCTAGTATCCCCCTCTCCGATACGGAGAGGGGGATATTTGAATCTGGGGGATACCCCCAGACCCCCAGCGGGAACCGAGGTTCCCTGTGCCTTCCTGACTTTTGAGGCAATGCCTCTTCGCTTCAGAGCGGGTTCAGCCCGGCACGTATGAGGCTTATAGCTTAGGATAGCACTCTTATTGGTCGAGGGGTACGGACGAGTACAGGCAATTGACATTGTATGGGGCGAGGGCTACAATTCGGGCACGTTCTTTGGCGTGGCGGAGAGAGTTATGTTGCGCATAAGATTACGGCGGGTTGGCGCTAAGAAGCAACCATCCTATAGGATAGTGGTCGCCGATTCCCGTTCTCCCAGAAACGGTGCCTTCGTGGACCAGGTAGGCTTGTACAATCCCATGGTTGACCCACCGGCCATCACCCTGGATGACGCAAAGGTGCGAGAATGGCTCAGCAAGGGTGCTCAACCCTCGGAACCTGTCCAGGCTATCCTGAGCAAAAGAGGCATCCTCACCAAGGAATAGCCCACCATGAGGGAACTTGTCGAGTACATAGCTAAGTCCCTTGCCAGCAAACCCGAAGAGGTCAAGGTGACCGAGATCGTGGAAGATGGCCGGGTCATCCTGCGCCTGGAGGTTGCGGAGGAGGATAAGGGCAGGGTCATAGGCAAAGAAGGCAGGGTTGCCCAGGCCATTCGCGTGCTTCTGCGGGTGGCCGCGGTCAAGCAGGGCACCCGCGCCATGCTGGAAATAGTCTGATTCCCTGTTCCATTTTGTCATGATAACCACTCAGATCGGTGTTGTTGACCAGAGCGTGGAGGATGGGTGGGTGCTGGTGGGCAAGGTCCTGGCTCCAATAGGCGTCCGGGGCGAAGTCAAGGTAGAGGTCCACTCCGGCATTTCCCACCGCTATTCCCCGGGCGCCGTCCTCTACTTGGATGGGTCCCCCTTTCACCTCCTCAGTTGCCGCACTACTCCTCGGTTCCTGGTGGTAAGGTTCGATGGTGTGGACAGTCGCGCTGCCGCCGAAACCATTCGAGGCAAAATCATCTGTGTCCCGGAATCTGATGTTCCATCCTTGCCCGAAGATACCTACTATCACTATGAGGTGCTGGGCATGCGGGTGTTCACCTTGGACGGGGAAGACCTGGGCAGTGTCACTGAGATCCTGGTCACAGGCGCCAACGACGTGTTCGTTGTCAGTGGCGACCGGGGGGAGACGCTGGTTCCTGCCCTGGCGGGTGTGGTGGCGGGCGTGGACCTCCGAAACCACCGCCTGACAGTTGACCTGCCTGAGACGTTATAGTATGCGCTGGGGTTTTTGGGGCCATGTAAGAGTGAGCCGGAGATGTCGTGTCAGGAGCAAGAATTCGGAGAAAGGATGGACTTAGTTTGGAAATCGTCACCAAAGTGCTTGACAACGCCTGGTGTTTACCTTATATTCCCGAAGTAGCCGTTTCAAGAGGGGTGTATGTGATATCGGGGGCTCCAGGCTTGGCGGCAAGGAGTCCGTTCGTGGGTCTAAGGGAATCTTGGTGGCAGGCGCGGGTGGATCGCATCTCAGCGGACTTCGCAAGATGCAGTGGTGGGGGTTGACAAGAAGCTAGCTATCGTGTACAACGTCAGTCGTCTGACAGAGGGAAGGAGTACCATGGACTTATCGTCAATCTTTCTTGTTCCGCCCAGGGCGGACCCGTCTCGCGCTTCTCCTAGCGGGCAAAGCCCGGGACGTGTTTTGTCATCGTCAACTGACCGGCCAGGTTCGCCGGTAATTTCGGAAACAGGGGGTAGGAAGTGAACAAGCGTATCGGTCTTCTATCGTTATTTGGGGTAACAGTTCTTTTGATGGCCATGGTGGGAGCCATAACAGCCATGGCGGCTCCGTCTGCTGCTAACGTCAACGGTACCATCACGTTGGACAAGGCGTGGTATAGCACCGCCGCCGGCGGTAACAGCGTCATTATTACGGTGACTGACCCAGACGCCAACGTGGCTATCGCCGCCAGCGAGTCGCAAGTTCTTACGACCACGTCTCTCTCTCTACAAACGCAGCTGATTACTGTGACGATTGGTGCGGGCCAAAGGGTTGGATCGCCCAAGATTCTTCTGGCGGGCCAGACCTGCCCAAGCGGCACGGTGGACACTAACCTTAACGTGTCTGTGTTTGGCGATGGCAGCACAGGGAAGGTAATCGTTCAGAACGGCACGCCGATAGCTGGTGGTGCCCAGCCGGTTTGCTACAACAAAATCTCGGTAGACACAGTCTTGGTTGCGGTCAAGAGTGGCCTGGACAGCACCACCTATGTCAACCCTATTACAGGAATAGGGACCTTAGTCGCCACCGAGACCGGTGTCGATACCGGCATATTCAAGGTGACCATAACCCTGACGGAGGCTGTGTCTAGCTCCACGGCCATGACGCTGAAGACGACCCATGCCGACAGCGTAACGGCCGAGTATACAGACACCACCCCTGTATCGGGTGCTTCTTTGAAGGTGACATCCGTGGCGTCGAAGGTTGAGACGCTGAAGCCGTCATTCTCCAGTCTGGCGCCGGCTGACTTGTACACAACAGTGGCCACGACGGTCGGGTTCTCTGGCACGGTGACGGACACTGGTGGCTCGGGTATCGATGTCGGCACCATAACCCTGACTTTCGGCAGCGGATCCCCGGTTGTCTACGGTGCTCCGACTGCGCCCACCACGGTGACGGGCAACTCGGGTGACCAGTCGGTGACCTACACGTACACACTGGCTACTCCAACTGAGACCGTTGCGCCAACACACACTGTGTGGTATGTGACCGCCAAGGACGTTGCGGGCAACAGCGGGCGCAGCGATTCGAATACCGCTACGGCGGGCGATCAGGACATGACGTTGAGGATAGACAAGACCGCCCCAGCGATAGCGGCTGGTGCGGCAAGGACCCACGCTGGCGTGGCTCTGGTTACGGGCACTACGACGGGCAGGTTCTGGGACCTAAGCCTGAGCGATCCGACAGAGGGGAAGAACAAGACAACCAGCCTGGTGGTGGTGTTTGACGCTGATTTGGATGTCAATAGCGTCCAGGCTTCGGACTTCACGGTGACAGGCAACTCGGTTACGGCGGCGGCCATTTATGCCTTCTCCAATACTCTGGTAACAGATGTCCCCGCGGGTCCAAGCACTGAAATTTTGGGCAGGAACCGGGTGTATCTGACTCTGGGCACTGCCCTGAGCCGCGATGCCGTGCCGACGGTGGCTATAGCATCCGGCCAGTCTGTGGCAGACCTGGCTGGGAACGTGCTGGGTGCCGGGGGCACAACTGCAACGGTGGTAGCGCTGGACGGTATAGCGCCTAGCTTTACCTTCACCATGGACAAGACAATAACCAAGGACACAATAACGGCTACCATCACATCCACTGAGACTGTGGCTTCGGCCTTTACGGTAAAGGCGTACCCTGACCCTGTGATTGTCGGTGGAACGGTCAAGGATTTCACGACAGAGGTGACGGGTACTAACGCCTGGAAGGCTACTTTGAACACGGCTCTAACGAACGCAGGCTTTGATGGCAAGTACTCGGTGCGGATTTCGGGGAAGGACGTCCCCGGCAACACCGGCACCGGTGGAAAGGACAACACAGCGGATCCTGCTGCCATCATATTCACCCAGGACCAAAAGATAAACGTGGCTCCTGTTGACTGGGCGTTCACGGTGGGCACGGTGGACTTCACGGCTGCCGTGCAGGATGTCCAGGGTGTGTCGCCTTTGGTTAGCGTGAACTTTAAGGAGGCGGTGACGGTTACCAGGGCGGCCTTTGGAGTGTCGGGCTCTGAGGTGGATGTGCTGGCCACTGGCACCCAGTCCACGGATAAGAAGAGCTGGCTGTACCAGTCCGTAGGGCTGACCTTGGGGAAGACGTATAAGATAATCATCAGCGCCACGGACGCGGCGGGCAACTCAGTAAGCGACGTTGGGAAGACGTTCAACACCATCGCGGTGGCGTTGCCCTCAACCCCGCTGAAGCCCGGCCAGAATCTAATATCCTTCGCGGGCAACCCCGTGAACGGTGACATCAACGTGGTGTTCGCTGACAAGGGTGTGACGGCGGTGGCCACCTACGACAGCAAGACAGGCACCTTCCAGACAGCAAGTCGCGGTGCGGATGACAAGCTGAGTGGCACACTCACCAAGATAGATGGGCAGCATGCCTACTTTGTGAAGAGTTCGGCGTTCGGTACCCTGAAGGTGGAGATAGCCAAGCTGGGGTTTGACGCAGCGCCGAGTGTCATGGCGGTCACAAAGGGGTGGAACTTCCTGCCTGTGGTCAGTGTGGAGGGGGCACTCCCTGGGACTTTGGTCTCGGCGGACGCTTACCTGAGCACGGTCAAGTGGGTGACGGCGTACACCTACGACCCAATTGCCAATGCCTGGACCAAGATCCAGCCCAAGAACTTTGCTAATTTGAACATTGGCGTAGGCTATTGGGTGTACGTGACGGAAGACGGAGTCCTGGTACCGTAACGCAAAAAGGTACGGCAGGATACAAGGAGGGCTCTGAAAAGAGCCCTCCTTCCTTTTACATGGGTAGGGGTGGCACTAATGACCCCCGAGTTATCGGCATTGAGAGGTACACCGGCATAGTTTCCAGTGCCCTGCCACCGCTCGTCCTGAGCTCCGACCGAAGGTCGAGAGTCTCGACAGAGTCGGACCTGTCGAAGGATGCAAGCGGTGGCAGATCTTTCCCGCTCATGGTGAGCTTGTCGAACCATATGGGCGGGGAAGAACCATGAGACGACAAGAAGATATCAGTACACTGTCTTGCCTTCTCCTTGGCCAACGCCATGCAAACAGAACCACCGCTCTTGACACAGCCCTCTTAGACTGGTAGATTCGAATACAGATTAGCAGTCCCAGAGCGACAGTGCTAACCCGCGGGAGGTGAGAAGCGTGCTCACCATTCGGCAGCAGAAGATTCTACAGGCCATTGTGGATGAGTACGTGGAGACGCCGGTGCCGGTGTCTTCGCAAAGCGTGGCGCACAGATTGCCGGAGTCGGTGAGCACTGCCACGGTGCGCAATGACATGGCGGAGCTGGAGGAGAGTGGGTATGTGGTGCGTCCCCACCCTTCCGCGGGAGGTGTTCCTTCAGACAAGGGGTATAGGGCGTACGTAGAGTTTCTAGGAGAGATTCCTGAGCCTTCGCCCAAGGTCAAGAGATTCATACGGCTTAGGCTCCAACACGCCCACATGGATATGGAAGCGTGGAGCCAGACGGCGTCGCAGCTTCTGTCAGAGTTGGTGCATACCATGGCCATATGCACGCTGCCCAGGGCCCCGGAGGCGAGATGGCAGCATCTGGAGCTGATACAGGTGCAGGAGTTCCTTGCTTTGCTTGTCATGGTCCTCCGGGAATCACGCGTCAGACAACAACTGGTTCCTCTGAAGGAGCCGGTTACCCAGGACCAGTTGGCTCAGATATCCAACAGATTGAATTCTGTTTACTCAAGGCTTAGTCGCTCCGAGATACGCGAAAGGAACGTTGAGCTTGCCCCCCTGGAAAGAAACGTGATTGGGGTAGCTCTGGAAATGCTCAAAGAGGAGCAGGAGGAGAAGGTCCCTGACTACTATGTTGATGGGCTGAGGCTCCTGTTCCGCTATCCTGAGCTTGCTCTAAGTTCGCGGGCCAGAGAGGTAATCGAGGTCCTGGAAGACCGGCAGGCCATGCGGTCTCTGCTGAGTGAGGCAACGGAGACTGAAGGAGTCCGTGTGGCTATAGGCAGCGAGAACAGGCCGGAGAATCTGCATTCCCTCAGCATCATATTCGCCCAGTACGGGTTGCCTTCCGAGGCATCGGGGGTGGTGGGCATTATGGGTCCTACCCGATTGGAGTATGCCAACGCCATCTCCAATGTTAGATACCTGTCTTCCGTTATGAGTGAGATGCTGGAGATGGTACGGGGTAGGGCCGCTAACTGAGGCGGAACCAGGTGGCAAAGATGCCCTGAAGTGGCCTGGGCCTTTGTGGCAAGAAAGGGCCAGGGTGGGTCCTCTCACCTGGGCGGATATGCTCTTATAGGTTTCTTATTGTTGCCAACGTGTCTAAGGGAATATAATCAAACGCGGCCTGACTGAAGGCCTTTATACCATGACCAACAAACGCGACTACTACGACATTCTCGGCATTCAGCGCAGCGCCTCCGAGGAGGAGGTCAGGAAGGCTTTTCGACGACTGGCATTGGAGTACCACCCTGACAGGAACGAGAGCGCAGACGCGGAGGGTCGGTTCAAGGAGATCAACGAGGCCTATCAAGCCCTGAGCGATCCGGAGAAGCGGGCCGCCTACAACCGTTTTGGCCACGCCGGGGTCAGCGCAAATGGAGGGTCCAGAGGCTTTGAGGGTGTTGATACCTTTGGTGGGTTTGGCGACATATTTGACGCCTTCTTCGGTGGCTTCGAAAGGCGTGCCAGGTCAGAGCCCAGGCCAGGCCGGGACATGGAAGCCGGCTTGACCATCGCCTTCGAAGAGGCCGTCCTGGGAACGCGGCAAGAGGTGGAGATTTCCCGGGTGGAGGTTTGTGAGCGTTGCAAGGGAAATCGGGCCGAACCCGGGACCGCTGTCAAAGAGTGCCCTACCTGCCGCGGAAGGGGTGAGGTACGCCGTTCCCAGCAGAGCCTGTTTGGCCACTTCGTCCAAATAGCCGCCTGTCCTACCTGTGCCGGAGAAGGGCGGGTGGCCTCTCAGCCCTGTGGTCGCTGCCGTGGAAGCGGACAGGAGCGGCGCACGCGAAAAATACCGGTCGCTGTACCCGCTGGGGTGGAGGATGGCATGCGCATTCGCCTGGATGGAGAGGGCGAAGCTGGAAGCCCCGGTGCGCCCGCGGGCGACCTGTTCCTGGTGATACACGTCAAGGAGCACAGGCTGTTTCGACGGGATGGGGAACACCTGCTCTTTGAGCTTCCCATCAACTTCGCCCAGGCTGCCCTGGGAGATACAGTTGAGGTGCCTACGCTCCAGGGGAAGACAACCCTGACAATACCAGCGGGAGCGCAGTCGGGCGCGTTGCTACGCATAAAGGGGGAAGGCGTACCTCACCTGCAAGCGAAGGGACGTGGAGACCTGCTGGTGACCCTCCGCGTGGTTACGCCTCAATCCCTGGATCCCGAGGCAAGGCGTCTGCTGGAGGAGCTTGCCAGGCGACTGGAAGCAGTGGACGGGGATGATGGAGATAAACGCTGGTTCGAACGTATCAAAGGGGCGTTTAGCGGCGGCCAACCCTGAACCGCTGGCCTAGCTGCTTTGGACGTCTTGGCCCTGGCGTAGGTCAGGGCCACTTTGTATCCACGGCCCCTGGGCAGGTCCCGGCCTAGCAGGCTGCTGAAAAAGGGGAGTCCAGAGGGGCGAAGCCCCTTTGGTGGGGGTCTGGGGGTATCCCCCAGATATAACTTTTACCCCCTTCCTGGCCAGGAAGGGGGTTAGGGGGATGGTCGGAGGAGTTTTTCCGCACCCTGCTAAAGGTGACAGCTATGGAGACCGCCGAGCTGAACGTAGTAACGGGTGCCTTTGGTTACATTGGCAAGTACATCACATGGAGGCTCCTTTCCCAGGGGAAACGCGTCAGGACACTGACCAATCACCCAGCCCAGGAGGACGTGTTCCACCAGAAAGTAGACATCGCGCCACTGAACTTCAAGAACCCTGGAGAGCTGGTGGAGAGTTTGCGTGGTGCCACAACACTGTATAACACCTACTGGATACGCTTTCCCCGTGGCCACACTACCTTCGAGAGCGCAGTAGACAACACCAGGACCGTCGTCAAAGCCGCCCAAGAAGCGGGCATCCGCAGAATCGTGCATGTGAGCATCACCAACGCCTCGGAGAGTTCGCCGCTTCCTTACTTCAGAGGCAAAGGGCTTGTGGAACGGGCCATCATGGATTCCGGTTTGTCGTATGCTATTGTCAGGCCCACAGTGGTCTTCGGAGACGAGGACATTCTAATCAACAACATGGCCTGGCTCCTCAGACGGTTTCCACTGTTTGCCTTGTTTGGCTCAGGGGACTACCGTTTGCAGCCAGTCTGTGTGGAAGACCTGGCTCAGATCGCCGTAAACGCCGGGCAGCAGCGTGAAGACATGGTGGTAGATGCCGTTGGCCCGGAGGTATACACCTTTGATGAACTGGTCCGTCTTATTGCCGCCAAGACGCGTAGCAGGGCCAGGATTGTCCATCTGCGACCAGGGCTGGCGCTTCTCCTGGGCAAGCTGGTGGGCTACGGCGTTAGGGATGTGATAGTGACCCGAGACGAGGTAAGGGGGCTGATGTCTAGCCTCCTGCTTTCCCAAGAGCCTCCCACTGGTCAGACGCGCCTTAGCGACTGGCTGGAAGAGCATGCCAAGAGTGTAGGCAGAAAGTATGCCTCTGAGCTGGTCAGGCACTATCGGTAGGGCGTCCGTGGGTTGCCGGATAAGGGGCCGAGGTTCCGTAGGTAGGTGCACCAGATGGCAAAGTGGATGGAGCTGAGCATTCGTACCACGCCGGAGTATGTGGAGCCGCTCTCCGAGCTGTTCCGGCGCTACGGCGAAGGTAGTGTGGTAGTGGAGGAGGAGGGTGATTGGGACCCTGACAATGACCCCGCCAACCCAGGGCCGCCAACGTCTGTGGTTGTGAGAACGTATATTCCCTTGGACGCCACCACCGCTAATCGGCGTGGCATGATAGATGTGGGTGTGCGGCTGGTCTCTCTCCTTCAGCCCACGGGCGGCCTTCAGGAGCGCGTCCTGGACGAGGGGGAGTGGGAAGCCGCCTGGAAGGCCCACTTCACTCTGTTGAGGATAGGGAAGCGCCTGGTTATCAAGCCAACCTGGCAGCAGTACGCCCCCGCCGCGGGAGAGGTGGTGGTGGAGCTGGATCCCGGGATGGCCTTTGGCACGGGGCACCATCCCACCACGCGCATGTGCCTGGAAGAGATGGAGCGGTGCCTGAGACCTGGGATGCGTATTCTGGACCTGGGCACAGGATCAGGCATCCTGGCCATCGCCGCCGCCAAGCTGGGCGCCGCCACCGTCTTCGCCTTGGACGTGGACCCTTCGGCCATCCAGGCTGCTGGTGACAATATCAGGCACAACCGTGTCGCCAGGAGAGTGAGGCTGTTTCCAGGGACACTGCCCAACCCAAAGGTCTTGCCTGGCAGCATTGACATCGTTGTCGCCAACATCACCGCCAGGGCCATTGCGGAGAAGGCAAAGCCCATAGCGGAGGCCCTAGCGCCGGGTGGGTTGGTGATTGCCTCCGGCATCATTATGGAGAGGCAGGCCGAGGCGGAAACGGCCTTACAGGGGGTGACGTTGATTCGTGACAGGCGCTACGACGGCGACTGGGTAGCCCTGGTGGCCGAACGGTAGCTGCTCCTACCCTTTGGGTGTAATCTCGTACTTGATGAGCCACCGCTCATTCTGGTTTATTATCCGCAGCATCTCTTCTATCTGCTCTTTATCCCACCTCACGCCGCGGAATGAGCTAACGTGTATGCAGACGCGGCCCTCGTTCTCGAAGCCGCCAACCTTTGCGCCCCTCAAGTCCACCCCTTGCAGGCGGGCGCGGTGAAGGGTAGCCGATGTTAGGTCGGCTCCACGAAGGTCAGCCCTCTCGAGATTTGAGCTACCCAAATTAGCGCCCTGTAGATTGGCCCGCTGTAGATTCGCCCCGGCCAGGTTAGCCCGGTTCAGGTCGGCCTGGACCAGGTTAGTTCCAGACAGGTCACATCCGCTGAAGTCAGGCACAACAGCCGGATTGTCGTGCCGGAACTTGTTGAACTGGGGCACGTCGTGTTTGAGCAGGGCGAGGGTCTCGTTATTGGTCATGTTGCTCCCTTCATAAATTGGAATTGGCCTTATGGCAGGATAGCGACCACAAATGTATATTGGGAAAGCTATGGCCGTCAAGGGAAAATCAAAGGGCTGCGGGATTGCTGCTCCGCTCGTGGGTTCTACAGGCTCAGACCTTGTGAAGAAAACACAGACTCGGCATACAGGGGGATCCCGCCCCAGATTGCCACGCCCCGATTCGCAAACTCATCGGGGCTCGCAATGACGAGGCCCTCACAAGCTCTCACTATGAGCGGGATTTAGCCAACGGCCTTCACCACCTGCCCTAAGAGGGTGATGGAAAACCCTTGCGACTATCCCCCTGTCCCCCTTCCTGGCCAGGAAGGGGGTGGAAAGTAGATCTGGGGGATACCCCCAGACCCCCACCAAAGGGGCTTCGCCCCTCTGGACTCCTCGTTTTCATCAACCTGCCCTAAACGTCCAGGTTGCGGACCTCTCGTGCCCTGGCCTGGATGAACTCCCGCCGTGGCTCCACAACATCACCCATGAGCAGTGAGAACACCTCGTCAGCCCGGAGGGCATCTTCCGCCGTGACCTGCAAGAGGGATCGCGTCTCGGGGTTCATGGTGGTATCCCACAGTTGCTCCGGGTTCATCTCGCCCAGACCCTTGTACCGTTGGATGTTGATGCCGGCGCTGTCGGCGTTCGCGTCCACAATGTCCAGCAACTCTTGCCAGGGGACATCGTTACCCACCTCTTTGCCCCGTCGCAGGACTTGGTACGGCCCTTTCTCTACCAGCGTCCTTGCGGAGGGATAGACCCCGAAGCACCGTCGCATGTGAGGGTGCGCGAAGTAGTTGGTGGCTAGCTGGAACGTTGTCCCGGCTGTAAACTCCACCTCCAGGCGTTCCTCTCCCGTCTTCTGGATGGGCTTGAAGGGCATGTGCGTTTCCTGCATCCATGCCTCTACCTGGGCCATGATTTGCTGTGTGGTCGCCTCTTTCTTGTACTCCTCTGCCACGTTGGAACGTAGGAGGGACAGCATGAAGTCGGTGGGGACCTCCATGAGCCGCTCCATTTCCGACAGGGCCTCTTGGAGATGCCTGAGGGCCTCCACGGCTTTATACAGCTCGATACCAGTGAGGTTGATGGAGCCGTCCTTGGAAACAACTCTTAGCCCAGAGTACTTCTGTCTTGCCACCCATTGGTCCTTGGCGTCATCAGAGAAGAGCCACTCTTCTGCCTTCCCCTTGGACCCCTTGTAGAGGGGAGGTTGAGCTATGTACAGGTTGCCGCCTTCTACCAGTGGCCTCATGTGCCGGTAGAAGAAGGTGAGCAGAAGTGTACGGATGTGGGAGCCGTCCACGTCGGCGTCTGTCATTATGATCACCTTGTGGTAGCGCAGGGCGGCCAGGTCAAAGCCATCTGCGGCCTTAGCACCGTTGCCATTCCCATTACCGTTGCCGTCGCCGGATTCATCGCCGATGGATTTGACCACTCTGGAGTGATACTTGGTGCCCAGGGCCGTGATCATCGCCCGGATCTCCTCGTGGCCGATCATCTGGTCCTCGCGCGCTTTCTCCACGTTGAGTATCTTGCCCTTCAGCGGTAGGATGGCCTGGAACTTGCGGTCCCTGCCCATCTTGGCTGAGCCGCCTGCCGATTCGCCCTCTACCAGGAACAGCTCGCTAAGGGCGGGATCGCGCTCCTGGCAGTCCGCCAGCTTCCCTGGCAGGGAGCCGCCATCCATGGCGGTCTTGCGCAAAACGATGTCCCGTGCCTTGCGGGCTGCCTCGCGGGCCTTTTGGGAGGTGAGACACTTATCAAGGATGCGTTTTGCCTCTTGAGGGTGTTCCTCCAGATAGTATTCCAGTCCCTCGGCCACGGATGTTTCTACCTGGCCTTTGACCTCGGCGTTGCCCAGTTTGGCCTTGGTTTGGCCTTCGAACTCAGGTTCCCCAAGCTTGATGCTGACCACCGCCGCCATTCCTTCCCGCACGTCTTCGCCAGCCAGGTTGGGCGCGTCGTCTTTCAGGAAGCCCTTCTTTTTGGCGTAGTCGTTGAAGGCGCGGGTAAGCGCACTGCGAAAGCCTGTGAGGTGGGTTCCGCCATCTGGGGTGTAGATACAGTTGGCGAAAGCGTAAACCAGTTCAGAGTAGCCGGTGTTCCACTGGATGGCTACCTCCACAATGGTGCCATCTACATTCTTCTCAATGTGGATGGGGTGGGCGTTCACCACTTCACGGTTGTGGTTTAGGTACTCCTCCACGAACATGACTATGCCGGTCTCGAAGTGGAAAGCCTCCTCCCATTTCTGGGCGCCGCGGGCCTTGTGCCAGAGGCTTGTAAACTCGATACTCACGCCCTTGTTCAGGTAGGCCATCTCCCGGAAACGCAGTACAATCTCGTCGTAGTCGTACTCCAGCGCGCCGAAAATGGTGCTATCGGGCAGGAATGAGATGGTGGTGCCGCGGCCCTGGTCTTCACCCATGTCTTTCATGCCGCTGACCAGCTTGCCACGTGCGAACTCCGCCATATAGTGGTGGCCGTCCCGCCGTACCTCTGCCACCAGTTTCTCCGACAGTGCGTTGACCACCGACCCACCCACTCCGTGCAGGCCGCCGGACACCTTGTATGCGCCGCCGCCGAATTTGGCACCCGCGTGGAGAGTGGTCAGGATGGTCTCCAGGGCCGGACGGTGGGTCATGGGGTGCATGTCCACAGGTATGCCACGCCCGTTGTCCGTCACCCGCACCATGCCGCTTTCGTCCAGAAGTATAGTGATACGGTCGCACTCGCCGGCCATGGCCTCGTCCACTGCGTTGTCCACTATCTCGTAGATCAAGTGGTGCAGGCCACGTTGGTCAGTGCTTCC
Organism: Dehalococcoidia bacterium; assembly: GCA_030651175.1. Taxonomy (GTDB): domain Bacteria; phylum Chloroflexota; class Dehalococcoidia; order Lucifugimonadales; family SHYF01; genus SHYF01. The sequence goes on from JAUSCR010000084.1 coordinate 18,671, forward strand.
TACGTACATTCCGGGGCGGCGGCGGACAGCCTCCAGCCCCTCCAGGATCTGAATATCCTTGGCAGTGTACTCGTGGTTTGGCTGTTCGTCTGTTCGTATCATTGGCTGTTCCTTATCAGGTAGCCACGAGCGATGCTCATGAAAAGCATTCCCCAGATGGAGGGGTAGCTACGCTACGCTGCTGTTATAGCTGGCAAAGAGCTGCAGGCAAGGAGACGCATGCCGAAGAGAAATAGAAAAAGATAAGGCCAGACTGCTGCAAGCTACATGTCTCCCCACACTCACCTTTGCCGCAGATAGTATTTTAGCACAAAGTCTAGCTTTTGTCAAAAAGTTGTGGCATTATTTCGTGGTTTGGGAGATGCTGCTTTGCAGTGGGGTGGGTGGGAACGGATAAGGTTGAGGGCGTTCCGCTCATGGTGAGCCTGTCGAACCATATGAGCGGGGTTTAGGCCAAAAATGGCTTGGCCCGCTCACTCCCTTCGACAGGCTCAGAGGGGCGCAGCCCCTTTGACGGGGGTCTGGGGGTGTCCCCCAGATACAACTTTCACCCCCTTCCTGGTCAGGAAGGGGGCAGGGGGATGGTCGGAAAGGGTTTTTCATCAACCTGCTAGCGCGCCGGTGTTTGCGGCGCCTGCCCCGGAGGTGGCGGTGGCGCCGGGTTCCGAAGGCCCTGGGTCAGAGAGTTGGGCATCAGCACATCAAGCTCGTCCAGGGTCCAGGGGCCGTCTTTATGGATCACCCGCGAGACGCGGCGTGGCGAATATAGGGTCATGGGCAGGCCGGCGGTGCCAATGACCTGTCCTGTGATGTTGCCTGCGGCCTCGGTGCACAGGTAGACAATCTTGGGCGCGTTTCGCTCCGGGTCCCGCGAGTCTTCCACTGCCCGGGCCGCCGCAGCTTCCCGCTCTTCGGCAGTGTCAATGCCGCGCTGGGCCCGGATCTGGCGGGCCGTATCCGGCACCCCCTGGGTCATCCGGGTATCGCCGCCAGGATAGACGGCGTTGACTGTGATGTTGTATGGGGCCAACTCCCGCGCCAGGGCCCGCGCAAACCCTACTTGGCCCTCCTTGGCCGAGGAGTAGTTGGCCTGGCCGGAGTTTCCGAGAGCTGAGATGGATGAGAAGATTACTATCCTGCCATACCTCTGCTTGATCATGTGGGGAACGGCGTGGCGTACCATATTGAAGGCGCCGTACAGGTGTACCCGGAGCACGCTGTCCCACTCCTCCTCTGCCATGTTGAACACCATGCGGTCTCTGAGAATACCGGCGGCGTGACATAGGATGTCCAGCCGGCCATACTGGGCCAGGGTCGCCTGGACTATCTTTGCCGCCCCATCGTAGGTGGAGACGGAGTCGTAGTTGGCCACGGCGGTGCCGCCCCGGGCTTTGATTTCCGCCACGGCGGTGTCCGCAGGACCCTGGGATGCGCCGCTGCCATCCACAGTGCCGCCCAGGTCGTTGACCACGACGGCGCAGCCTTCCTCCGCCAGCCACCGGCAGACTCCACGACCAATGCCGCCTCCACCGCCGGTTACCAGGGCCACCCGTCCTTTTAGCCTGTTGCTCATGTGTTCCTCTTTGATCGTGCGTTCTAGCGTCCTGTCCCTGAGATTCGTTGACTCATTCCACGCCTCATTCCACTAGCACCGTGGGGTGCTTCAGCTTCGGATACCTCACCCCCTGCCCCCTCTCCTGTAGGAGAGGGGGATGAGTATTGGGGGGCACCCCCAAACCCCCGTCAGGGGCTTCGTCCCTCTGGATTCCCCTTTTTCAGCAGCCTGCTAGAACCTTGTCCAGTTGCGCATGTCTTGGGACATGGTCCTGGGCACCAGGTCATCCAGTTCATCTAGGGTAAACATGCCGCGCTTGGAGATGCTGCGCTCTATCTCTGGGTTGGTGTACACGTAAATGTCGCCGCCGCGCA
>JAUSCR010000089.1 GCA_030651175.1 Dehalococcoidia bacterium
ATTTGGCGGAACGCTAATCGGTGTAGGCGGCCCACGGCATTCGCGCCTCTGCCAGCCTCACCAAGGCTAGGCTGGCAGAGGCGCGGGGCGTAAGTGGCGGCAATGAAACCTGGCTCCAATGGAATGTGGGGCAGTGCTCAGGTGGTGTTGAGGTAAAAGGGGCAGGACCGCTGAGTTGATCATCGCGACACATTCCACTCACCAGGGTTCGGGCCGTTCTCGAGTGGGTGGGGGGTAACATGGCTGCCTGTGGAGATAGCCACACCCAGCGCGAGATTTGTGAGAGGCCGGTATGGTACAACGCATCGCAGGGCGACTTGTCCAAAGTATCATGGTAGTCTTGGTGGCCTCGGTCATCATCTTCATGCTGGGGCGCATGCTGGGAGACCCGATAGCGCTGCTGTTGCCACCCGAAGCTACTCGCGCCGACATAGCGAACTTGCGAGCACATCTGGGGCTGGACGACCCCTTGCCAACTCAATATTGGAGATTCGCTAGTAACGCCGTCAGGGGGGACTTTGGGAGGTCCATAATAAATCGCAAGCCTGTTATTGAGCTGATGGGCGACCGTTTCCCTGCAACAGCCAGATTAGCTCTTGTGGCATTTGTTCTTGGCTATGCCGTTTCAATCCCGCTGGGCATAATCTCAGCCTATAGGTATCGTACTTGGATCGACACGGTGGTGAATACAATCGCCGCCTTGGGCCAATCCGTACCGTCATTCTTCTTCGGCATACTCCTCATCACACTATTCAGTGTCAAGTTTCAGCTGTTGCCCGCAGCCGGTCAAGGCAACTTATTAAACTATGTCATGCCTGGGGCTACGATAATGTGGCTTAGCCTAGCAGGTACTACACGAATAGTGCGCTCTTCAATGCTCGACGTCTTGAGTTCCGATTACATCAGGACTGCAAGAGCAAAGGGGCTATCTGAACCCGCAGTAGTGCTACGGCATGGCTTTCGAAACGCGCTCATTCCATTGATGGGGCTCAGCGGCCTCCAATTTGCAGCGCTCCTGACGGGCACCGTGGTGGTAGAGACAGTGTTCGCCTGGCCAGGAGTGGGTCGCCTGGCTTACCAGGGCATAATTACGCGGGATTACCCGGTGATTCAGGCATTAACACTCACGGCGACGACAGTTGTGGTCTTCGTGAACCTTATCATTGATATCCTGTATTCGTGGGCCGATCCCCGAATACGTGGAGTATGAGCTGTGAAAGTAGTATTGACCTATGCACTCTCCCCCATCCAACGGTGGGCCAGGGTGGGGCGCCTCCCGAGCCGCAAAGCGCTCATTGCGTTCTCGCTCTTTGGAATTGTGACTTTGATGGGTGTCGTGGCTCCAATCCTCGCGCCGCATGACCCTAAAGAAATCGATTTGGCCAATTCCTCAGCGCCCCCCATATGGGCGCGTGATGGGTCGCCGCGTTACGTTCTTGGTGCAGACCCTTTGGGAAGGGATGTGCTCAGCAGGGTGCTGTATGGATTCCGCACCAGTTTGGCAGTGGCATTTGCGTCTGTGGGTCTTGGGCAGCTCATAGGTGTGTCAGTTGGACTCGTTGCTGGCTATTTCGGTGGCATTATAGGAGCTTTCTTGATGCGTGTGGCGGACATAAACATAGCATTCCCAGCGATCCTATTGGCGATGCTGCTTGGCGTGATATTCGGGCCGGGTTTTATTACAGTGACGTTTGCTATTGGGGCGGTGCTATGGGCGCGAGTCGCGAGGGTGCTACGTGGAGAGGTCTTGTCTATCAAGGAGCGCGATTTCGTGCTTGCGGCACGCGCCATAGGTTGTACCGATCGTCGGATTCTTGTTCGCCATATTCTCCCGAACCTCTTCAACATCATTCTGGTATTGGCAACTTTGGAGGTGGGGTCCGTTATCTTACTTGAGGCTTCCTTGACTTTCCTTGGCGCAGGGATTCCACCTCCTAACCCGACGTTGGGGGGTATGGTAGTGGCAGGCCGGGACTATCTGAGTAATGCATGGTGGATTTCGATGTTTCCAGGCCTAGCAATCGTCCTCATTGTAGTAGTGTACAACCTAACCGGAAATGCGATCAGGGACGTTCTTGATCCGACACTGCGCCGTTCTGCAAAGGGATAGGGATCGCAACTCATTGATCGAGAGAAGAGGGGTATAGCAAGCAAGGTCTGCCGTGGTTGCCGCGCCTACTGCCTCAGGATAAACTGTTTGAAGGCCTCAGCATACTCCATACCATGGTCCTTGCCGGCCTCCCTACGCCACTGGCGCATCCGCTCCTCTATTTCGCGGCCTTCTACCTGGCTGGTGTGGGTCTTTAGCGCCTGGATGGCGATCTCAATAGTTCCGGTTACGTCTATCCACTTGTCCGGACTCTCGTGGCCCTGGATGAGCACCTCGCGCACCTTGTGGGGCTCCAGCCCCTCCTTCAGCAGCTCGGGAAAGGTGAGGTGGTCCCGCGCCGCAGGGTAGACCGCCGACAGGGTGGCCTCACCAACGGCAAGATGGTCGGGATGCCCCAGGTAACCGTTGATGTTAAGGTTTCGCATCGGGCTCAGGGTAATTAGGATGTCCGGGCGGTAACGCCGTATCTCGCGAGCGATGTCCCGTCTCACCTCCAGGGTAGGCTGAAGGTAAGCATCGGGATGGCCCAGGAACACCACGTCCTTTAGCCCCAGGACCTTGCCCGCGGCAACCTGCTCTCGGCGCCGCATCTCCGAAAGCTCTTTGGGCGTGATCTCCCGGTCGGAGGTGCCTTTGCTGCCATCGGTGACTATGACGTACACCACCTCCATTCCCTCCCGGCACCATTTGGCCACCGTGCCGGAGCAGCCGAACTCGGCGTCATCGGGATGGGCCACCACCACCATTCCCCGGCGGTATGGCTCCTCATGGGTTTCCTGTGTCATCCAGTAAGACCTCCAACAGGTGTTGCGGGACAGGGACTCCTATTCCATCGTCCATGCTATTCCGGCTGAAGTCCCTGCTTCAAATCTACCGCCGCGCCGCTGGCGCTCCAAAACCTCGGTCAAGACGGATGTGCGGGATGTCTTTGACCACGTCCAGCTTGAAGTCATCAAACTCTTGGTACTCGCGCACACAGTGCCGTGACGTGGCAATCATGGCTCCCGCTTCAGCGAGGGGCGAAGATAGGCCGGATGGTGACTGTCTCCTCCCTCTTGGGGCCTGTGGAGATAACGTCTATGGGTGCCCCTATCAGCTTCTCCAGGCGTTGCACGTACACTCGAGCGCCTCTGGGCAGGTCATCCAAACGCTGCGCTGAGGCTGTCGGTTCCGTCCAGCCAGGGAACTCTTCGTAAACCGGCTCACACCGCTCCAGCTCCAGGGTATTGGTGGGGAACCTATCTATGGTCTGCCCGTCCCTACGGTAGGCGACACAGACCTTGATGGGAGAAAAGCCATCCAGGACATCCAGCCTGGTAAGGACGATGGAGGTGAACCCGTTGACGGCGTTGCTGTACCGTGCGGCCACGGCGTCGAACCATCCGCAGCGCCGAGGGCGGCCCGTTACAGTACCGTACTCCCATGCCCGGTCCCGAATGGCGTTACCCACTTCGTCGTCAAGCTCCGTTACCAGGGGTCCGGCCCCAACCCTGGTGGAGTAGGCCTTGAATATGCCCACAATCCCTTGAATGGCCTGGGGAGGTATGCCCAACCCCGTCATCGCCCCACCAATGGATGGAGAGGAGGAGGTCACGTAGGGATATGTGCCGTGGTCAATGTCCAGAAGCGTTCCCTGCGCGCTTTCCAGCAGGACCTTCTCGCCCTTGGCCAGGGCATCTTGTAAAATTACCTCCGTCTGCCGGATGTACGGCCTCAACCGCTCACCCCACTCCAGACAGCTTTGGTAAAGTGCTTTTACGGAGATAGGCTGGCCGCCGTACACCTTGGTGATAATGGCGTTCTTCTGCTCCACCACATGCTCCAGCCTGGGGAGGAAAGTCCCCTCATCGGTTGCGTGTAGCAGGTCACCCACCCGAATGCCGATGCGTGCCACCTTGTCCACGTAGGCAGGTCCGACGCCTTTGCCCGTGGTGCCAATGGCGCGAGAGCCCCGTGCGGCCTCTTCCAAGACGTCCAGGGCCACATGATAGGGCATTATCAGATGGGCACGGTCGCTAACAAAGAGGCGGCTGGTGTCCACGCCCCTGTCTTGAAGCCCCTGGGTCTCCTTGAGCAGCACCTCAGGGTCTACCACCACTCCGTTCCCAATGATGCATGTAACGTGGGGCCAGAAGATGCCCGCGGGCACCAGGTTCAGGGCAAACTTGCCCATATCGTTCAGCACGGTGTGTCCGGCGTTGTTGCCCCCGGAGTACCGGACCACGTACTGGCTGTCCCTGGCAAGGAAGTCCACTATCTTTCCCTTGCCCTCGTCTCCCCACTGACCACCGATCACGGCATAGGCCGGCATAGCGTTTCCCTACCTAAGTGGAATACGACCCGCAGCAATAGCGGATACGGGGGCGAGTATACCATGCTGGCGACAGGCTTTGGAAGGGCTTGCTGCGCCACCGTGAAATCTCATGTATCACTGCGTCCTGGGGTGGTGGGACCAGATTGCTTTGATGGCTCCGCGGGCTCTGCAACAGGCGCCGCCTTGGGAAGGTCTATCCACATCGGTCGGCGGATCAGCGAAAACCAAATGGCTGCAGTGGAGGCTAAGATCCCTAGGGATATGAAGGCGAGTTGATAGTTCCCATATCGGTCAAACATAGATCCGACGAAGATAGGTGCTAGAATGCCCATAGGCACCTGCAAACTCTGAGCAAGGCCCCTGATGGTTGCGAACTGTCTGGCGCCGAAATAGTCGGCTGTAATAGTCTGGCCCGCTATAAACCACCCGGCGTGACCCACCGCATACGTTAGGTAATAAACGGGCAAAAGCCAGAGGCGGTCGGGTGTGAGGAAGGCAAAGACCGCTAGGCCAAGGGACTGAAGTATAAGGGCTGCCATGCCCAGACGCCGCCTCCCCAGGAAGTCTCCCAACCAGCCGGCCCCGAATCGCAGTGGTATCTGGACCAGACCATAGATTGACACCATGCTGGCCGCTACCTTCAGAGAAAAACCGGCGGCTTCGAGAGCAGGGATTTGAAAGGTGTTCCATGCGCTCTGGCCTGCGCTCAGGGACACCGATGTAAGGACCAAAAGGTAAAAGGCGGGTATCCGGAGCACCTGGGAGACATCAAACCCAGTGCCTGATTGCGGTGCTTTCGACTTGGCTTCAGAGGAGGCCCTTGGCTGAGACGTGTTGCTACTGGGAAGTTTTTCGCCATCAGGCAGATAGCCCAGAGACTCAGGTCGGTCGTGGATGACAAGAGCCAGCGGGACCCCAAGCACGAATACCGCGACACCCAGAATCATGAGCGTCGCGTGATAGCCAAAGGCGCTGATCAGGGCGGCAATAATCAATGCAACCGAATAGCCCAACCCGTTCCCAATACTGATCACACCCATGGCCCTGCCACGCTTCTTTACGAACCAGCGCATCGCCGCCAGGGTGAATGCGCTGAAGCCTCCCAGGCTTTGGCCTATCGCCATGACGATGGACGCCGTGTAATACACAGGTAGTGTCCGGGCCTGGGCAAAGATAAACAGGGACGCCGCCACTATCACTACCCCAATGACCCCTACCCGCCGTGGTCCCAGCCGGTCCATAACATATCCCATGAACGGCGAAAGCATGCCCTGTTCGAGACTGCGGAGGGAGAAACCCAGGGCAATAGCCTTCACGCTCCAGCCGTACTCCTCCCGGAACTGGGTGATGAAGACCCCAAACCCGAAGACGGTAATGCCCAGGAGGAGGAAGCTTGAGCCTGCGCCAGCTATGGCTATGTACCAGCCGTAGAAAACGTGGCGGTGGGAGACGCGGTCCCTGACCCTACTGGCAAGGCTCATCGCATCTCCCTAGCCACCCGGGCGAACCGTCCAAGCTTACACCCAAGAAGCTAAAGGTTCCCACTGCCAAGTAGGTACGCTCCATTCCGCCGGGCTTCTCAAGGAAATCGTGGCTGATCTTGAATGACTTCTGCAAATGCTACTGCCAATGCCGCACTTTCGGTGAGTATATCTGAAAGTCATGTTAGGAGAAAGGCATAAGGCAGGTGGACGTGGCTATATTGGGACTCCCTCAGAATGACAACAAGCCGCCCCCGCTCATGGTGAGCTTGTCGAACCATACGAGCGGGCCACCGCCGACACTCCCCTTCTCACCAATCCAGCTTACCCGCCACCATGCGGCGGTAGATGCTGCGGGGCAGAAATGCCTTCCTATGCACCGCGCTGGAGTAATACCTGGTGGGCACCTTTTGCGCCCGGACTGGCCTGCGGGGACTGTGTGTCTTGGAGGCTATGGAGAATGTCCACCAGTTCCCGGCGTAGGTGGCCAGGGGCTGGGTGTAGCAGTCGGCTATGGGGAAATGGTGCTTGAGCCGCCGCTGGACCTCGGCCACAAAGGAGAGGTGAAATAGCAGAGACTCCGATTGCGTGACCAGGATTCCCTGGGGCGTGAGTGCGTCCGCCACAGCGCCATAGAACTCAGCGGAGAACAGGACCTCGGCGGCGCCCACCGGGTCGGTGGAGTCCACAATGGCAACGTCATACCGGACAGGCGGGTCCCGCACAACCTTGGCGCCATCGTCAAGGAGAACCTTTACCCTGGGGTCGGCAAACCCCTGGCTCAGGCCAGGAAAGAACCGCTTGCTGACCTCTATCACACCCCCGTCTATCTCTACCAGAGTGACAGCCTGCACCTCTGGATGCTTGAGGACCTCACGCAGGGTTCCTCCGTCGCCGCCACCTATGATCAGGACTTGCCTTGGCGATGGATGGACGTGGAGCGCCGGGTGGACCAGCATCTCGTGGTAAAAGAACTCGTCGCGCTCAGTTAGCTGTATCACGCCGTCCAGCGCCATCATTTTGCCAAAGTGCGGATGTTGCAAAACGGCAATCTCCTGGTAGGGAGTGCGCTCTTGGTGAAGAAGCGTCGTGCCAGGATAGCTGTAGACGATGGGAGAGAATGGGTCTTTTTCTCGGAAGTCGAATGATGGCATTTTGACCTACGTCAGCACTACTTTGGGAATGGCCGACCCGTTGAATCTTGAGGCGTAGGCAGTGGTATAGGCGCCGCCGGGGAAAACCAGAATGCGTTCACCTACCTCCGGCTCCCGCATGGACACGCCCTTGGCAATGACATCAAAGCTGTCGCAGGACGGCCCTGCCACAGTCCATTCCTTGGCAGGCATTTTGGACATGGTCGGCCAGAAAGAGTAGTGGACGTTGCCCACTGCCTCCATAAGGCCATTGAACACTCCCACGTCCAGGTATAGCCAGTCGCCGTCCTCCCGCCTGGCCTTGCCAATGACGGTGCTCACCAGCACACCAGCATCTGCCACCAGGGCGCGCCCAGGCTCTGCCAGCAGCTCCACGTCCTGGGGGAACAGCCGGTGTACAAGGTGAAACACGTGCTCAAAGATCGCCGGCACCGACGGTATCACAGAATCATGGTGCGCGGGGAAGCCGCCGCCAATGTTCAAGACTCTAAGGTGGATGCCTGCGGCGGCGGCTTGCTCCCACAGCCTGGATGCCAGCTCCAGGGCCTTCCGCCACGAGTCCAACTCCACGCACTGGGAGCCGACGTGGAACGTAACGCCGGCTGGGGCCAGGCCCAGGGTGCGGGCGAAAAGTAGGAGGTCCCGGGCACACTCCACCCCCACGCCGTACTTATCGTCCAGGGGCCAGGAGCTTCCTGAGTTGTCCACGGATAGCCTTAACATAACCTCGCTGCCTGGAGCGTGCTTGGCCAGCTTATGGGCCTCGGTCGCCGAGTCGTATACGAACCGCCGGACACCAAGGCTGTGCATGGCTTTGATGAAGCCTGGCGACTTGATTGGATTGCCGCTGACGATTCTTTCTGCGCCAATGCCCAGCCTTCTTATCATCCTCAGCTCGGGTTCCGTGGATATTTCGAAGCCAATACCCACGTCGCCCAGACATTCCAGTACCCCTGCATCAGTATTGGCCTTGGCGGCATAGAAGACCGGGCACCGGCTGGCAAACGCCTGGAACTCCCGCGCCTTCTCTCTGAGAAGATCGCGGTCCATGAGGAGGAAGGGCGTCCTCACCCTTTGATGTTGTTCCACAAGTTGAAGGAAACGTTCCATGCGGTGGAAACCTTTCAAACGACTCTTTTGGGGCCAGGGAGCTTCGATCCAGGGGCCAAATCAGTACCAGCAAGGGGAACGGACGCAAGTCTGGGACAACATTACGCATTCCCTGGCCCTTGACTGGCTTGGCAAAACGCAAGATATAGCATATCATTTGTTAGTTCCGTCACACAACGTTGAGTGTGACCTGGGTTCGGTTTGCTGTCTGGGGCATCTAGCAGGCTACTGAAAAAGAGGAGTCCATCCCGACTAGTCGGGATGGCGGGGGACTGGGGGTGTCCCCCAGATTTGTTTTCACCCCCCCCCTTCCTAGCCAGGAAGGGGGCCAGAGGGATGGTCGGTGTCTAATCAATCTCTTCGGGGGCATGAAGGCGCATGAGCACGGAGAACATGATAGAGGTAGACCACCTCACCAAATACTACGGTGACTTCCCTGCCATCTCCAACGTCTCATTCACCGCTGCAAAAGGGGAAATCCTTGGGTTCCTGGGGCCCAACGCCGCAGGTAAAACAACCACCATGCGCATTCTTACGGGGTTCATGCCGCCCACCAGCGGCACCGCCCGTATTGCCGGCCACGATGTGGTCACCGAATCCCTGGAGGCACGAAAACGCATCGGCTATCTGCCCGAGACAGTTCCACTGTACACGGACATGACGGTCAAGTCTTACCTGGCCTTCATGGGTACCCTTCGGGGAATGGACAGCAAAGCCATCCGGCGGCGCACTGGCGACGTAGTACAGATATGCCACCTGGAGGACTATTACAACTCCATCGTCGGCAAACTGTCCAAGGGATTCCGGCAGAGGCTGGGAATCGCCCAGGCCATCCTCCACGAGCCTGACGTGCTGGTCCTGGACGAGCCTACCATCGGGATAGACCCCATACAGGTGGTGGAGACCAGGCAGCTCATTAAAGGCCTGGGTGGCGAACACACAGTCATCCTTTCCACGCACATACTGCCAGAGGTCAGCATGATCTGCCAGCGAGTAATCATCCTTCACGAAGGAGAGGTCATCGCGGTAGACCGGCCGGAGCGGCTGGCCGAGAGGCTGGAGGCCACGGAGCGCATTTTGCTGGAGGTGCGCGGCCCCACCAACCAGGTGGCAAAAGCCATCCGGGATATATCCGGTGTCCAGGACGTTACCTATGGTGAAGAGGGCGGCAAAGTGGTGTACAACGTCACCTGCCGTCGCAGCGAGGATATGAGAGCACAGATAGCGCGTACAGTGGTCGAGCACGGGTGGCAGCTCATGCGCCTGGAGTCCGTGACCATGAGCCTGGAGGAGATCTTCCTGAGGCTCACCGCGGCGGAAGGCGCTTAAACATGCGAGTCATCTTTTCAATCGCGCGCAAAGAGCTAGTAATCTACTTTACTTCACCCGTGGCCTACGTGGTGGCAGGGGTATTCCTTGCCCTCACGGGAGTCTTCTTCATAGATAGTGTTGACCGCCCCTTTGCCGAAGCAGCCATGCGGGGGCTTCTGCTCAATAGCGCCTTTTTTCTTATGACACTGCTCCCGCCTATCCTCACCATGCGCCTGCTGGCCGAGGAACAGAAGATGGGAACCCTGGAGTTATTGCTCACTGCGCCAGTGCGGGACTACGAGGTTGTCATCGGCAAGTACCTGGCCAGCTTGGCCATCTTGAGCGTCACCGTACTGTTCACCCTCTTCTATGTGGCAATCCTGTTCTTCTACTCCGCGCCAGACCCCGGCCCCATTTTCAGCGGCTATCTGGGTTTCCTGCTTTACGGCAGCGCCGCCCTGGCCGTTGGTCTGCTGGCTTCATCTCTGACTGCCAACCAGATCGTCGCCGCAGTGGTTGCGTTCGGCATCACCCTCCTATTTACTGTCGTTGATCGCGTCTCCACCCTCCTGACTGGAATGGTTGCCACCATTCTGGAGCAGCTCTCACTCACCTCCCACTTCGATGCCTTTTCCAGAGGCGTCATTGCCACCAACGATGTTACCTACTATCTGATCCTGACATTTGTGTTCCTATTCCTTGCCACGCGGGCTCTGGAGTCCAGGAGGTGGCGCTAGATGTCCAACACTCCCCAGCGACCATCAGGGCCGCGCGAGAACCCAGGTACACCCCGGCAATCCTTAGCACCGTGGGCTTTCCTAACAAGGGGCGTTCTCAGCGCCGTCCTCGCCATCGCAGGAGCGGTAGGTGTCTTGGTGGGCGTACTCCTGTTCCTCTTCCCCACGGAGCTACACGGGCCCGCCTATACGCTCTTGGCCGTGGGGGGCGTCATGCTCATGGCCTCCCTTATTATGTCCTTTGCCATGGTGCTGGAGACCATTACTGGACGGCGGGGACGGTACGGCGCCAACACCGCGGTCATGATCATCGCCTTCGTAGCCTTGGCTGTGCTCGTCCAGATCATAGCTGTACGCAACTCCTACCGGTGGGACATCACGGCCACGCGGCAGTTTAGCCTGGCTCCTCAGACACAGGGGATCCTCAAGAACCTGAAAAACCCTATACGGGCCACCGCATTCTTCGTTCCTGGCGTAGCCGCTCAGGAACAATATCGCGTACCGGTGGAGGACCTGCTGAACGAGCTTAAGCATCGCTCCGGCGGCAAGTTCAGCTACCGCTTGGTGGATCCAGACCTTGAAAGCTCGTTGGCCAAACAGTACAACGTCACCCAGTACCCGGCTGTCGTATTTGAGGACCAGGCCACCGGAATCCAGCAGAGCCTGCCTGCCCCCCTGTTCCAAGAGCGTGACTTCGCTTCGGCGCTGCTTATTGTTACCGGGGCAAAGCGCAAGCTCATCTACTATCTGGAGGGCCACCAGGAGAAAAACCTTGCTGACAGGGCAAGCGACAGCCACGAGGGCTTCGGTTTTGCCGCTGGCAGCCTCTCCAGAGACAACTACGACGTGGTCCCATACTCGCTCTACGCCGAGGAGAACCCATTTATCCCTACCACCGGCGATGACGCCGCGGCTGCCGTGATCATTGCCGGCCCCACTCAGGACATCATTGAAAAAGAGATAACGGCCCTCCAGGACTACTTGAAGCGTGGCGGACGGCTGCTGCTTCTACTGGACCCCAATCCGCCGACGAGCTACAGGGACTTTCTGGCCCGGTGGGCAGTCGTGGTAAACCAGGGCTTTGTAATTGACGAGGCCAGTAACGTTGCTGGACAGACTCAGACTCCGCTCATTCGGAGGGGGCAGTATTTTGAGCAACCTCCAATGGACGCCATCACCAAGCCCCTGGACCAGACCTATTTCCCGGGAACAGCATCCTTCAGGCAGGCATTGCCCCAGGAAGAGATGCCAGACACCATCACTGTCTTTCCCATAGCAAGTACCACCCTATTTAGCTGTCTTGCCCCAGACGCTGAGGCCACCGATTGCCGAGGAAGGCCGCTGGGCGTCCAGTTCACGGCGGTGGCCGTGGCAGCCACCGCTCCGCTTAATGAGCCGCCTGACCCTAATGCCACTCAACTGACCAAGATTGTGGCCTTTGGCGACTCAGACTTTGCCAACAACTTTCACCACTTCAGCCTGAGCAACAGCGACCTGCTGCTGAACTCCGCCAACTGGCTTACCGAGGACGTCACCCTGGCCTCGGTCAGGTCCAAGCCAATCGCCTTTCGACGGTTGGTGGTCACGGGCCGGGAGATGCAGTTCATACAGGGCCTGAGCTGGTTTGTGCTGCCGGCGGTCATGGCACTGCTGGCAGCCATAGCCTGGTGGCGTAGACGGTAACGAATGAGCTTCCGCATCTCCTTCATATTGCTGGTGCTGGTGGCTGTGGTGGGCGGCTACGTCCTTATCTTTGAGCTGCAACGCCAACCCGTCAAAGAACCAGAACCACCCTTCTTCTACGATGTGCAGCCCGAGGCCATAGCCCGGGTGAGTGTTACCTACCAGGGGCACGAGCAAGTCTTCGTCAGAAAAGACGGCGCGTGGCTGTTTGAGGCCAGTGGCCAGCCCGTGAACATGGACAGGTGGAGCGGCATGACATTGCTGCTATCCGGCCCGCGGGCCGCCCGCGTGCTCCGTCCGGAGTTCAATAACCCCGCAGAGTACGGCCTGGACCCGCCCGAAACTAATATCTCTCTGACCCTGGAAGGTGGACAGCCCATCGCAATACTTGTAGGAAACAAGACGCCCGACTCGCAGTCCAGCTATGCCCAGGTGGTAGGCTTTCCTCAACTCTTGCTTGTGACCTCCTCCTGGAGCGACGTCATAACCCGGCTGGTCACTGAGCCGCCGGTGGTTACTCCCACCCCTGAAGGGGCGGTGAGCGCTCCTCAATAGCAAGCGAGCGAGCGTTGGCCCCCGCTCACGCCCTTCGACAGGCTCAGGGTGAGCGGAACATGCTTTTCACCGCTCATGGTGAGCCTGTCGAACCATATGAGCGGTGCTATCTGCTAGCTAGCCTTTACACTACGCCGTCTCTCGCCTCGAATCTATCTCAATCACGGGTCGCGAACTGCCGCTAAGCGCTCCGCCGAACTCCAACAGACGCTCCACATCAGACCGGAGGAAACGCCTGTCATGCCTGGGCCCCACACGCCATGCCTGGATCAGTCCTTGGCCCTCCCACCGCCTCACCGTGTTGGTGTGGACGTGCAACAGCGCGGCGGCATCACCCACCGTGAGCAGCGATGGCTTCGCGCGTCTCTCCACAATAGTCGCCATGTTCTTCCTCCTTCGTTTCTGCTGACTTACCTTCATTTCACTTAACCTCCTGCACAACAACATCATCGGACATGGCTGCGGGGCTGGGTATCGCCCGCTAGAATGGTTGGAGAGTGAGATGGGTACATCACCCGTAAGTCCAATTTGGGTGAGGCTGCGTTCATCCCTGGCCACCCATTCGGGTGACCGCCTACGCTCTGTGCAGCCTGTAACACCCAGCGTTTGGCTAAACAGATAGATTAGAGGACGAGACAGTTCCGTCTCAACACGGCATAAGTTCGGGACGCTAGATATAGCGGCGAAGGGGGCCCCTACATGTCGGGGCCCCCTTCCATTTGCCTGTTCCAAGGCTACATTCCATAACCTGGGACCACAGAATGCGGCTACCCGGCCAGGAAAGTACACCTATCTATGTCATTCTGAGCGAAGCGAAGAATCTAAGACATACGCCCTAGACCCTTCGCTGCGCTCAGGGTGACAGCTTATTTTGGGCTGAGTTGCCCCAAGCCCGCCCCGTTCAGGTTGCCACACCTAAGGGAATAGAATCGGCCCTCTGTGTTGCCTACCTCGGACGGAAGTCCACGATGAAAGTCGTGTCGCCGGCCAGGTCTACGTCCAGCCGCACCCAGTTGTCCTTCTGCGCCGTGGGTGTCGGCGAGGCATGTACCAACGCCGCACCCTCCGGCAACCGCACAAAGACCGACACCGGTTCCACAGGCGTTCCTGGCTGCTTCTGCACCAGCAGGCGGTACTGGTACACG
Organism: Dehalococcoidia bacterium; assembly: GCA_030651175.1. Classification (GTDB taxonomy): domain Bacteria; phylum Chloroflexota; class Dehalococcoidia; order Lucifugimonadales; family SHYF01; genus SHYF01. Next base: position 13,601 of record JAUSCR010000089.1, read on the forward strand.
CCACCTCCCGCGCTGCGTACCATGTCCGCGGGAAGCTGGTAATGGAGCGGAAGAGTCACACTGGTCTGAGGCTCCACCACCACGTATCCGCCTATCTCAGTCAGGCCAGCCTGGCCGCCCCGCGGCGAGCTGATGACGCTGAGGGAATCGGCTGGCTCATATCCCCAGATCAGCCACTCCGACCCCTCGTGCAGTGGGATAGGCGGCGCCTGAATGTCCTGGGCCACCACAGGGATGAACACCCGCAGGAAGTTCCAAAAGCAGCCTAACGGCAGTGCCAGGGCCTGGCGGCAGTCCGGGTCAGGCTCCTTGCCATTGTGGCGGTACTCCAAAAGCAACTGTGCCTCTATAGGTTGCCCCACCGCCAGTGCCACCTGGTACTGCACCCTCCGCTCCACTATTGAGCGGGCGTGGCCCGGCAGAGAGCTGTCCACTATCATCAGATAGTCGTGGTCCACCTGCCTGAGTGCTCCATTCCAGCCCTGCTCCCACAGCAGCTCCGCCGCCTGTGGGTCAAAGACGTGGACCAGCACGTCCTTGCTCCTGAGCCGCCCCAGCAGGACTGCTACCACGCTCTTACGCTCTTCTGGAGGCATTGGGGCCAGCAGGTGGCCTATGACCTCCTGAAACAGGTCTTCGTCAAAACACCGCTTGGACGAGTCGGAAGTGTGCCTGGGCAGGCAAGCGTATGGCAGCTCCCCTTCCACGTATTGCTTTGCCAGGCTCCGGTCTATGAGGCCTGGCAGCCCTGGGACTCGTATGCCGCCCATGGCGTCCACCAGATCCAGCACTACCCCCTTCGTTGTGGCAATGACTCCGTCTACCTGCACACCCTGGCCCCTCTGGTACAGGTCAGCCAGTTGAGCCGCTGAGGCCGGAAAGTGGGGATTCCAGTTACCGTCCCGGAATAGCAGCTTTGATATCCACAGGTACTTGTAGATGGCTTCGGGCGGTGACGGATTCGTATCGTATGGAGAAGCATCCACCATGGTGCTGTCCACGTATCTCAGGTTCACCAATTCCCCTCGCACCACCGTTATCTCCACCACCACACCTATGAATCCGCCCGTGGCGCGAATCTCCTCATCGTTCTGCCCGATCAATAGGTACTTTTTGGGGCCATTGCCATCATAGCCAAGGAAGAATGTCAGAAAATCAACCGCCTGGACTCCTGTGGCTATAAGGGTCTCCTCTCTTTGGAGCGGTAGCCCCGGCCTTCCCATGGCCGTGCCCAGCAGCGTCAACAAGCCGCTGCTCGCCGCCCGCTCCTGCGAGGCCGCCAGGGTGTTGACCTGGGCCAACTCCTGCTGGACCCCCTGGAGCAACTGGCGTATTTGGGGCAACTGCTTCCCCAGAATCACCGCCGCCCGATGACTCAGAAGGCCCTCTGTGAAAGCTACATCGGCCACGGTTGCTAAACGGCCCAGCGCATCGCCCATGTCCGCCAGCAGCACACTCACCTGGATTGCCGCATCCACTGCCGCGACTACCTGAGCATCGCTACCATCCACGGCGCTCTTGACCACCACCAGATCCCCTTGCACCTGCCTTGCCCGTTCCTGCATGTTCTTGAAGACCGACTCCAACTCCCCGGGGCGCTCAAACAGCACCGTTGGGTCGTTCATCGTATTGCGCAAGGTACGCACCGTATTTCTGAGGTCTAACACCTCACCAACCAGCTGGGGTGTATCTCTGGCCACCACCACCGCCAGCTCCACCAGAGGAATGTACCTGTCCATCTGTTCCAGGGAGGAGTCCACCTTGCCTCCCAGTCCTGGTGGTCCCGCCAGCCTTGCCCGTAGCTCCCGCGCCGCAACCAGCTCTCTCCGAGCCTCCTCAAACACCGGCCTGGCGGTTTCCAGGTTCTGCTTAATGGATTCGATGTCCACTGGCCCTGGGCCGGCATCCAGGGCGTACACCGCCGGAGCGTAACCTTGAAGGACCAGGCGGGTCCCGCGGGTGAACCGTTCCGCCATCTCCAGCACCACCCTGCCGTCGCTGACCCTGGATCCCAAACCCGGCACCCACTCGCCTGCCTGGAGCACGTCGGACCTCTGGCGAAGTTTCGCCAGCTCATCTTCCACATCGTTTAGCCGTTGGATGAGATCAGCGTATCCTTCTGTGGTTGTCAGATTCCGAGCTCCGGGCCCCTGGACAGAAGCGAGTATCTCTGATACGTCCTGGTCCAGAGATCGCACGGTGGCGACAGTGGCGCCAAGGAATACCAACAGTGCCAGCCCAAGGGCTGTGGCCAGCACCCCGCTCCAGAACCGCCAGGGATGTCTCTTGGCAAGGGTGGTAACTGTGCGCCAGCCTTTGGCCAGCCACTTTACAGATTTCGGCTTGCTGTGATTCACAGGTTCAGGTATCATCAAGTCGTCTCCGGACACCCCGGAAGGGTGTCCCTAACCGGTTTCCTACAGCAGGACGTGGGCATGAAGATTTGGCGCGTTGGCGCTCTGATAGCCTGGCCAGCCATCCTGGTGCTGTTAGCCTTGTTCATGGGTCTCTTTGTCCCCGTGGCAGCGGTAGCCCAGGCCCCCTGGCCCACACCTCCCCCCGCTCCCTTGGGATCCTTCCCAGTGGTTGTTCCTGCCTTCGAGATCATCCCGGTGCCAGCGCCCGCCAGCCCGGGCAGCATTGCAATAACGGTGGACCCCATCTTTGCAGGTACGGTGCCCCGCATTCCACCCAGGCCCTCCGCCATCTTTGTCACGGGCGAGGGAGACGCGCAGGAGAGGGTTACCTTGTACGTGGATGCTGGCGCCATTGATAGGACTCTTCAGTTCACCTATGAGCCATTGCTGTCTGGCCAGGTGCCTGCGGTAGACCGTTCACGCCACATCCAGCGGGCGTTTCGACTGCAAACATACGACACCGCAGGCACTGTGCTAAACCGTTCCTTCAGGTATCCCCTGCGCATTACACTCACCTTGTCCGAGGAAGAGATGGCAGTCGCCGGCAACGATCCTGCGCGGCACTACCTGGCCTGGTATGACCCTCAGCGGAAGCTCTGGCTTCCTCTGGTTACCACCTACCGCTCCATAGACACTACCCTTCTGGTACGTATTCTGCAACCCGGCCTCTTTGCCCTCATTGCCGAGCCTCCGCCGGTTCCCAAGTAGCCGTTCCCCCAAGGCGGCCTTGCGCACAATGTCATTCTGAGGAGCGCAGCGACGAAGAATCTGGGGCAGGGCTAGTGCCGCAAAGATAGCTCCGTCCCCCCCCCAGACCTCCGACTCTGTCGAGAGTCTCGATGAAATCGGACCCTCGCTTCGCTCAGGGTGACAAGGAGGCAAGCCCTACCCAGCCGTGTCGTCCTTGCGCCTACTGCGGTACAACCAGTAGGTCAACCCCCCAATGACCGCCAGCGCTCCGCTCACCCCCAATGGAATCCAGGGACTCACCCTCCGCTCCGTGGCTGTCTGCCCGGGAGTGGTGCCGGCCACTGGTGTCCCTTGCACACCGGCCCCCACGGTGAACCGCGTTTGTGTCCCGCTAACATCGAGCACATAGCTTCCACTGGGCCGGCCCCTGAGCGGCAAGGAGACCTGCAAGGTAGTTTGCGGGCCAACACGCACCGTCTGCTGGGCCTCTTGCACCCCGTCCACTTGTGCCAATACGGTGAACTCCCCTTCCTGCTGGCCAAGGTTGGATAACAGGAACGAGACAATGAGCGGCTCCTGGGGCGCTGCCGGCTGAGGCAACACCTCCAGTCGCGAGATCTCCCATGAGGCGGCAGATTGCCTGCGAGTTACCAGGAACTGCGCCTTGAGCACGTCGGAGATGGCGTCAGCCGATACCCCTTGCCTCACCTCTACCTGATACATCCCAGGCGTGTCCCTGGAGAAAACAACCCTTTCTTGTGTCCTTCCTCTACTCCCCAATGTGACCTCTCGCTGAGTCACCAGTTCGCCGTTCACAAACACAGCAATCACACCAGATGCGGATGTAAAGGCCCGGTTACGAATGGTTATGGTGGCTACAACCTGCTCACCCCCAGCCACCGTGGGAGGGTCTACCTCCAGGCTCTCAAGCACCAGGTCTGACCTCAGCGCGGACGAGATCACAGCAAAATACTGGCTCAGCCCCCCCGCCTCAACGCTAAAGACTCCCTCCCCCTGAGGTTGAAAGGGAAATGTTGCGGGTAAAGTGGTAAGGCCATCTATCGTGATCTCTCTTCTCGCCACCTCGCGTTTTTCCACGAACAGTCTGGCCAGGTACGTTCCCTTCAGCTCTCCTCTGTTCTTGACAACGATAGTTACAATCACTGGCTTCCCAGGCTCCACGGTGGAAGGCTCCACACGGAGGTCTGTCGCCTGGATGGAGGCGGGGGTAGCCTCCCTGGCCACAACGAACTCACCACGGGCGTTGAGCAGGGCTACCTGGTAAGTCCCTTCCCGTCGGCCAACAAGTTGGAAACTGACTCCCGTGGTCTCGCCAGGGGACAGGGCCAGCCACCGCTGCTCTGTGGGAACGCCATTCACCAAAAGTTGCGCCTGGGAGGCCACCAGCCGGGGGCCTACGTTGCTCACCGTAGCCTTCAGCTCCACCGGCTGACCGGGGCTAGCTTTCTGGGGACTGACGCTCATTTGAGAGACCTGTATATGGCCTAGAACGTCGCCTACTCCCGCTTTCAGCTTGGCCTCGCTTCCTTCCACCGTCAGAGAGTACGCTCCCGGGGTCCTAAGTATAAGGTAGAAAATGGAGGCACTGGAGCCATCTTTCAGCACCTGAACCCGCTCTACCGCCACGGGCTCGTTGTTGACCAACAACACGGCGTTGCTGAGGAGAGGCCCACCTGGGGCCGCTTCCGCCACGGCCCTCACCTCCATCGGCACGCCCACCACCGCCACTGGCGCCGCCATGACCACATTCCGTGTCTTCGGAGGAGGCCCTTGGGATAGCCACACCAGGGCAAAAGTACCCTCCCCTTGCGACACCTTCGCCTTTAGCACTGTTTGGGTGCCCGCTGGAACTGTCTCGCTGATCGGCGATAGCTCCACACCACCCGTTGCCTTAACCAGAGCAACCTCCAGTGTCCCAGACCCTACCGATGGCAGCCATGCGGAGGGCACACCAAAGGACACAGTGGCGAGGCCATCCTGCCCTCCAAGTCCCTGGAACGGGGCTTCCACCGTGGCCGCTGCTACCACCTGGACCAGGGTTTGGGCTTTCTTCCGCGCCTCCAACTCCACCGCGGCCCGGGCTTTCGCTCCTGGACGAAGGCCCGGCGTAAGACGCACGGGCACATCCAGCTTCAAGCCCGCCAGTGGAATTTCCATGCCAAAAGTTACAGGCTCCACCACCGCTGCGGAGGTAGGTATCTGCAATAGGGTGTCCGGCACCACCAGCATCAGCTTCCCAGATGTCAGCTTCACACCGGTTCCATCGCCAGCAATAAGGCTGGTGATAACTACCAGGCGGGCCATCTCCTTATATGCGGGGTTGCGCAGTGGGATGGTCACCACTCCTCCTTCATAGGCAATGCCCGATGTGGAGTCCCTGAAATAGCCCAGTGTCTTCCCCGGAGGAAGCGCCGCGGGCAGAGTGACCACAATGGTGTTGGCTGTAGTTAGCAAGCCAACCACATCCTGGGTAATTGCAAGCCGGTTTCCGTCCTTGTCCGCAGCGCTGGAGGTAGGCAGGGAGATGCGTATAGAGGAAGCGATGCGCAAGTCAAAGGCAGGGGACACCACGGTGATGGAACCAGGCGCGTCCCCCACCAGCACCGTGTAGCTTCCAGGAGCCTTGGGCACTGTTTCGAAGGCGACCGTACCCGTCTGCCCCACGTCCAAAAGGCCGTTGCGTATGTCCACGACCACACCGTCAATGGCCAGTGGGACCTCGTACATGCCCCTGGCAGAGCCTGCATTCTCTACAGTCGCTCGCACCAATATGGACTCGCCCACCGCCGCCACGGGGGGGTCTACGTACAGGTCCCTGACAACAAACTGGGGTGATAGGACCTGGAAGGTGGCCGCCTGGGAACCCACCCGTGCCACATGTGCGCCAGGCTCAGAGCGCACCACTGTAAACCTGAGTGTCTGAGTGGCCCCTGCCGGCAGCCGCACAGCCCGCACCTCCTCAGAAAGGTCGTCTACCCGCAAAACGACTTCGAACTGGGCCTCCTGGGCCGAAGGATTGTGGACATTGGCTTCCACCTGCACAGGCTCCCCAGGGCTGGTAACAGAAGGGGCCACGGAAACGTCCTCCACTTCCAAAGATGGCAGAAACGAATCGGCCTCCGCCTGCCCCAGGAGCAGCAAGGCGCAGCTCAACACCCCAAGGGCCAGCAGCGCCATGCTCCACCGCCCTCTCTGGCCCCTTATGGCATTGCTACGGTTGGAGAATATCAATTGCGCCCCTTCCCACTCATCCTTGCTCCTTCTTCCGGGTCCAACCCCCAAAAGGATGGATCAAACGCCGCTCCGCCACCATTCTCACCGCATACCAGGCGCAGGCCAGGCCGAGCGTCATACCCACGCTGTCCACCAGCACGTCCATCGCAGAAGCAGACCTCCCTGGAACAAAAGACTGGTGATACTCGTCCAGGACACCGTGCAGCACCCCCAGGCCCACGGCTACCAGAGCCCAGCGGGCCTGGCGTGTGGCACCAGCTACCCCCACCAGGGCAACCAGTGCAACCATAGCTAGCATTCCCAGCACGCCGTACAGAGCCATGTGGCCAACCACATCCCGCAATTTCCCCAGCCAGGAAAAAACCTCCAGTTGATGAGGCAGTCCGGAGGGTGACAAGGAGGATAGGTAGAATATGTACCTCATCCAGCCTCCCAGCGCGGCAGAAGAAACCAAACGACCTATCCACCGCAAGAGCCGCGTGCGAGCCTGCCTCATGGTTGCGCCACGATTCCTGCCCACAACTGGGCTCTCACCTCCTGTGCCGGGCCTTGTCACCTGCCACCTGCCTTCAGCAGCCTTGGCCTCACTGTGACCACAATGGCGTCTTTGTACTGCCCTGGCGTTGCCCCGGCAATGAACAGGCCCCTGGAATCAATGGCGCCAGCTCGCTTATCCTCCAAACGCCACGTAGCAGTAACGTCAAAAAGTCGCACCCCATTTGTGTCGTAGGCCAGATAGGTGAACTGGACCACCTGTTTGGGAGAGAGCTCCACCTGCTGGGGCACCACCTCCACACGGGCCAGCGGCCCCAGGATAATCACCCTGGCTGATGTGGCCAGCCTGACCTGGCTTTCACCTTCCCCCTGAGTCGCCTCCACCGTGACGGCGTCCTCATATATGCCTGGGTTGCCTATGGCGGTGACCACCCCTTGAGGAGTAACCTGGGCCACCTCCGCGTTGGATGACCAACGCAGCGCCGCCGTGGGAAGAAGTTGGCCGGCGCGAGTTAGCGCCGTAGCGCCCAGCCTGACGGATTCCCCTGGCCGCAACCATACCACCTCCTGGGTCAGCAGGACCCGTGTAACCAGCTGAGGGTTCTTTACAGGTTCCAGCACCGTCACCGTGGCCGAGGCCCTCAGCGACACCGGGGCGTCCCCTCCGGTGGGGATTACGGTGACCTCTACCAGGCTGGGGTAGGTGCCGGGAGTTTTCCCAGCGCGAAACCGCCCCTGACCATCCAGCTCCCCTGCCGTGGGGTTCCGCAGCGTCCACGTGGTTGTTACGTTCTTGTACAGGTTGCCTTTCTGGTCCAGAGCCAGCGCGCGGAAGGCTATGGTGTCGCCAGGACGCAGCGTCACAGCCTGGGGATAAAGACTTAGCTTGGATGGTACCCCTGCCACAGTCACCTCTATCACAGTGACGGAGAGGGTGGCTGTGACGCTCTGGGTTGGGTCATCTTTCTTGTGGGCAACCACGCGAACGGCGGCGGGGAAGGTGCCTAGCTGTGTGCCGCTGGTGAACTGCCCGCCAACCTCCACACGGCCTGCTCGGGCGTCGAGCATCTCCCAGGAAAGGCTCACACCTGGAATTGGGACTCCATCCCGGTCCACGGCCAGGGCAACCAACGGCACCTGGCTTTGACGTTCCAACTGCAGCTCTGACGGCAGTACCTGGACACGGCTGATGTCCTGCTCCGAAAGGGGCCGGATTATGGAAACGGAGGCCAGCGCATGGAGTTCGACCAGCTTCCCATCCACCTCCTGGGAAACGGTCACCTCTACGGCTTGATTGTAAACACCTCGCTGGTATCCAGCGCGGAACACGCCGGTCCTGGTGACTGTCCCCGCCTGGCGGTCCAGCATCCGCCAGCGACTCTCCACTTCCTGTGGCGGCACGGCGCTGCCCTGGTTGTCATAGCCAACGGCGGAGAACACAGCGGTCTCGCCGGCGGGCAGGATCATCTGGCTAGGAATAACGACTACCCGGCTCAGTCGGCGCTGACTCACAACCCCCACGGTCACAGAGGCAAAAGCCACCATCTGTTCCGCCGCAGAGACACCTCCCCCAGACCCGGGTGTGGGTGTTACGTAAGGCTGCCCCGAACCGCCAGGGGTACAGCCAGCAGCCAGAAGCGCCAACGAAAATATAGCAACGAGAAAGGAACGCCAAAGACGGCGATTCCGGCTTTCAGATAACATGCCTATCTTTTTGGCACACGCTCATAGATTGTCACCTCACCCCAGTCTGCTACCTTGGAAAACAGCTCTGGGTGTTCCTCCAGGGCGGCGCGGAACTTGTCCGGCGACTCCCCGGTGAAATAGTCCTGCACCGCCAGATACCGGCCTCCCAACTCATCCAGGAGCTGGTAAGCCTGTGGAATGTCCACTTTCCCAGTCCACATCATGATACGCAAGGCACGTACGGTGCGCCAGTTCCTGGCCCCTTCATCATGCCAGCCATCCACCACCGCTCGCCGCAAGTAGTAGGGCAAAAGAAAGTCATCCCAGTGCCAGAACCCTACGCCTAGCTCCTTGCCCTGATGTTCCTCCTTGCCAAACCACTCCAGCGCCTGCTGCATCGCAGGAGTCACCCGGTATGGACCAAACAGCCGCTGCGACGCCACCGCTCCATCCCACATCGCCAGGCCCAGGACCAGCGCCACCAGCAGCCCACCCACAGCCCCAGGGAGCCATGTCGGTGGTCGGCGCAGGCGCGTCAGAGCAACCACGGCTGTCCCAGCACTGGCCAGAAAGGGCACACCCACCAAAGCGATCACAGGGGCCATGTACAACCCGAATCTGGCCACGTCCAACCCATCGAAAGGACGGACCCGCAGCAACGGGTTGGCCTGCTCTCCCAGGCTGAACGCCACCAGCACCACCAGCAGAATGGCATAAGGCGTGTGGCGAGACGGCACAAGGAACGACTGTACAGCACCTCCAATGGCCATGGCAATAAGGCCCAAGCCCAGATAGTTGGGATAGGCGTACAAGCCAATAAGATCCCTCTGGGTTATGGCCCCCAAGTATTGGGTGATAGGAAAGCTCCACAGGCCAGGGGTCTCGCGCTGAAACCCAGCCTGGATTAGATTAATCGCCCAGGGCACCACCCACCACAGGATTGAGGCCACTGTGGCCAGGCCAAATAGCGCCGTGACCCGGTACAGGTGTCGCCGGGGAACGGAGTGCCCCAGGTAGCAAAAGAGGAACCATCCCGGCAGGCCCAGTGCAAAAGCGAAGGCGGTCATGTGGTGCGCCAGCACCGACAACCCCAGGGTCACTCCTCCTATAGCAGCCCAGCGGATGCGCCCGCCGGAATAGGCCCGCTCCAGGAGGGCCAGGGCCACCAGGGCTAAAGGCAAGGCAACCACTGAGCTGAACCATCCCCACAGGCCAACAGCCACCATCAGAGGATACGCCAGCACCGTCAGAACACCAGCCAGCGCCGACCAGGAGCGTGCGTTTCCCAACTGCCTGGCCAGAAAGTAGGTTGCAATGCCAGTACCAACGTATGCCGCCAGCAGCACCGTTTTGTAGACAAAAACAAAGCCTACTCCTGGCATGGCAGCCAAAGCACCTACCAGGCTGTAGCTCAGCGGCGGATACGTGGTAAACGGACGAAAACCGCCGTACCAGTACGGGTCCACCCATCCACCAGCGCCCTGGAGCGTCTCGCGGGTAAACCAGCTCAGGTGCAAGAATGTGGGAGTATCAACCCCTGGCGGGAAACCCGGAAGTAGCAGGCGGCGCGCCGCCACCAACCCCACAACCGCCACAGCCGCCAGTGCCAGTCCGTCCACGAAGCGCGGGCTTCTGAATATCCAAGCCTTTAGCCTCTCTGCAAATTGCTCTCGGAATAGCTGCAAGAGTTTGCCGGCTGGCCTGGGCGTGGGTATTGGATGGGCTGTCACAGTAGCTAGTGTGGTGTTCCTGAAGTTTGACGACAATGTCATTGCGAGGCCCGACTAAGGAGGGCCGTGGCAACCTGGTGGTCGGGTCTACCCCTCCTCCAGATTGCTTCGTCGGCTACCGCCCCCTCGCAATGACAATTCATACGCATATTTCGAAGACAGGACGCTAACGCCCCAGGCGCGGGAAGAACCTTCGGCGGGCTGGCCTGGACTCCGGAAGTGTTACAGTCGCCCCGGCGATAACAGCCGATGGATTGGCCACGGCCATGCAGTGGGCGGCATCCTCTCCCACCAGTCGTTCCACGGCAGCTACGGCCTCCATCATCACCGGCGGGCGATTTTGACTCGATGTATGCCCATCGGAAGCCAGCAGGTGTACCAGGTTATTCCTCAGTAGATGTTCAACGCTGCGCTGGGCCTCCTTCCCAAAATAGCCCAGGACACTCCCCCCCGTGACCTGGCTTAGCACACCTCGTGCCACCAGCCCGGCCAGCAGCTCTGGCCGCTTCTGAATGTTTGCCTGGCGTTCGGGGTGAGCCAAAATCGGCACGAAGCCCAGGAGCTGAAGCTGAAACAAGGCGTCATCGGTGTAAGCAGGGTACTGGAGAAAGTCAATCTCCAGCAGCAGATACCTGGACCCGTTCAGACCTATGGCAGCGCCTCTTTGCGCCTCTTGCAACAGCTCCATGGACAGCAGGTGCTCCACGCCCATGAGCACCTTTAGCTCAATGGCCTGGGTCTGAAGCTCCTGGTTGAAGGTCGAAATCCGCTGCTCCAAAGCATCCTTGCCACCCTTCTCGACAACTCGTGCCGCATGAGGCGTGGCCACTATAGCCCTGATGCCATCGGCCACGGCCATGCGGGCCATGGCCAGCGATTCCTCCATCTTTTCGGGGCCATCGTCTATGCCGGGCAGTATGTGGCAATGGATATCGTACATGGCCATGACACCATACTCTACCATATCTGCCCTGATTGTTGAGACCTGCGCACCTAAACTTACCTCACGACGCCCTGTGGTAGAATGCGCAGCGTGCTAGCAGGTTGCTGAAAAATGGGAGTTCAGAGTCCGCCGTCGGAGGATTCTGGTTGACACTCCCTTCCCCCACTTGCATGATGTCGCCACATCTGGGGTCAGATAGCTTGGTATTCAGCGCACTCATCTTAGGAGGTAAGCAATGGTCAAGATAGGACGAATGTTTCTGTTGCTGGCTCTGGCGCTTGCTGTACTCAGCGTCACCGGATGCGCCTCCAGCTCGGCCCTGGACGAGGCCCAGAAGAGCCTGGCTGCTACCACCCAGCGGGTAGGGACGCTGGAGGAGCAGTTGAAGGCGTCGCAGGTGGCTTTGACCACCGCCCAGGGCGACCTGACCAAGGCCCAGAAGGACATAGCTACCCTGACCAGCGATGCAACGACACTGAAAGGTGCGTTGACCGCCACCCAAAGCGACGTGGCCGCCACCAAGAAAAGCGTGACTTCGGTGGGCTCGGACTTGAGCGCCCTCGAAAACTCCTCCATCCTGACTAGCGCCGATTTAGCCAAGGTGAAAGACAACCTGACTAAAGTCCAAACGGATGTGACCAAGCTCACTACGCCCAATCCTCAAGTGCAAAAAGCCAGCCTGGCCATTCTAGCCCTGGACCTGTATTACCTTACCTCTGAAACGAACACTATATCTGCTCATAAAACGGCGGCAGCGAGAGTCGGGGATGTCGTGACTACGCATGGTGACAGCACGCTCAGCGCTGCTTGGAAAAAACTTGACGATGACTGGAACAAGTGGGTAGCCACCACCCTCAACACCCCTGAGCGTGATGCTGCTGCTAAGGTGTGGTCGGACAGCGAGAACGCTTTCCTTCTGCGTTTGCTCCAGCTCATTATGGGATAGAGGTGTGTCCGTCTCGGCTGAAGAACCTTTGCCTATCCGCGCCGGCGCGCTTTCGCGGCCTGCCACTCCTCCAGGATGCCCACGTCTCGCTCAAAGGCCAGCGGAGGCAGCGATTCCAGGTCAAAGAGGCCAGCCTCCTGGGTCTCCTGCCCCGCGGCTAGCTCTCCGCCTATCACCTTGCCGCCGTACACCACCAGTATGTTGGCGTCCTCTGGCCTGGAGTAGATGCCTACCAGCTCTGTGACCTCCGCCTTCAGGCCTGTCTCCTCCAGGAACTCCCGCACGGCCGCCTCTTCCACCACCTCTCCCCTGTCCACGAATCCGCCGGGGATGGTCCACTTTCCCCGGCCAGGCTCATTGTCGCGACGGATCATCACGATCTTGCCGTCCATCTCCGCGATGACAGCAACCACCACTTTTGGGTCCGCGAAGAAGATTGCGCCACACCTGGTGCATACGGGACGCAGCCGCCCGTGGCGGAGATGGGACTCCGTGAGCGACCCGCACCGCTGGCAAAACCGCACCTCTTCCATCTTGGTGGTAGTATACACTGGCAAGTAGCTGGCGCCCTTTGCATCCATGCAATTGCAAGGAAAAAGGAAAGGGGAGTCCAGAGGGGCAAGGCCCCTTTGGCAGGGGGTATGGGGGGTGTCCCCCCACCTGTTTTCTTTTACCCCCTTCCTGGTCAGGAAGGGGGTTAGGGGGATGGTCGAAGGAGTATTTCATCATCCTGATACCCCTGGCCCGCGACTCTATTATCAACTATTGGAGGCGAATGTATGACAACTCAGCCCACCGTTACCGGGGCGGTCGTGGATTTCATCCATAGCTTGACCTACGATTCCATACCGGAGGATGTCCGCCGCGAACTGAAGCGGTGCCTGGTGGACGGCCTGGGCGTAATGCTGGC
>JAUSCR010000094.1 GCA_030651175.1 Dehalococcoidia bacterium
TACCAGCAGTGTCGCGTCGTCTCCAGCGACCCGGCCGACGAGGCCGTGACCCTGGCGCGATTGAAGCTCGTGGAGGGGTGTCGCATCGTCCTGGCCCGCTGCCTGTCCCTCATGGGCATGTCTGCGCCGGAGCGGATGTAGGCCACAGCCTCAAACAAGTTCTAGCGGCATCTTGCGACTGTGAAGCCGCTTGGTCTGTTACCCAGCATGCCCAATCCGAGACTCAACCTGCACGTCTCTTTCGAAGTCCTCTAGCAGGGTGATGAAAAACTCCTTCGACCATCCCCCTGACCCCCTTCCTGGCCAGGAAGGGGGTGAAAAGCATATCTGGGGGATACCCCCAGACCCCCACCAAAGGGGCTTCGCCCCTCTGGACTCTCCTTTTCCCGCACCCTGCTAGACCGGCAGAGAGCCAGCCGCCGCCAGCCTCTTCTTCGCTTCGTTGTAGACGTTGGCGGGCAGTGGCCCTTTGCTTGCGGCTGCAACATTCTGCGCCAGGTGGTCCGCATCCAGCGTGCCGACTATAGTGGTGCTCAGGTCCGGGTGAGAGATGGTGAACCGGAGCAAGAACTCGAACTGGCTCATGCCATCCAGCAGCTCACTCAGTTTCGCCTTGTCCCACGTCTTCCACCTGTCAGGCTCAGCCAGGCCGTGGCCAGGTTCGCCGCGCGCGATGCCGCTACGAATGATGGTGCCCGCTCCGGCCTTGGCAGCCTGGGTGATGACCGCTTCATGTTCCCGCTCCAACGCCGAGTACGGCACCTGGAAAGCATCAAAGACTCCCAGCTTGATGAGGTTGGCGACATCAGGCAGCACAGTGGAAACGCCAATAGACCGCACCTTGCCCTCGTGCTTCAGCTCCAGCAGTGTCTGGACGGCCTCATCCCGCGCATCATCCGGGGGGTGCCCGTGAAACTGAACGAGGTCCAGGTAGTCGGTCTTCATCCGCTTAAGGCTCAGGTTCACGCCGTCCACGATGTTCTTTCGATCGTAGATGTGCCGCGGCCCCGCTCCTGTTCGCACCGACGCTACATCGGCGTTGCAGCCACACTTCGAGGCCAGGTAGTAGTCGTGGCGGCGGTGCGAGATGTGGTTGCCGATGAGTTCTTCGCTCACGCCGTAGTCAATCGAGGTGTCAATGAAGTTGATGCCGGCATCCAGGGCTGCGTTCAACACCTTATCGGCCTGGCCGGGAGCAAGAGGACGCCCGTTGCGAATGGCAGCGCCAGGGCCGCGCAGTTCCATGGCCCCAAAACCAAGCACCGTTACGTTAAGTCCTGTCCGTCCCAGCTTCCTCTTCAGTAGCGCTGCCATGAGTTGACTCCTTGGTGTATTTGAAGAGTGTATCAGGAAGGCACCGATGTATCGCGGCGGTCGCTTGTGCTGGTGCGCCCATCTAGAAAAGGGCTATGGGGTTGACCGGGGAACCTGTACCCCCCCTTACCAGCAGCGGATTGACTGTCAGCATGAACTCGTAACGGCCCTCCTCGGCGCAGGCTTCGGCCAGGGGTTGAAGCAGGGCATTGTCCAGCAGCCCGATGCCGTAAGCGAAGATGGCTCCGTGTACCGCCCAGGGGATGTTGTAGCCGTTGGGGGTGAAGTCCATCATGTCCCACACCAGCAGGCAGCAGTCCGACTGGCGTATGAACTTGAGGCATGAGGCATGCAGGCCGGGGCGTCTGGCAGGATCGCTGCCCCAAACAGGGTTCACCTCATCCCATTTATCCCGGCCGCCGTACACCACCAGGGCATCTCCTGGCTCCAGGGTAATCCCCTCCTCTTTAGCGATATCTTCCAGCTCCCAGCCGTGGATAGGCTTCTCCATGGTGACAAAGGGAACACCCCGGTACCGGGGCACGTCCAGCAGAACCCCACGGGTCATTATGCCCTCTTTCCACTGCTCTACTGACCCCCACCTGGCCCCGTCAAATGTGATCACATCATCGGGATTGCGCCCGTTCCACATACCGTTGTGGTCCCAAACGTGGCACAGAGCGTCCAGGTGAGTGGTGGCCTGACCGTGGTAGGAGATGCCGTAAAAGTCAACTGCCAGGCCGCCGTTCGGGTCTCGTACACCGCGCTTCATGTAATGAATGGCTGGAGTGGGGTTGTTGGGAGCAGGGGTCTTGGGGAAGTCGCGGCAGAGGGATACGGCGCGGCCTGTGCGGACAAGCCGGGCGGCGGCTATGCGTTTTTCTGGGGTTAGCATGTTGACCGCTCCTAGCTGGTCGTCGTTGCCCCAGCGGCCCCAGTTGCGGTCTTCCTTCAGGTAAGCCAGGACTTCCTTTCTGGTGGGTATCCTACGCTCCATCAATTTCCTCCTGCTCTTCGTTATGTGCTTGTACTGGCGGTGACTGCCTCTAGTCCTGGCCTGTTGCCAGCCATCTTCATCCGGTAAGGCTATCACATCCCGGACTTTCATTGTGCCCGCACCTCACCCCGTCTCCCGTGGCCTGTATTGCAGCGACTCCGCCAGGCCTGCCGTGAGCGCAGACGAACGGTGGGCGATGGTACGGGCATCAAGCCTCGGCCTGGGCCGTCTCCCAAGCCAAGTCCTTGAGTGTCACGGAGTGAAGCTGCTCCTTGCCTAGGCGTTCGGAAGCGTCCAGGATTTCCAGTCCGACGATATGGCCATCATCGTCTAGCAGAGCAGTGACACCTTCTTCAATATCCTGAGAATCAGTAGCG
The DNA here is from genome assembly GCA_030651175.1 of Dehalococcoidia bacterium. Taxonomy (GTDB): domain Bacteria; phylum Chloroflexota; class Dehalococcoidia; order Lucifugimonadales; family SHYF01; genus SHYF01. Next base: position 2,689 of record JAUSCR010000094.1, read on the forward strand.
GGTGCCTTGCGCAACTCTACGTAAAGGATGTCTGCTTCACTGTCATAGGTTATGAGCATGACAAGCCTCCTACCAGGGTCTCTTTCTTGGCGTAACGGTCACTACCAGTATACGGTCATCCTCTTCTTTGTAGGTGACTCTGAGAAATCCATCCTCAAACGCCTTTATGGCATTAAACCTTCCCTTAGCCATAGGCAACACGCGGTCAGGTGCTTCTAAGGTAGCTACCACTCGTTCGTGGCTAATACGCCAAAAGCGCATGGAACGACGGGCATGGCGTACGTAGACAATTCGTTTCGCGTTCACCCCGTAGTCTCCCGCGGCCTGTACTGCAGCGCCTCAGCCAGGTGGACGACGCCAATGCCATCGGAACCCGCCAGGTCGGCTATGGTACGAGCCAGCTTCAATACGCGGTGGAAGGCCCTGGCGGAAAGCCCTAGCTGGCGCATGGCAGCTTGAAGCAGCCCACGAGTGCCCTCGGTGAGCGGGCAGAAGCGCCATACCTCCTGGGGCCCCATATCGGCGTTGCAGGCCATTCCCATGCCCTGGAAACGCCGCCGCTGTACCTCCCTGGCCTCCTTCACCCGCTTCCTGACCGCTTCCGAGCCTTCCGCCGCAGGAGGCTCCACCAGCTTCTCGTACTCCACCCGCGGCACCTCTACAAACATGTCTATGCGGTCCAGCAGTGGGCCGCTGATGCGCTTCTGGTACCGGGTTACCATGCTGGGCGTGCAGGTGCACGCTTTCTGCGGATCGCCGTGGTAGCCGCAGGGGCATGGGTTCATCGCCGCCGCCAGCATAAAGTTGGCAGGAAAGGTCAGCGTACCCTGAGCACGGCTGATGGTCACAACCTTGTCCTCCATGGGCTGGCGCAGCACCTCCAGGACGCTATGTCCGAACTCCGGAAGCTCATCCAGGAACAGCACTCCTCGGTGGGAAAGGGTGATCTCCCCTGGATGCGGCCACCGCCCTCCGCCTACCAGGCCGGCATGGGAGATGGTGTAGTGGGGCGACCGGAAAGGTCGCTGGACTATGAGCGGGGTGTCCGAAGGCAGCAGCCCAGTGACGCTGTATATCTTGGTAACCTCCAGGGACTCCTCTGGAGACAGGGGTGGCAACACCGATGGGATGGACCTGGCGAGCAGCGTCTTTCCGCTGCCTGGCGGGCCGGTGAGCAGCAGGTTGTGTCCACCGGCGGTGGCTACCTCCAGGGCGCGCTTGGCGTGCTCCTGACCACGTATGTGGCTGAGGTCCACGCCATCGTAGTTTGGCTCTGCCGGAGCAAGCGGGTCGCTGGAGCGTTGGTATGGCGCCAGGAGATGCTCGCCCCGCAGGTGGGCCACCAACTCCGCCAAAGAGTTCAGCGGGACTACGTCTATGCCCTCCACTAACGCCGCTTCCCTGGCGCTGGCGGCGGGCACAAACACAGTGGCGAATCTCTGCTGCCGGGCCAAGGCGACCATGGGCAGGACGCCGTTTGTATGGCGAAGATGCCCATCCAGGGACAGTTCGCCGAGGAAGAGGCTAGAGGCAGGCTCCGATGGGACTTGCCCGGAGCTGAGTAGCACCCCCACCGCAATGGGCAGGTCGTATGCGGGGCCTTCCTTCTTGAGGTCGGCGGGGGCCAGGTTCACTGTAATGCGCCGCATTGGAAACTCGCAGCCAGAGTTGCGGATGGCGGCGCGCACCCGCTCCCGCGCCTCCTGCACCGCCGTGTCCGGCAGTCCAACGATGGTGAAGGCAGGCAGGCCAGGAGAGATGTCCACCTCCACCTCCACCACGGCACCTTCCAGGCCAATCACAGCGCAGGTGTTTACTTTGGCATGCACGGTTATGCGACCATCCCCTCCAACTTTGTCGAGAGTCTCGATGAGCGGAGCATCATCGGACCTGCCCCCTTTCCTTCGGCCTCCTCAGGACAGGCCTGGCCAGGAAGGGGGGTGAAAATTGTATCTGGGGGACACCCCCAGACCCCCGTCCCTTCGGCTCTGCTCAGGGCAGGCGCCGAGGCTTCGCCCCTCTGGACTCCCCTTTTTCAGCAACCTGTCAGGCTACGTGACCTCGTGGCACAGGAATGCCTGCAATCTTCATATGAATGCGCCCAACGGTTTCGCGAGCGGTGATGAACAATGTCTTCCAGTCGTCGCCGCCCCAGGCCATGTTGGTAGCGCTCTGGCCAGTGGGCAATGGAATGGTGCCAAGGTGCTTGCCCGTGGGGTCCATGATCCATATGCCGCCAGACCCTCCACAATACACATGCCCCTCCACATCCACCTTCATTCCGTCTGGGATCCCGGGCCTCTCCCCGCTCAAGTCGCAGAAGACACGGTCAGAGATAGGGTTCAGCAGTCCAGTCTCGATACCATATGACATGGCCTGCAGATCAAAGGCCCGTATATGTCGCCGGCGGGAGTCGTTTATGTACAAGACTTTCTCGTCGGGAGAGAAGGCCAGGCCGTTAGGCATTACAAAGTCTCGGACCAGCAGGTGAATGGTGCCCAGGTCAGGGGAGACCCGGTACACACCAAAGAAGTCAAGCTCGGACTCCAGGTTGAACGTTACAGGATCGGTGAAGTAGATGGCGCCATCGGACTTCACAACCACATCGTTAGGGCGGTTCAACTGATGGCCACGGTAGTTGTTGGCCACAACTGTGAGAGTTCCATCAGGCTCCATGCGCGTTACCCTGTGTATTGGATCTGCGGGGCTGTTTCCGCCGTGTTCGCAGGCTATGAGCCTGCCCTGGCGGTCCCGCGTGAGGCCGTTGGCGTAGTTGGTGGGTTTGAGGAACTCCGTTACGCCATCCCGGGGCGACCACTTCATCCTGCGATTGTTGAGGACGTCGCTGAAGAGGAAGTATCCCCCTTCCTTCCACCACAAAGGCCCCTCGGCCAGGTTGAAGCCGCTGCCCAACCACTCTATGTCCTGGTCCAGGGACACGATGCGTTCCAATCCCGGGGCAAGCTTCTCGATAGGCATGTTGACCTCCTTCAATTCTGAATCCGTGGCAATTCTGAATGCCGTGGCGAATTATACACTACCTGGTGACTGTATTCCTGGAAGCACCACATACGTAAAGGTACCAAAGGTGAATGGATAAGAGGGTGTCATGCTTCCCCAGGACGTAGACGGCGGTCGCCAAGCGCCAAGAGCGCTATTTCGAATCTTGTTGCGGCAGCCGTTGCTGGCCAGGCTTGCGGCTGAAAAGATAGAGGATGGCCGTCACCAAGCACACCGCTGATACTCCCATGAAGGCGACTCGATACTCGTTTGTAGCATCGAATAAGCGCCCCACAAGGAATGGGCCAGAGGCAAAGCCGAGGACGCCAATGGCCTGGATGGTCTGTTGTATGGTGGCAAAGAACCTTCTGCCAAAGTAGTCGGCCACCATTGCCATGGTCACGGGAAATACGGCGAATCCGACTCCATAGAGAAGAGCATACAAGTACACCTGCCCCATGCTCTGAGCAAGGCCCAGTACTAGAATTCCCGCAGCCATCATGGCCAGGAACCCTCCCAGGAGGAGGCGCTTGTCGTACCTGTCACCCAGATACCCCATGAAGGGGCGGCCCACCGCACTGAAGAGGGCCATCAGGCCCAGGGCATTGGCGGCGGTCTGGGGAGTGAAACCGCGATGAGTCAGCAGAGGGACCTGGTGCGCGGTCACAGAGCTGTTGGTCATGGATAGCCCAATCCCTGCCAGGGCCAGCATCCAGAAGGCCCTGGTCTTGACAGCCTGGGCAAGAGTGAAGTCTGCCGCCTGGTCCGCCTGACCTGCACCCCCTGCCTCGCGTCCAACTTGGCCTGGGTTGGAGGGTGACTCCGGGTTTGGCAAATCGCCATCGGGCAGATAGCCGTATGGCTCCGGCATATGCCTTATCACCAGGCACAAAGGCAATGCGGTTACCAGGTATACCAGTCCAAAGATGGTGGCGGTCTGTTGCCACCCTAAATGGTTGACCAGCCAGGCGCTGGAGGGGGCTATGACTGCGCCGCCAGCTACCCACGCAGTAGTCAGGATGGAAAGAGCGAAGGCGCGGCGCCTGTGGAACCAGTTGGCCACGGCAGCGCTTCCTCCAATAAAGACAGGCCCGGTAGCCACAGGCAGCAAGAAACCGAACAGGAGGTAGAAGAGACCCAAGGAGTTTACGAACCGCACCAGCAAGAAGGCAACTCCAGTGAGCACCACGGCTATCATCATTACCAGGCGCGGCCCAAAACGGTCCACCAGATACCCCACCAGAGGCCCAAGAACACCCCCGCCTATGGCCCCCACGGAGAAGGCGGCAGAGAGCGCACCCATACCCCAGCCATATTCCTTGGAGAACGCGTTGATGAAAATGCCAAAG
>JAUSCR010000095.1 GCA_030651175.1 Dehalococcoidia bacterium
TCCTGTTTGCCGCGTACTATCTCCAGGGCAACTAGAGCTTGGTTGGAAATCCCTGCGTCCGCGGGCATTCCACCCATTGCGAGACAAATGGAATCTAAGGCCGTGTTTCGTCGCTTAGCTTGGTGATTGCGCCGGCCAGCCTGGCCAGGACCCGCTCCCTGCCCACTACGGCCAGGGTGTCAAACAACGGCGGCGCCGCGGTGCGGCCAGTAACGGCCAGGCGTATGGCGCCGAAAAGCTGCCCAGTCTTCAGTTGAAGGCGCTCTGCCAGGGGACGTAGCGCTGCCTCCATTGTTGCTGCATCAAAACTGTCCAGGGCTTGCAGGATGGCCAAGGTTGCCTGGAGAGCCGCCCGGGTGACTTCGGGGGCCATCCCTTTGGGCGTAAGGCCCTCCCCGTATTCTGGGAGTTCCACCAGGAAGAAGGAGCAGAGGTCCCATACCTCCTGGGGGTTCAGCGTCTTGAGGCGCTCCTGTACCAGGGGCACCACGGCCCGCAGATAATCGGGCGAGGGCGGGACCTGCACCAGTTCCTGGTGTTTCTGGATGTAAGAATCCAACGCTTCCGCCAATTGGTTTACCAGCTTGTCCTGTGGCAACTGGCGCAGGTAGACGCCATTCATCCACTCCAGCTTGGTTCGGTCAAAGATGGCTGGAGACTTGCCCACGCGTTCCAGGGAGAAATATCGCACCATGTCCTCGCGGGGGATGATCTCCGTCTTGTCGTCCAGGGACCATCCGAGGAGGGCCAGGAAGTTGAACATAGCCTCGGGCAGAAACCCCTGGTCCCTGTACTCCAGCGTGGAGGTCGCTCCATGACGTTTGGAGAGCTTGGCGCGGTCCGGCCCGAAGATCATAGGCATGTGGCCGAACAGCGGCGGGTCCCAGGCCAGGGCCTGGTACAGCAGAAGGTGGCGCGGAGTGCTGGGCAGCCACTCCTCGGCGCGCAGCACGTGGCTTATGTGCATGGCGTGGTCGTCCACGACGCAGGCCAGGTGGTAGGTGGGGAAGCCGTCGGACTTCAGCAGCACGAAATCGTCCAGGGTAGCTGGGTCAAAGGCCACGTCGCCTCGGATAATGTCGTGGACGGTGATGGGGTCACCTGCCAACGGCGTCTTGAACCTCACAACCTTGGGCTTCCCTTCCCTGACCTTGTGTTCCGCATCGGTGAGCGGGCGGCAGCGGCGGTCGTAGCGGGGTGGCTCTTTGCGTCGCTGCTGCTCTTTACGCATCTGCTCCAGCTCCTCCTGGGTGCAGTAGCAGTAGTAGGCATGTCCCTCTCGCACCAACTGGTCGGCCTGCTCCTGGTATATGCCCATTGCCTTGCGTTCCGACTGGATATATGGCCCGTAAGGCCCGCCCACGCGTGGCCCTTCGTCCCAGGCCAGTCCCAACCAATCCAGGGAGTCGTAAATAGCCTCCAGCGCGCCTTCGACGATTCGCTGCTGGTCGGTATCTTCGATGCGCAGAATGAACGCGCCCCCGGTGTGGCGGGCGTAAAGCCAGTTGAAGAGCGCCGTGCGAATGTTGCCCACGTGGGGCTCTCCCGTGGGGCTGGGGGCATAGCGGACGCGAACTGTTGTGGTCATGGTTCCTTCTGGCATGGATTCTAGCACTTGCCGGTGCGGGTGGCGACGCATGGGAGCGCCGCCAAACCATCATGTATGGTATCTGGCCATTGAAGCGATTGTCTTGGGATGATGCTAACGGTTTCAGGAATGGTATGGAGGCGCCTTATGATAAAACGGAGGGACATAGGCATAATGTTGGTTCTTTGGGTCATGCCGCTGAGATTATATGGTCTGGTTTGGCTATACAATACTTCTGAGAAACAAAGGCGCAACGAGGGTTAGGGGCTGGGTTCAAGTGTGGCCAGCGCATTCTCCAGGTCCGGTGGCAAAGGAGAGTTGAACTCTACGTGTGTCGCCGCCGGTGGAAGGTCGAATCCCAGGCGGTGGGCGTGCAGGAACTGGCGTCTCAGGAAAGGAACGCGTCCCCCGTACTTGGCGTCGCCGGCCACGGGGTGTCCCAGAGCCGCCATGTGGACTCGGATCTGATGCGTCCGCCCGGTATGAGGCCGCACCTCCAGCAGGGCGAATCCATTGAATAGCTTGATTGTGAGGTAGTGGGTGGTGGCCTGACGCCCTTCCGCGACGATGCCCATCCGTTGGCGGTCCCGGGGATGGCGGGCAATGGGCGCTTCTATGACACCTTCCTGGGGTTTTGGGTGACCTCGCACCAGGGCCAGGTACACCTTGGCAACGGTCCGATTCCGCATCTGCCGCGATAGGCTTTCGTATGCCAAAGGAGTCCTGGCTACAACCATCAGTCCGGAGGTGTCGGCATCCAGCCGGTGGACAAGGCCAGGGCGCATCGGGTCTCCCACCTCTTTCAGATCGGGATAGTGCGACAGGAGGGCGTTCACCAGAGTGCCTTGGGAGTGCCCTGGCCCAGGGTGCACCGTGAGGCCGGCGGGCTTGTCCACCACCACTACCTGGTCGTCCTGGTAAACGACGTTCAGGGGCATGGCCTCCGGGACAAGCTCCTGGGATGGGGTTTCAGGTAGATGTACCTGGACATGGTCCCCCACGGCAAGCCTGGTGGAGGGTCTGGCGGTCTGGCCGTTGACCAACACGTGACCTTGGCGGATAAGCCTCTGGATATGGGAACGGGACAGGTCTCCTCGTAGCTGGGCCAGATAGCTATCCAGGCGCTCTCCAGTGGTGGAGCAGACTAGGATGGCTGGGCTGGTCAACGTCGCTCTTCGCCGCCAGGGTCGCTGTCGGGGAGGGGGCCAGTTGCCGGCGCTTCGTCCTGGGACGGCTCCTGTTGGGCCTCATGGATGACGGCGGTGGCGGCAGGGGTCTCCTTGGGCGAGCGGAAGAGAAACCAGGCCAGGATAGCGAGCCCTATCACAATTGAGGAGTCGGCCAGGTTGAAGACCGGCCATATCCCTATTTGTATGAAGTCAGTCACTCTTCCCATGGTGAGCCTGTCCACCAGGTTGCCGGCAGCGCCTCCTAGCTGAAGCCCCAGGCTGGTATGAAGCCATATCCCTGGTACTGACTGTTTGCGAAGAAAGAGGAGGAGGATGCCGATGCCTACCACGGAGGCCAGAGTCAGGATAACGGTCTGATTGGGAAAGAGGCCAAAGGCGCTGCCGGTGTTGAATGTATGTGTAATGCGGAACAGCCCTTGTTCGGGGATGGATTCCCCCAGGAGGAGGTGGCTTCTTACCCAGCCTTTGGTGATCTGGTCTAAGGCGAAGGTGGCAACCAGCAGTGTGGCTACGTACATCTCGGAGAACCAAGAGCGCGCGCTGGGGGGCAGCTTGGGCTTGGACTCAACAAGCGTGGTAGGCTCCGTGGCGGCAGTAGTGGTCTCTTGGGGGTCAGTAAGACCTTCCTGCTCTTGCTGTGAGGGAATCTGCATAGCGTATTCAGGATAGCATATCGGCAGGCGCGGGGCTGGCAGGGGTGCGTTATACCAGGGTGCGGGCGAAGAAGTCGGCGACTCGCTCCCCCACCTGGAGCTCGTAGCCATGCAAGAAGTGGTCTGCGCCAGGAAGGACCTCTATCTCCGTGGGCTCTGGGAACCGCTGGACGATGGAATTGAACTGGTCCATTTGTACTGCATTGTCCATGTCGCCATGGATGAACAGCTTAGGCTGGCTAATGGCTTGCACCTCCGGACTTTCCAGAGATCGGGTTGGGCAGGCGACCAGGGCCACTGCCTGGAACCCTTCATCCTTGGCGGCAGCTTTGAGGGCTACCACAGCGCCGAAGGAGTAGCCCGCGATGACTATCCGATCCCGGTCTACAGAAGGGTTGCTGGCAAGACACCGCGCGGCGGCCAGGGCGTCGTCCACCTCGCCGTTGCCGCCGTCGTGAGTGCCCTGGCTGTGGCCAACCCCCCGAAAGTTAAAGGCCAGCACTGCCATCTGGCTGTCCTCCAGGGCCGTGGCGATACCCTCCAGCACGTTGTTGTCCATGTCGCCCCCGTGCAAAGGGTGGGGATGACATAGCACCACCCCGGGAAGCTGGCCTTCTCCCTGGGGGAGGGATAGTCTGCCTTCCAGAATGAGGTTTCCAGAAGGAAAGGTGATGCCGGTGACGGTTATCCTGTTCTGCATGGCTTCCCCATGATAGTAGGTGAAAGGCAGAAGGGCAAGAGTGTCGTGAGAGAATAAGATGGCTTGACATCTATAGAAACAATTGCTACTTTACGCCTAGCCTTGAGGAAGTACAGAAACAGGAGATGACAAAATGCGGGAAAACAGAGCAAAACACAAACTCCAAGACGGGAAGCGGGTCGCTGTCGCTTTCGGCGATAACACTCCCGACATGATAGACTTCCTCGGCCCTTTGGGATTTGACGCTATCCGGATCGAGATGGAACATGGCTCGCCCACCTGGTCCGAGCTCAGCGACATGTCCCGGGCCTGTGACCTCTGGGGAATGTCCTCCATCGCCCGGGTGCCTGACAACGTGCCCTGGCTCATCAGTCGAACCCTTGACCTTGGCGTCCAAGGCGTCATCGTGCCTCACGTGAATACCAAAGAGGAAGCGCTCCGGGTCGTCGACGCGGCGAAATTTGCCCCCATAGGCCATCGGGGAACAGGCGGCGGACGCCAGGGTTATGGCGTCACTGACTACCTTCTGAAGGCGAACGATGAGAGCATAGTAGTGGCGATGGTGGAAGATATCGTAGGCATAAGGAATCTTGCGGATATCCTGACCGTTGACAATATTGATGTGTTTGTAGTAGCACGCAGCGACCTCTCCCATAGCATGGGGTATCTAGGGCAACTCCACCATCCGGAGGTTGCGGCCGTCTACGACAAAGCCGTCGCTCAAATTGTCGCTTCGGGGAGATCCGCTGGAGTCCAGGTAACCGATAGTGATGTGGATAAGTATATAGACATGGGAGTGCGGTACCTGTCGACCACGTGGAGCCACTGGATTAGAGCTGGCGCCTCCAGATTTCTGCAAAAAGTGACCGAAAAGTGACCGATAGAATCAGTTGACAGGTTCAATGTGGGAATGTCAGGAGGCAATAGCCCCAGGGTGATCGGTAGAAATGGCCCCACGCTGGTGTCAAGCCGTGGCCCTGGAGACAGCCCTGGGATAGCTGTGGGGCCGGCGAGAGAGGTCTTTGAGGACGTGTAAGTCCCTGCCCGCCTCCTGGTAGCGGTGCCACCACTTGTAGAAGCTCGTACGGCTCACTCGAAAGTGTTCCGCCAACTCCGCTACTGTGTAGCTCCCTGCCTCAAACAAGTTCACCAACTGCAACCGTTCTTTCATGGCACAGGTCTCTTTCCACGGCAAGGCAGCACCTCCTTGCCAGTCACTTTAATGGTTCTTCCCCGCGATATGGTTCGACCCTTTGACGTCGCTCAGGCAGGTTTGCTCACCATGAGCGCGGAAGATTTGCCACCGCTCGTCCTAAGCTTGTCGAAGGATACGAGCGGTGGCAGAGCGATGGAAACTATGTCCTGAGCCTCGAATGGTCTGAGTCGTTTCTCAGAAAAACTTTTCCTGTCCAGATATGGCCCAGGTACGAACAGTGGACATAACGTAAGAGACGAATCTGGCCATGCATTCACATCTCTGCTTAGCCCCGCGTGGGGTGTAAGCCATCGCATGCCTCCCACCCCCGGCAAAGAAAACGGCAACTGTATCTCTGTGCCACAACTCATGGTGAAGGGATGGCTGTACAGATGGCTTCCGTTAGTTACAATAGGACGGCCAGAAACCTATGGTTAGGAGAACCTCTATGCGGACGATCGATTTAAGAAGCGATACTGTAACTCAGCCAACGCCGGAGATGCGAAGGGCCATAGCCGAGGCGGAGGTTGGAGACGACGTGTATGGCGAGGACCCCACCGTGAACCGCCTGGAAGAGATGGCGGCAAGACGGCTAGGGAAGGAGGCCGCCGTCCTGGTGGTCAGCGGCACCATGGCCAACCTGGTCTCCGGCCTGACGCACTGCCAGCGGGGCGACGAGATGATAGTGGGAAGCGAGGCCCATATATTCCACAACGAGGTGGGAGGGATGTCGGCCCTGGGGGGCATACACGTTCGCACAGTCTCCAACAGCCCTCGTGGAATGATGGCTCCCGATGAGGTGGAGGCCGCCATCCGGCTTCCAGGCATCCAGCAGCCCAGGACGGCCCTGATATGCCTTGAGAACACCCACAACCGTTGTGGCGGCGCTGTGCTGGACTCGGAGGATACCGGTGCTATCGCGGAAGTGGCCCGCCGGCACGATGTTGCCCTTCATATAGATGGGGCCCGCATCTTCAACGCCGCCGTGGCCTTGCGGGTTACACCCGCTGAGATGGCGCGCCAGGCGGATTCCATCAGCTTCTGTCTGTCCAAGGGACTTAGCTGTCCCGTGGGGTCGCTGGTCTGTGGAAGCAGGGAGTTCATTGAGCGGGCCAGGAAGAACAGGAAGATGGTGGGTGGCGGGATGCGCCAGGCCGGAATAATAGCAGCGGCAGGGATTGTGGCGCTGGAGACAATGGTAGACCGCCTGTCGGAAGACCATGCCAACGCCCGGCATCTGGCCCTGGGGTTGGCCCGCCTGCGCGGTTTGCGCCTGGATCCCGATACCGTACAGACCAACATCGTCATATTTGATGTCATGGACCGTCCCGCACGGGAGTTCATGGATGCTCTGAAGAGCCGTGGAGTGCTTGCGTCCTTTGTCAGCGGGCGTAAGGTACGCATGGTCACCCACTACGGCATTGGGCAGGAGGATGTGGACGACGCCTTGAACGTGATAGAGGCTGTAGCCCGAGGCCGAGGCGATGTCAACAGGTAGTCCAGTGCCCTCTTTGCCCCCAGTGGAAGGGGCTGGCTTAAGCCGCTTCTTTCTGGCGCTGGAGGTTCCGCCGTACAGGTGGCTGTGGGGTTCCACCTTTTTTGGCTCCATGGCCTTTGGCGCGAGAACGCTAGCCGATGGCTGGCTTGTCCTGACGCTCACTGATTCCCCTTTCTGGGTGGGCATGGCGGCAGGAGTTCAGGGTCTTGGACTGGTGCTTTTCGGAGCGTTTGGTGGTGTGCTGGTGGACCGACTGGACAAACGCAAGGCTCTGATAGCAATGCAACTGGCCGTCGGTACTCTGATGTTGCTGATGGGGCTGCTAGTCCTGACGGAACGCGTGGCCCTCTGGCAAGTCCTATCTGTGGCTTTTGTTCAGGGGCTGCTGATGGCGGTCCAAATGCCGGCAGGCAACACTCTGATATACCAGGTGGTTGGGCCGCGCCGCCTGCTGAACGCGATGGCTGCCCGAATGCTGGCGTTCAACATAACGCGCATCGTGGGTTCAGTCATCGCTGGGGCACTGATTTCGAGGTTTGGCGTAGGAAGCTGCTACCTTTTTGCAGCCGGGAGCATGGGATTGTCTCCGGCCCTGCTCCTGTTTGTAAAAGGAAACTTCCGGGCGTCCGCGGAGCGTGAGCCTTTCTGGCAGGCTGTCGGTGGAGGAATAAGATATGCCTGGGCCAACGGCCACGTTCGGACCTTGCTGTCCATGAGCGTGCTGATGGAGACGTTCGGCTTCTCCTACCAGGTCATGCTGCCTGTCATGGCGCGGGACGTCCTGAAGGTGGGCGCCTCGGGCCTGGGGTACCTTTCCGCCGCCGCCGGCGCAGGGGCCATGGTGAGCACTGTGGCGGTGGCGGGCCTGGGCGATTTCAAGCGCAAGGGCGCTTTGCTGGCAGCGTGTGCGGGTGCGGCGGGTGCGGCTATCCTTCTCTTTGCCATGTCGGGCTGGTATCCGGTCTCTCTGGGCCTGGTGGCTGTCGTAGGGGGGACGTTGATGGCCTACGATGCGACCATGGGCACGTCGCTTCAGCTCCTCACCTCCGATGCCGTGCGGGGGAGGGTGTTGGGGCTGTACGCCCTCACTTTTGGGTTCACGCCTCTGGGAGGATTGCTGTCGGGCACCATTGCTACTCTGGCCAGCGCGCCCGTTGGCATCGGCCTGGGAGGGATTGCCATCGTGGCGTTTGTCATGGGCAGGGGGAGGAAGCTGGTGCGACTGCTACCAGCGGAGCAGAGGGTGGTACGAGCGCCGGACTAGAGCGTACTTGGGAAACCCTCATCCCCCTTTGTCCCCCTTCTCATGTAGGAGAAGGGGGAAGAGAAACAGAGACCAGGGGACACCCCTGCTACCCTGGCAGTCCCGACTGGTCGGGACTGCACCCCCAAGGGAAGATTCTCTCAACGGACTTCGAAATCTGGACACTACAGCGCATACAAAACGTACAGGCCCGAGCATCCGCCCGGGCCTGTTTTGTGGCCGTTGCCTCACCCTTGGCTCCGCTAGCCCGGTCATCACGACCGGAGGAAGCCCCCCGGCTAAGCGGGGTGTTGGTTATATCCTGTTAAGCAGTGCAGAGCCGCCGGCTTCCGAATGCCCTCGCTGACTCTCTAATACTCTCTTACTCCCAGCGTACCGCCTCGCTGAGTCAGCGGGGGCCGACTCGAGGAAATAGCCAGGCATGATAGATGACAAATAGTTTCACCATGCGGACCTCCATCCGCTTTCGCTGCACCGAGAGGATTCCATTTTCTCCTCTCAACTGCATTATACCACGATTTAGCGTGAAAGCAAGAGGGATTTACGACAAGTTTACGCTTTCGGCTTTCGCCTGCCTTACACGGCAGGGTGATGAAAAACTCTCTTCGACCATCCCCCTGCCCCCTTCCTGGCCAGGAAGGGGGTGAAGATTGAATCTGGGGGACACCCCCAGACCCCCGTCCCTTCGGCTTCGCTCAGGGCAGATCCAGAGCTTCGCCCCTCTGGACTCCCCTTTTTTCAGCAGCCTGCTAGGAAGAATGCGGCTCATCCGTGGAAGGAGGCTGGCCTTTGCGCTCGCCCCACCACCGCCTGATGCGCTCCGCCACCTGTTTTTCGTAGCCCTGGTCGGAAGGTTCGTAGTAGACACGGCCTTTGAGGTTTTCGGGCAGGTTGGCCTGGCCGGCGAAGTGCTCTGAGTAGCTGTGGGCGTTGCGGTATCCCTGGCCGTAGCCCATGTCCTTCATCATTGGAGTCACAGGGTTGCGCAGGTGCAGGGGAACAGGATCGTTGCGGCTGTGGCGCGCATCCTCCAAGGCACGGATCAAGGCGGCGTTGGCGGAGTTGCTCTTGGGCGCAGTTGCCAGGTAGACGGTGGCTTCGGCCAGTGGTATCCCTCCTTCGGGCATTCCAACGAAGTGGACTGCCTGCTGGGCGGCGACCGCCACGGGTAGGGCCATAGGATCAGCCATGCCGATGTCCTCCGCCGCCAGGATGACAATGCGACGGGCGATGAAAAGCGGGTCCTCGCCCGACTCTATCATGCGCCCCAGCCAGTAGATGGCGGCGTCTGGGTCCGACGCGCGCACCGACTTGATGAAGGCGGAGATGGTGTCGTAGTGCTGGTCGCCCTTCTTGTCGTACAGGAGTGCCCGCTGCTGGAGTGCGTCCTCCATGGTGGCCAGGGACACGGCGGTATTGCCCTGGGCGTCGGGCGGTGTTGCCGCGGCGGCCAGCTCGATGGCGTTGAGGGCCACGCGAGCGTCGCCGTTGGCAATTGTTAGGAGCAGCGCCCTGGCCTCGGAATCCAGGGCCACGTGCATGTCGCCCAGGCCGTGCTCGGTATCTGCCAATGCCCGGTCGACGATGGCCCCCACTTGCTCCTCTGTCAGCGGCTTGAGGGCAAAGACGCGGCTGCGGGAGAGCAGGGGAGCGATGACCTCGAAGGAAGGGTTCTCTGTGGTTGCGCCGATGAATGTGACGGTGCCGTCTTCCACGTGGGGCAGCACAACGTCCTGCTGGGCCTTGTTGAACCTGTGTATCTCGTCCACGAATAGGATGGTGCGCTGGCCATGCATGCCCAGGCGGTCTTTGGCCTCCTGGATGATGCGCCGGAGGTCGGCCACTCCGGCGGTGACGGCGGAGACCTGCTCGAAATGCGACTGCGTGACGGCGGCGATGATGAGGGCCAGGGTGGTCTTGCCGGAGCCTGGCGGCCCCCAGAGGACCATAGATGGCACCTGGTCTGACTCGATGCTGCGGCGCAGGACTCTGCCTGGCCCGACGATGTGCTCCTGGCCCACCAGGTCATCGAAGGTGCGGGGCCTCATGCGGGCGGCCAGGGGCGCTGCATGGCGGAGTCGCTGTTGGCGCTGGTGGTCGAAGAGGGTCATAAGTAAATTATACACGCAGGGCGGCGGGGGATTGGCGTAGGGGCACGATATATCGCGCCCCTACGGGAAATTCGCCGGGTTGTTTTCATCCTCATTCCATTTGCTAGGGTTGTCAATGATGTACTGGCGTATGCGGTTCAGTTCATCGTCGTCGCGGATGATGTGCTCGTAATAGTTGCGCTGCCAGACAGGGACACCAGGGAATTGTCGTAGTGCGTTTACCTCACGCGTGACGGCAGATTTGAAACCTCGGACAAAGGCGCCCAAAGAATGCGGCGCGACGTGTGGTTTGGACGGTTGTTGGGGTAGGGGCGCAGCATGCTGCGCCCCTACGGATGTGAGCAGCAGCACACCGTGGACGTGATTGGGCATGACCACAAAGGCATCCAAGGTGACAATGGAGAAATGGTCGGCCAGAGAGCGCCAACAGTCCTGGGCAGCGTGGCCGTGCGGGGTTAGCCGCATTTCTCCGTTTGCGATTTCGCCGAAGAGGGGCAGACGCTGGAAGGTGCAGATTGTTATGAAATAGGCCCCGGGCAAGCTGTAATCGTATTTGGGTAGGCGAATGGAGCGGCGGTGGTGAGATTCGGTGGTCATTGATGTGGCCTGTTGCGGGTAGGGGCACGATATATCGTGCCCCTACGGTGGCGTCAGCGCCGCTCCAGCTCCACGATGGTGACGCCGGCATCGCCCTGGCCGTAGGGGGCCAGCGCGTAGCTTTTCACCAGCGGGTGCTGGCTCAGGCGCTCCCACACTGCGTTCTTGACGGCGCCGGTGCCTTTGCCGTGAATGATGCGAACACTCGGATGGCCCGCCATGAAGGCGGCGTCCAGGTATTTGTCCAAGCGGAACAACGCCTCCTCCACATCTAGGTGGCGCAGCATAAGCTCAGAAGGGATGATGGGAGATGGCATTGGGATTATAGGTCCGCTCGGTCCAAGACCATTCCCGACTGCGGTCGGGACTCCTTCCGGTTCAATGAAACCCTCTTTTCCCCCATGGGTGACATTTTAACTGAACCATTAGCTGGTGTCATATTCATATGACCTACCACAGTTTACCTTGACACTTTGACCCAATCAGAGGTAAGCTAAGCTGCTTGTACAGTCCTGCCGGCGAATCTAATTTTCATGCCGGCAGAAGAGCGAAAGGACGGTGACGATCATGGACGCAATTGTCGTCCTGTTAGTCGTCCTGGCGGCTCTGGGACTGGGAGCAGCGGCTGGTTATTTTGTCCCATCGATACTGACCCAAAAGGGGGTATCCGCAGCCAAGCTGAGGGTATCAGGCATCCTAGAAGAGGCGGAGGAGCAGAAGAAGAAGCTCCTCCTGGCCGCCCAGGAAGAGGCCCTGAAGCTTCGTACCTCAGCCGAAGATGAGCTCAAGGAGCGCCGGCAAGAGCTGCAAAGAGGAGAGCGGCGCCTGAGCAGCCGGGATGAGCAACTGGTGAGACGGAACGAGGCGCTGGAGCGGCGGGAACGAGGCCTGAACCAGCGCTCTCGGGAGTTGGATGAACTCAAGACAGAGTTGGATAGCGCCGCAGAGAAAGAGCGGCTGCAACTAGAGGCAATCTCCGGCCTGTCTATGAGCGAAGCCAAAGACCAGTTGATGCGACGGGCTGAAAGCGACATCCAGCATGATCTGGCCCGCCGGTACCGGGATATCGAGCAGAGGACAAAGGAGGAGGCGGACCAGAGTGCCAGGAAGATCGTCGTGCTTGCTATCCATCGCCTGGCATCAGACGTAGTTTCGGAAAACACCACCGCTGTTGTTCCCTTACCCAACGATGAGATGAAGGGACGTCTCATTGGCCGTGAAGGACGAAATATCAGAGCTTTGGAAGCGGCCACCGGAGTGGACCTAATCATTGACGACACTCCGGAGGCGGTAACTGTTTCCTGTTTTGACCCTATACGCCGGGAGGTGGCCAAACTCTCCCTGATCAAGCTTATTCAGGACGGGCGCATCACACCGGCGCGTATTGAGGATGTTGTGGAGAAGGCCAGGAAAGAGATAGAAGAGACAATTACAAAAGAGGGCGAAAGGGCGGTCTATGAAGCAGGGGTCAGGGGCATGAACCCTGCCCTGATCCACCTGCTGGGCCAGCTCAAATACCGGTATAGCTACGGTGAAAACGTCCTCCAGCACAGCATAGAGGTGTCCAACCTGGCGGGCATTATGGCCGCGGAGGTAGGAGCAAACATAGAGATCGCCAAACTCGGCGGCATACTGCACGACATAGGCAAGGCACTCACCCACGAGGTGGAAGGCACCCACGCGGAGATAGGCGCCGACCTGGCAGGCAAGTATGGTATTCCTGAACAGGTGAGGCGGGCCATCATGGAGCACCACGACGAGGACAAGGGTTCCATTGAGGCGTTCCTGGTGTCCGCCGCCGACGCCATCAGCGCTGCCAGGCCTGGCGCCCGAAGGGACAGCCTGGAGCACTACACCAAACGACTGGAGGCGCTGGAGGCCGTAGCCAACAGCTTCCCAGGGATAGAGAAGAGCTACGCCATACAGGCAGGAAGAGAAATCCGCATCATGGTGAAGCCGGAGTCGGTGGATGACATAGCTGCCGCCACCCTGGCCCGAGATATAGTGAAAAAGATAGAAGAGACGCTGGTGTATCCCGGCCAGATCAAGGTCATAGTCATCCGAGAGACTCGTCAGGTAGAGTACGCCAGGTAGTGGCGTTGTCTCAAAAGACAGGAGGGCGCAAGGAACCTCGGTTCCCGCTGGGGGTCTGGGGGTATCCCCCAGACTCCAGACTCCCCCTCTCCGTGTCGGAGAGGGGGACACAGGGGGTGAGGTCAAGGACTTTTGGAACAAGGCTCCAAGTAGCGGAGCGAGTGCGAATCCTGTTCGTTGGCTGAATAATTGGCAAGCCGGGCAAAAGGGCAATACAAGCTCTGACGCCCGGCTTGCGCCGCGAGCATAGGATAGACCAGGATAAGCGGATAAAATGGCCGAAGTAGACCTGCATCTTCACACTACGGAATCCGATGGCCGTCTGACGCCTGCGGAGCTGGTGGCGCTGGCTGACCAGCGGGGCCTGAAGGTGATAGCTATCACCGATCACGATACCACTGACGGCCTGGACCCCGCCTGGAAGGCGGCCATGGCCTACCCCCATCTGACCGTGATTGCCGGCATTGAGTTGAGCACAGACATCCCCCGCAACGAGATTCACATCCTGGGCTATTACATAGACCACAGGGACATGAGCTTCCAGTTGATGCTGCAACAGTTCCGCGAGTCTCGCGTCGATCGCGCCCAGAAGATGGTGGAAAAGCTGGGCGGATTGGGAATGGCCCTGGAGTGGGACAGGGTCAAAGAGATAGCAGGACAGGGTTCCATAGGAAGACCTCACGTAGCCGAGGCCATGCTGGAAAAGGGCTACATCTCGTATTTCCAGGAGGCATTCGAGAAGTACATTGGCCGCAATGGCCCTGCCTATGTCGAACGGGAGAAACAGATTCCAGAGGCGGCAGTCCAGCTGATTGGCGCTGTGGGTGGCGCCGCCGTGCTGGCCCATCCGGCCCAGGTGGACGACCTGGACACTGTGCTGCAGAGCCTCAAAGCCGCCGGACTCAAGGGCATGGAGGTTTACTACGCTCAGTACGATGAGGCCACCGTCGCAAGGCTGGCGGCGCTGGCCAAGCGGTACGACCTTCTGCCCTGTGGCGGCAGCGACTATCACGCCATAGGCACACCGGGGGAGCACCTGCCTGGCAAAGCCGGCCCCCCCATGTGGGTGGCCGAAGAGCTACGCGACCTGGCTATGGAGCAGTCCTACGGACGTTTCGGCTAACTTTTGCCTCTAGCCGCTTCCGAGTCCTTTGCGCCAGTTAGTTTACCCAAAGGTCTCGTGTAATGACACGTACCTTTGGCATAGTTTGAACACCCCAGAAACCTACGCCCCGATGGTCTGTGTACGCGCACGACGAGAAACCCATCACAACCCGGTTCAGGGCACCCCTCTTCAGTTTGGCTACCGACTGGCATATCCTCGTCTAACTCTAGATTCTTTATAATTTCCTCTATAGCAGATGGGCCTTCGAATCGGCGCATCTGCTCCCCTGTATCCCTATGACTAAGGATATTGAGACTGCCCTCCCAAGCGAAAGCGCTATCAATGATCGCCACTTTCTGATGCATATTGAGCCGTTCAATCACTTTGACGCCTATACTACGTAGCTGTTTGATCACAATATCCGCTTGGTTGGCCATTTCTCCCGTCTGCTGATTTACAGGTCTTGTATAAACCCGTATCTCTATCCCACGTCCAATCATGGCTCGAAAAAGCTCCATAAGCCGCCCGCTACGATTTACAGTGATAAACGGGCTGAGAATTATCAGACGTTCCTTGGTAGTCTTCACGTCTTGAAAGAACTGGGGCCAGAAGTTCCTCTCGGTATATAGATCACCGGAAACCGGTTCTCGCGTTGATACCATTGACGGCAGTAGTGCCTCTGCCCACTTTTCAAAGTCAGTCGTGAAGTAGCTATCTACCAGGGTTTCCGACACTAACACTTCTGCTCTCTCGTAAAAGTGGTGGATGATCCTGGCCAAAGCAGAATCCCGATGTACCCCTGCCAACAAGTGTTTCGTATGTCCAACAAAATAAAGGCGATTCCTCGCCCGTGTAGTCGCAACGTTCAATACCAAGCGGGCATCGGAACCTTTTTTGGTATCGTCAAGCATAGGTGCGACTCTTAGTCCCGGAGCCTCGCAGGAGTCAAAAATGATAATCGGCTCTTCGCCGCCTTGAAACCTGTGAACAGTGCTGATGCGCACACGGTCCAACAGTTCCCAATCCCTGGCAATCTTGTTTATCAGCCGCGCCTGTGGTGCGTAAGGCGTTACTATTCCGATCTTGCCATCAGGAATTCTTCCAATGATCCGTCTGGCAAGAGTAGCGCATACCAACGCATGGTATAGATTGAACCGACTTCCTGCGGAAAGCTGGCTGCACCATGGGTTCATTGCAGAGGTTTCAACCAACACAAGCGGCGAATCTGAAACCCCGTCGTCCAACTTCCGGGCGAATGTACTTGGATCATCCTTGAGTCTGCCGTAGTAGAAAAGACTATTCGGAATTGCGGAAATCTCAGGAGCCATCCGGTATTGTGTGTCAAGCAGCTTCACCCGGGTATCGCTTGTGGCCCCCGGCACGCTGTTTATTCCCAATACATCAAAAATGCTCCTGCCAAGCCACTTTTGGGCCATCGGCTTTTCGGCGATACAGATTGGCGGAAGCTGGAGGAAATCGCCCACTATGGTGATAAATTCGCGGCATCGGCTGGCTGCCCAGTAAAGACACGGCAGTGGTGCCATGCTAGCTTCGTCAAGAATGAGCACGTCGAAGGGCACTTCTGGAAACTGCTTCGCCACACAGGTTTTGGTCAGTGTAGTAGCAACTAGCCTTGCTTCTGACAGGACTTTCTTTTGCGTTTCGTCCAATTGCCGATTGATCTCCGCGATTCTGGACAAAATTGTATTCTTGCGTTGGTCTAGCCCCGCTCTCTTCGTTTCCAATCCCGCTGAGGATACACCCAGAAGCTTTAGGAGACTCTCAAACTCTGCCTTGGCTTCATTAGCTTCCCTCTCTTTAGTGTCGTTTGAGTTGGCGAGTTCGTTCAGACGAGCGCCTATCTGTTCTACAAGCCGCTTCTTCGAGTCAACTGCTATGCTGGTCTGGTCAATATCGCGTTGGATCTTTTGAGGGTCTAACCTTCTGAAAATTCTCTTGAGCGCCCCCGCTGACTGGGCCTCCACAAGTTCCTCCCTAGTTTTTCTTTGCACCTCTTCTAACTGCGTCAGGTCATGGCGCGCAATTGCTAGCCGTCTCGTGGATTCAGAGATGGCTGCCTGTAAGTTATCGAGTTCAGACGATAGCATTCTGACCTTTTGTAGTCCTGAAAAGGCTGTTTCGAATTGTGTAAGAACTTCAGCAAGACGTGCGTTCTCAGTCTCCAAGGCATTTTTCTCGCTGACCAATGACTCGCCGAGCTTAAGCGCAATCTTATCCAAAAGAACCAGCGGATAATCTGTTTCCAGTTTTGTCAAATGTTCGGGTTGGGGCCTTCCAAGTCGAACCAGCTTTCCTTCCTGATAAAAAGGAGTGTCCTTTAGCTGTCCGGCAACGTCTTCTAGTGCCTCGTCAACGGCATTATTGGCATGCGAAACCAGGAGAACTCGACGCCCTGCAGTGAGGTGAGCTTCTATGGCTTTTGCTATGGTCTCGGTTTTCCCTGTTCCGGGTGGCCCCCAGATAACGCACAGTTGCGAAGAGAAAGATGCCTCGATTGCCTGTCTCTGCGCAGGGTTAGGCGAATTTCCTGATGGTGAATAGTGTAATTCACTTCGGTTGAACGGCATTGCGCCTGCCGGCTGACCAGAAAAAAGAACCTCACTGAGATGGAAATCCGACTTTGCCGAACCGCTTTGACATTCGGCGTATTTGTTCTTAAGCAGTTCAAGCAAGTACCAGAGATTGGTCTGTAACCTGGCCTCCGGTATGTATTGGCCACAGAATTGCTGTATCCCTATTTCTACTTCCAAGCCTTGCGTCAATAGGACCTGCGCTGAGTAGCTATGCCCCTTGATCTCTATTTCGGCGGGGGATTCATCGAGGACGGCCAAAAAGTTTTCAAGATTGAATACATATACAAAGAGACCAGACACCTCTCGAAGAAAGCGCCCATTGAAGACCTTGACTGTGCTTCCGCCCCTGCCCTTCTTAACAGCTTCAATTTCTTCATCAAGGGCTTGGATAAATTCTGCGATTATAGCTGCCATCTCCTACCTCTCGCCCTATCCTACTACGCAAAGGGCAGAAATGAAACGCATACCTCCCATATACTCGAAACCACCGACTTAGGTCGGGGGTTTGGTAACCTGCTCAGAGCTTGTGAAGAAATCACGGAGTTGGCATATGAGGGTACCCCGCCCCAGATTGCCACGGGCGGAGACGCCCTCGCAATGACAATCCCCTCACAGCCGCTCAGGGTGATCGGGCGTTCCATCTCCCCCTACTCCAGACCCACGATGTCCAGAGGCGGCACTTGCTGAATGATTCCTGCCAGACAGGCCCGCTGGTAGAGGGTCTCCAGAGCATGGCGGCCCTCCTCTCCCATCTGTAGCGCGTCCCGATTGACAAAGGCGTTCACAAAGCGCCGCACGCCTTCCATGTCCAGTCCCGGGCTGAACTGCCCGGCGTAGCTCATTGCCTCCCCCTCATGCTCCTGGGCGTGGCGAATGCTGGCGGCAAGCGCCTGGTGTAGCCGGTGGGCCATCCCCACTCCCAGGCGACGATGGACCACGTTTAGCCCCAGGGGAAGTGGCAATCCAGTGTCACGGGACCACTGTTCTCCCAGGTCCAAAACCTTGACCAGCCCTTGGGACGCGTAGGTCATGGGCCCCTGGTGGATGAGCAATCCGGCTTGCACCGCGCCTTCCGCTACCAGGTCTGCTATGCGGTCAAACCTGGTGGGAACAGGCACAATGCCATGCACGTAGATGCGAAGCAGCATGTGGGCCGTGGTATTTTCACCGGGGATGGCCACCTGCTGGCCCCGGAGAGCGTCCGGAGCTAGTGGCCGCCGGGCCACCACCACAGGGCCAGCCCCGCGAGCCATAGCCGCGCCCGAGGCCGTGATCCTGTACTCCTGGGCTACGGCGGGATATACGGCAGCGGATATGGCAGTCATGTCCATCTCCCCTGCCCTGGCCCGCTGGTTCAGCGCCTCAATGTCTTCGGTGTTGAAGACGGCCTGGTCTGGCAGGATACTCACCGCACCCTGAACCCATCCAAAGAACATAAAGGCGTCGTCGGCGTCACTGGTATGGCCTATACGCAGTCGTGCCATTTCCACTCCTGCAATGAATCGCCCCTACCCTTTCGCCACTCCTATGTTATGTGAACGAAATTACGTTGTTATGCCCAACCACATCTTCTAGCAAATTGCCAGGTATATAATGTAGCAAGCACGGCAGCTGATAACATTTCACCAAACAATTCGCCATAGTACCAATCGTCGTTGGGATCAAAGTGAATTGTTAGATTACGAGCGAGGCAGGCAAAAAGGAATACCCTTGCCCAATAACAATCTTCAGACGTGGTCAAGGCACGGTCTTGTAACAATGTCTGGAGGTTATTGTAGAAGTCCGTGGAATTGCTGCCACCGGTTAGGAGCCTTCGACTCGTAAACGCAGCTACCCAAGGCTCGCCTGACATGATATTCTCAACGAGCGGGGTTAGTGTAGCCCGTCCAAAGTTGATGTGACCTGCTGCAACGCTCTTCATAAGATATTCAATAGAAGAAAGGGCGTTCTTGAGGTTTGAGTATCGAGCTACACGACGAAATTTAGTCGCATATTCTTCTTCACTTGCCACCATTCCACTTAAAGCTGTTTGTAGAACTGATAGCCCCTGACGTTGACAGTAATTTAATAAGTCATCAACGTCACCATCTGCAAACATAGTCGTATGGTTCGTGATTCCAAGTTTATCCAGATTCTCCCCGTACTGTTTTGCTATATGGAGGAGAAAATCCTGGGCATCGTCACGCTCCTTGGTGGCGACGTCCATATGGCGAAAGCTTTTCGCTGTCCAATAGTTGCGGTGTCCCAATTTACTTGCAACTGTGTCCCATGTATCGCCCTCGGCAAGCTCGATAAGTTGAGCCAGCGCGGAAATGTCATTCTCCAGTTCCACAGCAAGCTTATGATGCTCTTCACGTTCATAATCGTCATGAAATTCTATGAGGTCAAATAGGAATCCATAAAGGCTATCAGAGGTCAAACCAAAGCGTGTCTGAACCACCTTAGCTTCTTTCATAAGTCGTTCTTCGTATGATTGGGCCTGGTGGGAATCTAGCCGCTGCACATAATCTTGCTCAGCCACAACGGCGAACGTCCGACTTCGTTCGCGGCTGTACATGGTAAGCCAGAAGGATAGAGCGTCGAAGAAACGCCCCATCCCATGAAAATCGCGGAGAACTTTTGGGTTCGGCGACCATGGGCGAAAAATACTCATCTTGATATCTTTGGGGATGCAATCAAGAAGAGCCTTATTCTTGTACAGATCTGGGTACTTCTGAATATAGTCGAGTTGATGCACCTGCCAATAACTATAATAATGTACTGCTGATGGACGTTTGAGTGTCTGCCCTTGCTCGTAAGGTACGGCAACCAGGTAACTATCCCATGGCTTGAAGGTTCCGATATCTGGACGCGTTAGGAAAGGATTTGTGCCTATTTCACGGTCGAAGGGGTCTATCAATTCTTCGTCAGACAGGTTTGCCCAGCTTTCTGGGGTAACCCGAAGTCTGTCGGATAGCCGGTCAAGTCCGGGCCACCGTTGGCGTGTCGTTGAAACAGAAGAGTCCATCCTCCCCCACATTTGCTGGGCGTCATAGACAACGTAGTCTTCGGGGTATATTACTCTGGCGACTGGAAGCATGACGCCAGTCTCTTCGTAATGCTCCAACTCCCGGGTATCAACCGTGAGTTTGAGATCCCTACAGTAGTTAATGAAGGAATCTATTTCGAGGTAACGCTCGCCATAGTGGTGCACCATCTCAATAGAACCTCCTCATGGTTGTGGCCTCCTAACAGGGTGCTGAAAAACTCTTCCGCCTATCCCCATCCTTCCCGAATGGGAAGGACCACCAAAGGGGTTTCGCCCCTCTGGACTCCCCTTTTTCAGCAACCTGCTAGGCTGGTGACGCCAGCATCCCTCTCACCGTCTCCGCCACTTCCGCCAA
>JAUSCR010000039.1 GCA_030651175.1 Dehalococcoidia bacterium
CCATCCGTGCCTCCTCCCCTGAAGGCGGGGGACAAGGTAAGACACGCCAAGTTCGGTGAAGGGATTGTGGTGAACTGCGTGCCCTTGGGCGAAGACCACCAGGCGACGGTGGCTTTCAAGGGCGATGCAGGAGTGAAGCGGCTGCTCCTGGGCATTGCGCGGCGGGAGAAGCGCTAGGGTCACGGAGACGGGCCGTCCCGCTCACCCTGAGCTCCGATTCTATCGAGAGTCTCGACGGCGTCGGACTTGTCGAAGGAAATGGGCGGGACACCCTACGGGGTTTGTCCAACCCATCATGGGTACTATGTTGATACGCTGCCTTCCGTGCCTATCGCAAAGCACCACCGGCTCGTACACTCACAGGACAGGAGGTAAACGAGTGGCACGTCTTAGCAACAACCCAACGTCGCTTCGTCCCTGGCCAGACTCCGCTTCGGCCTGGGCAACCACCTCTCTCCTGGGCCCGCCTTTCCCTTCGGGATGGCCCAGGCCGAGAAAGCACATTCTGCTGAACACTGGCCAACGAGGTGCCCCTGTCGAATCATGGCGTCCATGGGGCGCAGGGCCAAACAAGCTGGCTATGCAAGTGACCACGCGCTGGGGCTAGGAACTGTTTGACTCTTTTGGGATCACCCGCTCGTATGGTTCGACAAGTCCGATTGCATCGAGACTCTCGACCTTTGGTCGGAGCTCACCATGAGCGGGACACCCTCAACAACGACATTGGGGTAGGGTGGGCCTGCGTCTGCCACGCTGGCATAGCGCAACGCGTACTTGTCCCCTACCATGTGAGTCAGCAGGCCAAGGAGTAAGGAGGCCACGGTATGGCACTAGAAGGAGCGGCGCTACCCGCAGACCGGTTTCGAGTAAGCATATTCACTGGAGCCAGTCCAGGCGAGGTTGCCAGCAACGTCAACGGCTTCCTTTCTTCCGGCTCCAAGAAGTCGCTGGTGGAGTTCTACCTGGCCCACAGCCAGACCGCCCCCGTGGTGATGGTGGTGTACGTGCCTCTGGAGTAGGGGCGTATAATGCGGCCATTTGCCACTGCCCTAACAGGGGGTTGAAGATCTCCTTCGACCATTCCCCTGACCCCCTTTCCTTCGCTACGCTCAAGGACAGGCTCTGGCCAGGAAGGGGGTGAAAGTCATATCTGGGGGACACCCCCAGACCCCCGTCAAAGGGGCCGCCTCACACCGCCGCGGCGTGGCCGTCGCCCCGTGGGTCAGATGCTCCGGTCTTTACTCCTGTGCCCTGGTCTATCTGGATAAGTTGGACGATGCCGTGGCTCAATCCCTGTTGGCCCCGCATTATTCGGTGTCCCATCTCCCCCAGGCTGCGGGCCACCTCCAAAGGCATCCTCGGCTCCAGTTGCAGGGCGTAAGGCGCATCCAGCGAATCCGGGTCGCTGCCAGGATGGCTTGCCCACCGTGGCGAGTCCACCACCTGCTGAGGCCCTAGCCCGTGGTCAATGATGCCTGTTATTACCTGGGCGTTGCCCTGGACCTGGAAGTCTACACCCGGCGTACCTCCCACCAGGAACGGCTTGCCGTTCTTCATCACCGTAAAGGCGTTCAGTGTGTGCATGGGCCGCTTCCCCGGCGCTATGGTGTTGGGGTGCCCTTCCTGGAGCCTGAACCCCCGCTGCCGGCTGTTGAACACGATGCCTGTGCCCTCGGCCACAAAGGCCGACCCAAAGAAGTTGTATAGGCTGTGGATGAAGGAAACGGCGTTGCCCTCTTTGTCGGCGACGCAGAAGTAGCTGGTGTCGGTGTTGCCGGGGTACGGCTCCGCGGCCGGCACGAGATTGGAGGCCCGCCTGGGATCAATGAGGGCACGACGTTTAGCGGCATGCTCCTTGGAGAGCAGCTCATCCAGTGGCACGGACTCCACCCGCGGGTCGCCCAGGTAGGCGTTGCGGTCGGCAAAGGCCAGCTTCTTGGCCTCCACCACCAGGTGGATGCTCTGGGGGTTCAGATGGCCCAGGCTGGCCAGGTCGAACCCTTCCAGGATGTTCAGCATCTCCAGCAATATCATCCCCTGCGATGGTGGACGGTTCTCCAGGACTGTGTAGCCGCGATAGTCGGCGGCCAGCGGCTCGTACAGTTCCGGCTGGTGGCTGGCCAGCGCCTCCTCATCCAGCAGGCCGCCGGCTTCCCGGAAGGCGCGTGCGATCTCCCGGGCGGTGCCCCCGCGATAGAACTCCTCAGCGCCGCCCTTCGCGATTCGCCGCAGGGTGCCCGCCAGGTCCCTTTGTACCAGGACATCTCCAGCCTTATAAGGCCTGCCATCCTTCAGGAACAGCCTGGCAGCAGAAGGGTAGCGGGCCAGCCGCGAGGCGCTCGGGCCCAGCATGGCCGCAACGCGGGGCAATAGCGGAAAGCCAGATTCGGCGTACTCAATGGCAGGCTCCAGGAGCTTGGCCAGGGGCCACGTGCCAAAGGTGTCATTGATGAGTTGGTAGGCGGCAACCTCACCTGGAGGGGAGACGGCCAGGGGGCCGTCCTGAGGTATGGAGTTGAATCCACGGGAACGGTAAAAGGCTGGCGTTGCCCCCCTGGGTGCGGCGCCCGTGGATGTCAGGCCCACCGCCTTGCCCGTGCTAGCCTGGTAGAGGATGGCAAAGGCCTCTCCTCCCAAGCCGCACAAGCCTGGGACCGTAACGGACTCCACGGCTGCCACGGCCACCGCCGCATCGAAGGCGTTGCCACCCGCCGCCAGCACGCGCACTCCGGCGGAGGCCGCCAGGGGAGAGGTGGAGCACACCATCCCGCCGGTGGTCATTACGGGACTTCGGGACGAGTAGGGTGTAGCCATGAACGGGCACATTGTAAGAAGGCGACCCTGGGAGTGTCAACGCTAACGTTGCCACCACGGGCCATCGCTGCTAGAATTGACCTTGGCACCTACCCCATCTTGTTACGTGTTCGTTCCGCAGTAGCTCAGTGGTAGAGCAGCCGGCTGTTAACCGGCGGGTCGTAGGTTCGAGTCCTACCTGCGGAGCCAAGTCCCCCCCTACCCCCTGGCGATCCCATCCAGGGCATCAGCCACGCGCTGCACCTCATCCTCAGTGTTGAAAAAGGCGGTACACAAACGTATCCCAGGAGGCTCCGGCACCTGCCGGCCAGCGATGCGCTGCTGCCATAGGGTCTCCACCACCTGACTCGGCTCTTTTCCCGCCACTGTGAATGTGACCAGTCCCGAACTCAACTCCGGTTCATCGGGACAGGTAAGGGTAATGCCTGGCAGGTCACGGAGCGTTCCCTTCAGCAAATTCGCTAGCTCCAGAGACCGCGCCTCGATGGCGCCGCCGCCAATCTCCTGGTTATAGGCGATAGCTTCGGCCATGCCAGCCTCCAGGGCCGTGCTGGTGGTGCTCAGGGCAAACTTCTTGGGCGACGCCTCGTTCATCTTCACCTCCCGGGCAACCCTGTTCCAGCCCTCGGCGGCGGCGGATGCCGGATACCTGGGTGTAATCTCCGGGATCAGCTCCTTCCTGAGATACAGCGCACCCGCTCCGTCGGGGCCCAGAAGCCACTTCTGGCTAGGTATGGAATAGAAGTCGCAGTCCAGGGCCTCCACGTCCAGCACTATCTGCCCAGCACACTGAGCGCCATCCAGCAGCAGATAAGCGCCCCGCCGGTGGGCCAGATCAGCTATCTCCCGCGCGGGCAGGCGAAGGCCGCAGGAGTATTGGATGTGGCTAAGAAAGACCAGGCGAGTGTTAGGTCTCAGACATGCCTCGATCTTGGTGAGAATGGTCTCGCTGTCGTCATGAGGGCTCAGGTCTGCGACACGCACCCGGACACCGTGGCTATTCTGCAAGAACAGGCTGGGCGCCATCACCGCGGGATGCTCCAGGGAGCATGTCACCAGCTCATCGCCAGGATGCCAATCCAGGCCATTGACCACAATGACAAGGCCCTGAGTGGTGTTCTGGGTGATGGCGATGCACTCCGGCGGCGCGTTGAGCAGACCGGCGACAGCACGGGTCAGCGCCTCGCTGACCTCCCGGCTGCGGGCAACGGCCTCCAGAGTCGCGGGGCCGCGGTTCATCTCCCACTCCAGTTGCTCCACCATACGTCGGGTGATCCTTGTAGGAGATGGCCCCGACCACCCCGTGTTCATGTATATCATGTTACGGGTGACCGGCATCGCCTCCCGTATGTGCGCTACGTCCATGTTGCCTCCAAACAATGTGGGGGCATTCTATCACACCCGCCGTACGGCTCCCCCAGGCTTGCCTTTGCCACCCAAAAGCAGATAGAACCCTTGACGACTACACCAGGGTTCCGCTATATATAAGAGTCAGTGTTGTTTGATTATTTCCATACCGTTGGCAGCAGGATAGCCTATTGACATCAGTTTTTGACCTCCACATTCACACCAACCAGGGAAGTCCCGACAGCGCCCTTACCCGTGAGGAGCTGGTCTCTGAGGGCCGCCGTTTGGGGCTTACCGGTGTCATGGTAGCCGAGCACCATGGCTGGCCACGTCACGCCTTTAACGAGTTCGCCCGCCACCAGGATGGCATTGTGATGGTGCGTGCGCTGGAGGTGTACACCCCCCTGGGCCACATCATCACCCTGGGCCTGGACCAGCATGTGACAGGATTCGCAGGTGGGATTGATACCATTCGCAAGCTGCGCAGAGAGGTGGACAGGATTGGAGGGTTCATGATCCTGGCCCATCCCTTCCGCTTCCTCTATGACCCCGGTGGTATATACACCCAGAACCTTCTATTTGAAAACGCCGCCGCCATACCCAATACAGCGGAAGAGGCCGCCAAACACCCCATCTTTGAGCTGGTGGATGAGGTAGAGGTTGTGAATGGCGGCAACATTGAGCAAGAGAACAGGTTTGCCCAAGAGGTGACCAGGGTGTTGGGACTCTCTGGGACTGGAGGAAGCGACGCCCATTCCGTCCAGGGCCTTGGGAAGGGTTCCACCATGTTCAAAGGCGATATACGCAACGAACTGGACCTGCTGGAGGCCCTACGAGCGGGGGAGTTCGTTCCAGTAGAGGGATTCCACGTTGGCCGTCCGACCTACTACGGGGGAAACTCCAATGGGGGCGGCTCCCCTTGGCAAACGCCTGCTTAGAGCAGCTTTAGCAGTATTGCACATGGGGTTCCAGGTGCCCCCCGTTGCGTGGCCGAAGCGGAGAGGCGGCGGCAGGCATTGGGCTCGGCTTGATGTTCCTGTCTAGCAGGGGGATGGTCGCTCCGACAGGTCGGGACTCTGGACTCCCCGGAATGACACGCAGCTAGAGTGTGTTCGCACGCAGCCGGCGCCAGAGGAATCTAGCGACAAAGTACAGCCCAATGACCACAACTATAAGAGTTATAGCTTTGGGATAGGTGCTAAGTGTCCAATCAAGGCTGCGAGCGGTATGTCCCGCCACAACTCCTATGGCTACTAGAGGCGTCACCCATATGATTTCGGAAAGTCCTACCCCTACGATAAAGCGCGTCCAGGGCACCTTCATCGCTCCCGATGCTACAGATACGGGTGTGAGCATGCCAGGAATTAGACGTCCCGTAGCGATTGCCCAGGGACGTTGCTTCTCCGCTATCCCTTGGGCGCGTAGCAGCCAGCGGTGCTTGAATATGCCACTCAGTCTGGGATTTGCAAACAGTCTGCCTCCTGCAAAGCGCGAAACCCAGTAGATGGCGTTGGCCCCGCTAACGCTTCCTAGCAGTGCAACGCCGAGCAATGGCACAGTGGAGAGGGGGTTTTCCTGGGTCATCTTGTAACCAGTAAAGACCAGAAGCCCCTGCATTATCAGCGGGAAAGGTATCCCGGCCTCTCCCAGTGCGGTTATGGCGAAGACCAAAAGCAGGAATGCCGGGTGGCTAACGTTCAGGTCGTTCGCGACATTTGTGGCAAAGCTAAGCAATGCAGTAATCACCTATCAATGCAGGTAGGGTTCAACTTTGAGCAACTCAGGCACCGTGACGAACGTATAGCCTTCACGGGTCAGAATCTCGATTATCAGAGGGAGGGAGGCAACGGTATTGGAGCGGTCGGCACCGTGAATGGTCTCATTACCGTCATGGAGTAGAATGATTGCGCCGGACTTGGCGCGTTTGATGACACGCTGAGCAATGATGGACGGCAGTGGTTGCCCGGGATTTCCGGCAGAGACGCTCCACGTAACCACGACCATGCCGTGGTCCTTCAGTTGTTCCAGTCCCCATGGGGTCTTGTGGCCGAAGGGCGGACGGAACAGGTGTGGCTCCACGCCGGCAACTCGTTTGATGGTCGCCTGAGACCGTGCCAGATCCAAGTTCTGGACGTCCACGATTGGTTGCATCACCTTGTGGTCCCAGGAGTGATTCCCAAGTACGTGGCCTTCTGCAACGATCCGTCTCGTTGTTTCAGGATAGTAATCTACGTTCTTCCCAACCACGAAGAAGGTTGCCTTTACGTCATATTGCTGGAGTATGTCCAGGACTTGGGACGTGTAAGGCTCGTTGGGGCCGTCGTCAAAAGTCAGGGCCACCACCTTATCATGGGTTTTCGTTGCGAAGTAGACCTTGCCGAAAGCCTCGGTGGTGGGTACAAAAAACCCATACGCCAGAGCGCCAAAGAGCAGCACCAAGACTATGAGTATTGCGTAGATCAGTGTTGGGGTCAAAGAATGTGCCCTCCTGGCGAATGCCTCCTCACGTACGTCTTTGCGGGATGCTTTGGCGGGGCCTTTTGTAATGCGCTGAAAGATGAGGCCAAGGGCGGTGCTGTACAGCAAGTCTGATATGACGAACTGCCAGAAGCGTCCGCGGAAACGCCTTGACGAGGTCTCGACTATCAGGTGCGGGTCATAGGATATGCGGCCTACTCTTGCGAGCCGGTGCAGCAGGCCAACCTCGTCGCCACACCCGGGGAGGTCCAGATTGTACCCTCCTGCTGCTATGAGTGCCTCGCGTTTTACTGCGAAGTTGGCAGCAAGCATGGACATGGGACGCCTTAGCCAGTGGTAGCTTATCTGGTTGATCCCCCGGTTGATACGAGAGAAGGGCCTATGCCAGAGGGGTTCACCTTGGTAATGCACATCCCCTGATAGCCCCGCATCTTCAGTGTGGGTTTCAAAATGCCTGGCAATCTTTGACAGCCAGTCGCCAGGCATTACGCTATCCGCATCGCATTGCACCACGATCTCGCCCCTGGCTGATTGGAGACCTGCCTCGCGAGCACAGGCTACGCCCTTCTGGCCGCAGTGGATGACTGTGGCGCCGGACCTGCGAGCCACCTCCGCAGTGCCATCAGTTGAGTCATTGTCCACGACGATTACCTCGTACTCTCCCCGGTAGTCCTGGTTGCGAAGAGACTGGAGGCAACGAGGCAAAACCAATTCTTCGTTGTAAGCAGGGATAACTACTGACAGCATATGGCGTTCTGCGCTCATTAGGATGCGGCAATGTTCCTGGGATTAGAGTTGGTTGCTTCTGCGCTCATGTTCTACGTCCGAAATAATCTTTTCGATCTCCGCCACTGTCTCCTCCAGGCGGCCGTTGTGGTTCACCACCACATGGTCGAACTCGCCCTGACAATCCATCTCCAGTTGGGCCGTCTGGATGCGCCGTTGCAGCTCCTCCGCAGTCTCGGACATCCGCTGCCTGAGCCGGCGTTCCAGTTCGTGCATGTCTGGCGGGGCCAGAAAGACCAGGAGAGCATCAGGGAGCTTGGCCCGGATGGTACGCGCGCCCTGCACGTCTGTCTTGACGATGACGTCCTTGCCAGCTTGCAGCGCCTTTTCCACCTGGCCGCGCGGGACGCCATAATATCTTCCGTACACTTCGGCATACTCCAGGAAACCGTCCTGGGCTAGCAGCGACTGGAACTCCGAAGGCTCCATGAATAGGTAGTCCACGCCGTCCCGCTCGCCAGGGCGCTTGGGCCGTGTGGTTGCCGTGACCACGAAGTGCCACCCTTCATGGGTGCGTTTCATGCGCTCCAGCACGGCGTCCTTGCCCACCCCGGAGGGGCCGGAGATGACAACGAGGAGAGGCGAAATCTCAGACATTACGTGGCTGCTCCTAGCAGGGTGATAACCAACTCCTTTGCCCATCCCCCTTACCCCTTTCCTGGCCAGGAAGGGGGCAAGAACTAAATCTGGGGGATACCCCCAGGCTCCCAACCCCTTCGGCTTTGCTCAGGGCAGGCTCCAGGGCTTCGCCCCTCTGCACTCTCCTTTTTCAGGAGCCTGCTAGAGGTCCGCGTCGCAAGATAGTTGAATATCGCTTGGACGCCCTTCGACAAGCTCAGGGCGAACGTGGCATGCGCTACCCGTTAGTGGTGAGCCTTTAGCCCTTGAGCGAAGCGAATGATTTGTCTAACCACATGAGCAGACCCTAGCCGCTGCCAGCCAGCTTATCCAGGTCTTCCCAGAAACCGGGATAGGAAATGCTGGCTATCTCCGCGCCCCGGACCTCCGTTTCACCCCGCGCCAGAAGCCCGGCGACGCCCAGGGTCATGGCCAACCTGTGGTCGTTGTGGCTTTGGCCAACCGCTCCCTTCAGGCCGCCAGTCCCGCGAATCTCCATGCCATCGGGCAGCTCCTGGATGTCTGCGCCCAGGCGAGATAGCTCCTGGACTGTGGTCTTGATCCTGTCCGACTCCTTGACGCGCAACTCCTGGGCGTCCCGGAAGACGGTGACGCCCCTGGCGAAGCAGGCTGCCAGGGCCAGGACCGGAGCCTCGTCCAGAAGGCGGGGGATAAGGTCTCCGGCCACCTCTGTGCCCGTGAGATCGCTGGACTCCGCCGTGATGTCGGCCACCTCCTCGCCGCCTTCTGAACGGCGGTTGGTGATGGTTAGCCTGGCCCCCATGCTGAGCAAGGCATCTATGATGCCCGCCCTGGTAGGGTTGATGCCCACGTTGGTCACTGTGACCCTGGCCCTGGGATGGCATACGCCGGCCACAAGCCAGTAGGCGGCGGAGCTGATGTCCGCCGGAATGTTGACGTTGATTGTTCTGAGTCTCTGGCCTGGCTTTACTTTGACTGTCAGCCCGTCCTCCACCAGCGTAGCGCCCATCTGCTGGAGCATCAGCTCCGTATGGTCGCGCGATGCGGCCGGCTGATGCAGCGTCGTCTCACCCTCGGCGAACAGTGCTGCGATGACCAGGCACGACTTGAGCTGGGCGCTGGCCACGGGCAAGGTGTACTCAATGCCGCGCAAGCCGCCGCCGCGGATGACCAGGGGCGCCTTGGAGTCGCCGTCCCTACCCTGGATTCGGGCTCCCATCTGCCGCAGGGGCTTGATTATCCTGTCCATGGGCCGGGAGCGCAGGGAGCCGTCTCCCGTGACGATGGATAGGAATGGTTGCCCCGCAAGCAGGCCGGATAGCAGGCGCATGGTGGTCCCGGAGTTGCCCGCGTTCAGAACGTTATCTGGTTCTCGGAACCCGTCCAGCCCCACTCCCTGGAGGACTAGACTGCCCTCCTGGTCCATGCGGCGGATAGGGACCCCCAAAGACCGCAAACACCGGAGCGTTGATTCACAGTCACCACCTGGAGAGTAGTTGGTTACCAGCGCCTCTCCTTCCGCCACGGCGTTGAGAATGGTGGACCGGTGGGAGATTGACTTGTCTCCCGGCGGCGCTAGTGTCCCGCCAATGCGGGATGGAGAAATGACTGATCGTCTCATGGCTGTCGCTTTGGTCGTGGGCGGCGTTCCTTCTCCGTGCGCTCTTGCTCAGTAAAGATCTTGGTGTAACGCTCCCTCAGGCGGGACCCGAAGAAGAGGTCGGCCATGGTGGACCCGGCCGATGGCAATGCAGTAGTGGTCTGGCGGTCATCGTCGTCCAGCTTGGACTCGTACCGGGTGAGCCATGTCTCCCTGGCCTCCCACGCCTTCCCCAAGGCCCCACCCAGCCGTTCGGCGCCCTCTTGCTGGCCGGAGGCTGCCACCATCTCGCGGTACGCCTCCAGCTCCTTGATGGCCTCTCCTATCCAGTGGCAGATGCCCTCTCGATTGGTCACGCAGATGTCCAGGCTCATCACTGGATCGCCGCCGGCCAGTCGGGACACGTCTCGGAATCCCGTGGCAGCCAGCCTGGACATGTCCCGCCAGGCGGGGCTCTTGGCAGTGGCGGATACCAGGGCTGCGGATAGAAGGATGGGCAGATGGCTGACCGCGGCCACATAGCTATCATGCTCTTGGGCGTGCATGAAGTAGGGCCGGGCACCCAGGAGCGCCACCACGTCAAGGACCGCCTTCACGGCGCTCTCGCCAGCGCCCTTGCCTGGAATGACCACGTAGCGCGCCCCCTGGAACAGCTTGGGATCCGCGTTGTCTATCCCTGAGAGCTCCTTGCCAGCCATGGGGTGGCCGCCCACGAAGCTGACCTCTTTGGGAAGGTACTTCTCGGCCCAACCAAGGATGGCCTCCTTGGTGCTGCCGGTGTCGGTCACCACGCACCCCGGAGACAACATCTCTGCTATGTTCTCCATGGACTCCCGGATAGACAGCACAGGCGTGGCTATAATGACCATGCCTGCCCCTTCGACCACTTCGATAAGACGCCAGGGGGCCTTGTCCACAGCGCCACGCTTGACTGCTTTTCTACCCACTTCCGGCTCAGCGTCGTAGCCCACCACTTGGAGCCCTTGGGGGTTCGCCTGTTTGAGCGCCATGCCTATGGACCCGCCGATGAGCCCCAGGCCAATTATAGCTATTTTGTCCACAAATTCCTCCCGTCGATGCGCCTGCTAAAAGATTCCCTGGTTCAAGAAAAGACGTGCTATATAGTTTACCACAGGGCCCACTATCCTACTGAGAATGCCCATGTGGGCAAAGGTGTCAATGGCAATCACGGTCATCAGCAACGCTGGCCCGTATCGCTCCAGGCGCGCGTACCCACGGGCCAGATTTGCGGGCAGCAGGCCCAGGGCTACGCCTGAGCCGTCTAGCGGAAACATGGGAATCAGGTTGAAAACGGCCAGGATGATGTTGTAGGAGATGATGATGACCACCATCTGGGAGAGTAAGCCGTTCAGCCCAGTTGCGAAGGGTGCGTCGAAGAAGAATGGCGAGCTTAACCCCAGGAGGCCAGCTCTTATGAGCAGAGACAGGAGAAAGGCAGCAACCAGGTTGGAGAGCGGCCCTGCCGCGGCCACCGCCGCCATGCCCTGGCGGCCCCCTTTCAGCGCCAGGCCGTTGACCGGCACAGGTTTGCCCCATCCGAACCCCACCAGCAGCATCAAGACAGTACCCATTGGGTCCAGGTGACGTATTGGGTTGAGCGTGAGCCTTCCCAGGCGTCGGGCCGTGGTGTCACCAAGCAGGTAGGCCGCCAGGGCGTGGCTGAACTCGTGGATGGTGATGGCCAGGAGAAGCGCCACTCCCACCGTGACCAGAATGACAGGAAAAACGCGGAGGAACTCCAGTGGATTGGAGAGCAGCAGGTCCAGGGATCCTAAAAGCATATGAGAATGGTCTTCCCATTGGGCACGAGACTAGTGCTCGGTCACATAAGTTTTGAAGGGCTCTTTCACCCCCACTCCAACTCTCCCCCATCAAGGGGGAGAGTGTATATCCCTTCCCCCTCCAGGGGGAAGGTTAGGATGGGGGTGAGCAGAGGGAGGGCCATCCGTGCCCACAGCAACAAAGAGTTTGGCACCTGGTCGTTTGTTACAGGTGCAGCAGCTTGTTTATGTTGCGGACCGAGACCTCCTTGATGTGGTCCATGGATGTGTTCCGCAGCTTGGCCACCGTGGCCGCCACGTCCAGCAGCTTGGCCGGCGTGGCGTCGTTGCGGTGATGGGGCTGATTGCCTCCACCCGCGGAGTCGGTCTCGATGATCAGGTTGTCGTCCGGGACCAGCCGTACCACCTCGTCCAGGTACTTGAAATCGGGGTTGTTGACCTGTCGCCCGATGGATATGAAGAGGCCCATCTGCCACAGGGGCCGGGCCGAGTTTATGTCTATCATCGTGGAGTGCATCACTCCACCCACCTCCATCCCTTTCTCCCTCTCGAAAATCTCGATGATGTCTGCCCCCGACTCGCGGTCGTTGTGGATGATGATGGGCAGGCCCGTCTCTCTGCCAAGGCGGATGCAGCGGGCGAACTTCCGCCGTTGCTGGTCCCTGGTCTCCGGCGACCTTCCCACGCCGATGCCTGTCTCGCCTATGGCCACCACCTTGTCGTCCCGCGTGAGTGCCTTCAGTTGGTCGTACGACTCCGCATCCATTGGGTCGTCCCAGATGGGATGGATGGCCACGCCAGCCAGCACGTTGTCGAATTGCTGGGCTATCCAGACGTTGGCGCCGGATGAGATAACGCTGCGGCCCACGGTGAGTATCTTCTCTACGCCCGCCTGCTGCGCGTCCCGGATTACCCCGGGCACCTCTTCAACCCTCCAGTAGTCCAGGTGTACGTGGGAATCAAACCATCCAGCCATGTTCTCCTCCTTAAGGCGTCGCTTCTTGGGTGGAAACGTTTGGAGATGTTCGGTATGCGGCGTGATGCTAGCACCTATCTGAAATGCCGTCAACTTGTCGGCGATACGTCACCGTTGACACTACCTTCCCACCACGCCTACAATCCAAGTCTATGATAGCCTCCATCTAGCAGACTGCCGAAATAGGGGAGTCCAGAGGGGCGAAGCCCCGGAGCCTGCCCTGAGCGAAGCGAAGGGGTGGGGGCCTGGGGGTATCCCCCAGATTTGCTTTTTACCCCCTTCCTGGCTAGGAAGGGGGACAGGGGGATGGTCGAAAGGTTTTTTCAGCAACCTGCTAGCCTAAGCCGAAACCCATGCAAACCGCAGCAGAAATACGCAAAGCGTTCCTGGACTTCTTCCAGTCCAAGGAGCACCTGCTTGTCCCTAGCTCGTCGTTGATACCGGCGGGCGACCCCACGCTGCTGCTCACCAGCGCGGGCATGGTCCAGTTCAAGCCCTACTTCACCGGCGAGATGAAGCCGCCACAGCCGCGTCTCACCACCGTCCAGAAGTGCTTCCGCGTCTCGGACGTGGACTCGGTCGGCGACACCAGCCATCTCACCTTCTTCGAGATGCTGGGCAACTTCAGTATCGGCGACTACTTCAAGAAAGATGCCATCGCCTGGGGGTGGGAGTTCGTTACGCAGGTCATGGGGCTGCCTCCCGAAAAGCTGTGGGCCACCGTGTTCCGTGACGACGACGAGGCCTATGCCTTATGGCAGCAGACGGGCATCCCGGCGCGGCGCATCCGGCGGTTCGAGGAGAAGGATAACTTCTGGGGCCCTGCGGGCGACGAAGGCCCCTGCGGCCCATGCAGCGAGATTCACTACGACTTCGGCGGGAAGTGCCGCCTGGGCAAGCCCCTCGCCAAGTGTGGCCCCAACTGCCAGTGCGGCCGCTTCCTGGAGCTATGGAACCTGGTTTTCATGCAGTTCTACCAGGACAAGCAGGGCAAGCGCACTCCCCTGCCCAGGCCCAACATTGACACAGGCATGGGCCTGGAGCGTGCCGCCCTTATCCTGCAAGGCAAGGCATCCATCTACGAGACTGACCTGTTCGTGCCCATAGTGCAGCGGGTATGCGAGCTTGCAGGCAAGACTTACGGCCAGGACGCCGAGACGGACAAAGCAATCCGGGTGGTGGCGGAGCACGCACGCAGCGCCGCCTTCCTCATTGCCGACGGCGTTGTGCCCGACAATAAGGGCCGCGGCTACGTGCTGCGGCGGCTCATACGGCGGGCCATCCGCTATGGACGCAAGCTGGGCCTGGAGTCTGCCACCGTTGTCCCTGACTCCGCTCGTGGTTCGACAGGCTCACCACGAACGGATTATGGTTCCGTTCGCCCTGAGCTTGTCGAAGGGCGAGGAGTGCTGCCCCAGGTAGCACAGGTGGTCATAAGGCAAATGGGCAGCGCCTACCCGGAGTTGGTCAGTGGCCAGGAGTTCATCCTGCGTGTGCTGCAACTGGAGGAGGAACGGTTCGGGGAGACCTATGAGCGGGGGATACTGCTCTTCCAGGGCTTTTATGACCACATAGGGCACCTGCAAAACGAGCTCCAAGCGCACCTGAGTCTGGAATATCCGCCTTCAAATGCGTCAGATGTGGAATATGCGGATTTTGCTCGATTTCGGGACAGTGCTATCAGTTTCCTGGCATTCCATGGGTTTACTTACTCGGGCTCTCCGAGTGAGCCGGAAATGGCAGGCAGGCAGATGTCGGTTGACATATTGGTTCTCCCGCTACGTGATGCGGAGGCGCTGGCGTTACGTACAACGAGTGGTAATCCCCAATTTGACGCCATAACTTCAAGGCTTCGCTCAATACAGCAAAGGCTCGATAATGCCAAGCGCCGAGTGCCGGGGTTATTTACTTTCATACTATGTGACACCTACGGTTTCCCTCCTGAATTAGTTGAAGAGATCGCTAACGAACGTCAATTGGAAGGCATTGATTGGGAAGGCTTCCAGAAAGAGATGGAGGCCCAGCGCCAGCGTGCCCGCGCCGCCGGCGGCTTCGGCACAGGTCTGGATGCCGTGCGCGTCTACCAGGAGCTTGGCGTCGCTGGCACGCGCTTCTTGGGCTACGAAACGCTGTCAGCGCCGTCGGTGGTCGTGGCCCTGCTGGTGAACGGCACCTCGGCGGACAAGGCGGACGAGGGCCAGCAGGTGGAGGTTGTCCTCCGCGAGACGCCCTTCTACGCCGAGGGCGGCGGCCAGGCCGGCGACACCGGCTTCATCGAGGCTCCCGGCTGGTTCGTCCAGGTGGAAGATACGCAGTCGCCCATAGCCGGCCTCATAGTCCACAAGGGCAAGGTAGTCCGTGGCACTGCACAGCTTGGGGAGATTGTGACGGCAACCGTGGATAGGGAGCGGCGCATGGACTGCGCCCGCAACCACACTGCCACCCACCTACTGCACGCCGCCCTGCGCCAGGTGCTGGGCACCCACGTACGCCAGCAAGGCTCAATGGTGGCCCCCGACCGCCTGCGCTTCGACTTCACCCACGTCAGCCCCCTTACGCCTGAGGAGCTGCAACAGGTGGAGGCGCTGGTCAACGACCGCATCCGCGCCAACGTGCCTGTGCACAAGCGGGAGACCACATACCGCCAGGCTGTGGCCGATGGCGCGCTTGCCTTCTTCGGCGAGCGTTACGGCGACCGTGTGCGTGTTGTCGAGGTCCCCGTAGGGGCGACGCATGCATCGCCCCTCCCTCATGGCCAGGCCCATTTCAGCATGGAGGTGTGCGGCGGCACCCACATAGACGCGACGGGGGAAATCGGCTATTGCCACGTCATGGGCGAGAGCAGTGTGGGCGCTGGCCTGAGGCGCATCGAGGCCGTCACAGGCCGCGCCGCCGAAGCCCTGGTGCGCGACCAGGTAGCGGCCCTGAGCAGGCTTGCCCGCCAGCTAGAAACGTCGCCGCAGGAGCTTGATGGAAGGGTTGCTACTCTACTGGAGGAGGTGGCGCAGCTACGCCGCCAGGTTGCGGCCCACGAGCGAGCTTCCTCCCGGCAGCAGGCCCAGGCTCTGCTGGAGCGCGTGCAAGAAAGTGACGGCCTCAAGTTGGTCTCAGGCGTCGCCAGCGTCGGTTCTGCGGATGCCTTGCGGGAGGTCGGCGACTGGCTGCGGGACAAGCTGGGCAGCGGCGTGGTGGTGCTGGGAGCCGTGGTGAACGACCGTCCCACATTGCTGGTCATGGTCACGAAGGACCTGGTGGCTCGCGGGCTGCACGCGGGCAACGTCGTGAAAGAGGCGGCCAAGGTGATGGGCGGCGGCGGAGGCGGACGCCCGGAGATGGCGCAGGCCGGAGGCCGCCAGGCCGACAAGCTGGGAGAGGCGTTAGATGCTGCGGTGGCAATGGTGTCGCAGCAGGCAAAAGGCTCGTGAGCATCAACGGCGATGGCAAGACCAGGCTGCTCGGCCTTGACGTTGGAGAGCGGCGCATAGGCCTGGCCATCAGCGACAGGGACGGCTCGCTGGCCACGCCGTACAACACCATTGAGCGCCACGGCCTGGAAAGGGACATCGCCGCCATACTGAAGCTCGTACGACAGGAGGAGGTGGGCACGATCGTCGTGGGAGAACCGCTATCCCTGGACGGCAGCGTGGGGCCTCAGGCCAAACGTACCCTGGCTTTTTACGAGGCGCTCAAAGCGGCAAGCCCTGTGCCCGTGGACACCTGGGACGAGCGTTTCTCCACCGTGGAGGCGGAGCGCCTTCTGCGAGAGGCAGGCATCGCGCCTTCGCGTAACAGGGCTCGCCTGGACGCAGCGGCGGCGGCTGTCATATTGCAGGGCTACCTGGATGCGCACCGCCAACCAGCCGCCTAGCTGGTCTTCACTGGATAACACCTTGACCACCCTCACAGTTGGAATCATAGGTTACCCTCTCGGGCACTCCATCTCCCCTGCCTTTCAGCAGGCTGCCTTCGACCACTATGGCATGGATGCCCGGTACTTGGTCTGGGAGACGCCCGCTGATGGCCTGGCCCAGCGAATCCAATCGCTGCGTGGCCCAAATGTCCTGGGCGCTAACGTCACCGTGCCTCACAAGGAGGCAGTGCGCTCCAGGTTGGACACGTTGTCTGAGGCAACGCAGCGTACCGGCGCTGTGAACACCATAGTCAATCGCAACGGCCTGCTGGAGGGCCACAACACCGATGTGCCGGGCTTCCTGCGGGCGCTCAAGGAAGATGGCGGGTTCGATCCCAAGGGCAAACGGGTGCTGCTTCTGGGAGCCGGCGGCGCCGCGCGGGCCGTGGCCTACGCGTTGTCCGGCGCGGGAGTGGCCTCTCTGACCATCGCCAACCGCACGGTGGAGCGAGCGCAGCGCCTGATACAGGTGTTAAACATTGGCGCGATAGCCAAGGCTGTCCCCATGAACCGAGACGCCCTGGCGACAGAAAAAGGCTGGGACCTGATAGTCAACACGACCACCCTGGGCATGTGGCACAGCCCAGGCGAGGGCGAGTCGCCGTTGCCGGCTGGCCTCATCCTATCCCATGCCCTTGTGTACGACCTGGTGTACAATCCTCCTGAGACGCCGCTGTTGCGGGAGGCCAGGAGGGCCGGCGCTCGTACCCTGGGCGGCCTGCCCATGCTGGTGTACCAAGGCGCTGCGGCCTTCCAGCTATGGACGGGCAAGGAAGCACCGTTATCGGTCATGTTCGAGGCGGCACAGAAGGCGCTGGGGCAGATGGGAAGCTCCGGGCACTAGCACTCTGTTGAAAACAGGGAGTCCAGAGGGGCGTAGCCCCTTTGGCGGGGGGCGGGGGTATGGGGGTATCCCCCACACTTCTCTTTCACCCCCTTCCTGGCCAGGAAAGGGGACAGGGGGATGGTCGAAAGGCTTTTTCAGCAACCTGTTAGACAAGCCCCCGACTTTAGTCGTGGGAGGAGGCAACAACATGTTCCGATTTCTGACCGCTGGCGAGTCCCACGGCAAGGGCCTGACAGTCATAGTGGAAGGCGTCCCCGCCGGCCTACCTCTTACCGAAGAGTACATCGCAAGAGACATG
This sequence comes from Dehalococcoidia bacterium, assembly GCA_030651175.1. Lineage (GTDB taxonomy): Bacteria > Chloroflexota > Dehalococcoidia > Lucifugimonadales > SHYF01 > SHYF01. The sequence goes on from JAUSCR010000039.1 coordinate 17,459, forward strand.
GCGCGACGCCAGGTTGGCTACGGGCGAGGCGGACGTATGCAGATCGAACGTGACCACGCCGAAATCCTGTCCGGCGTCCGCCACGGCCTCACCATGGGCAGCCCCATCGCCATGTGGATTGAGAACAGGGACTGGTCCACGGGCAAAGGCCCCGACGGCGTCCCGTGGACCGATGAAATGAGCATCGAACCCACCGGCGTCGAGTTTGAAGCTATCACGGCGCTGCGCCCCGGTCATGCCGATACCCCCGGCGCGGCCAAGTACCACCAGACCGACGCCCGCAACATCCTGGAACGCTCCAGCGCCCGGGAGAGCGCGGCGCGTGTGGCGGCAGGAGCGGTGGCGCGGCGTTTCCTGGAGGAGTTCGGCGTTGAGATTCATGGACACGTGACCAATATCGGCGGCGTTCACGCCAAGCCCAGCCATGCCATAGACTGGGCCGCTCTGGAGCAGCTGCCATACCACCGGGAAAGGCCGGAAGGCTCCAGGATGGCGGCGGTGCGCTGCGCCGATCCCGACGCCGCCGCCCGCATGATCCAGGCCATAGACGCCGCCCGCGAGGCAGGCGATAGCGTTGGCGGCATAATCGAGGTCATAGCCACGGGCGCTCCCATCGGCCTGGGCACCCATACTCAGTGGGACCGCAAGCTTACCACGCGGCTGGCGGCGGCGGTGATGAGCATGAACGCCGTGAAAGCCGTGGAGTTCGGCGCGGGCTTCGCCCAGGCTGACCTGCGAGGCTCCAAGGTTCATGACGTGATCAAGCCAGTCCAGGAATGGGAACGGTCGCCGGACGGCGGATGGCAACGCCCATGGCCGCGACGCACCAACAACTCCGGTGGCCTGGAGGGAGGCATGACAACCGGCGAGCCACTGGTGGTACGGGCCATGGTCAAGCCAATCGCTACGCTGATGAATGGCCTGGAGACGGTAGACCTGGCAACCGGCGAGTTCGTGTCCAAGGCCCACTACGAGCGCAGCGACATCACATTCGTGCCCACATGCGCCGTCATAGGCGAGGCCATGGTGGCCGCAGTCCTGGCCGATGCCATGCTTGAGAAGTTCGGCGGCGACCACATAGAGGAGACCAAGCGCAACTGGCGCGCCTACATGGCGGGCCTGGGGCCAGTAGCAGGCTGAACGCCGATTTGTTCCAAACGTTATGTCTAATGTTTGAAGCTGTGCCATATCTGGACAAGATAGTTTTTTCTGGGAAACAAATCCGAGTTTCGTCGCGGGTGACAAGAGAACAGGAGGAACCTCTGTGATGGCTGGAGACATGCCTAGAGTGTAGCCGGTACGCTTCGGCACGGGGAATGGGCAAATGGCAGGAGAGGAGGAGAGGAAGGCGGCAATCGCCTGGCGGTCTCTCTTCGGGACGGCCTCAAGCTCCTTGACGGCGGATGGCTTGATCAGGACCCTATATCCTGCCACGCTTCTTCAGGTCTTTCAGCACGTCCTCAAAGGCCATGTCAGGTTCGTGGGCACGCTCTTCACAGGCAACAATGTCCTCCGCGTCCTCAGCAAAGCCTTCTTCTGCCAGGGCCTTCTCAAGGACAGGGTCTAGCTTGGCGCACTCCACGGCCAGCCGCGTTTTCCTGAGTCGCTCCATCTTCTCCATTAGCACATCCTCTATTGCCATGTCTCGTAAGGATCTCCCCGCCCGCTCATGGTGAGCCTGTCGAACCAAATGAGCGGGATTTGAGCCAATGCAGCCTCTATGGAATTAAATCCCAGCGATTCTTTGAGTTGGAAGCTTGCACGTCATCAATGTTACACCAATAGGCAGTTGGGGCTTTTGGCGGCTTTGGATACTCTTCAATTTCAACCCAACTGTTATTTTTCATGTATTTGGACGGAACAATGTATGCGTCAGGTAGCCCATTTGAGCCGCCGCCACGTAAGTCAACAAAGATTATGAAGAATGTTCCGCTGGGGAGGGTATTAACTAGCTTTTTGCTTATCGGCCAAACACAGTATTCTACCCCTTTGCTCTTCCTGGGCGCCTTTTGCGCTGTCTTCACTTGGATAGATATTGACTTTAGAGTCCTAGGATTTGCAGCCAGTAAGTCGACATTCTCAACTCCTGGGGCAGTGAGACCGGTAGCATACCCCAACGACGACAGCTTGAAAGCTACGTAATGTACCCCAGCAGCCGCAACTAAAGCTTTGTCCTTTTTATCCTTAGCCATTTGAGCCTACTTCCCACTCTGGTATGTCCACAAAGTGGCCCTCGTTGACCCCAACTGTCCTAGACCCTTCGCTGCACTCAGGGTGACAGCCTTATTTTGTCATTCTGAGCGAAGCGAAGAATCTAAGGCCCAAGCCGGACCACAGCCTCTGCCCTAGCCAATTGGTACGCCTACTTCCACTCCCGTACGTCCACGAAGTGGCCAGCGATGGCCGCAGCCGCAGCCATGGGAGGGCTGACCAGGTGGGTGCGGCCGCCAGGGCCTTGTCGTCCCTCGAAGTTGCGGTTGGAGGTGGAGGCGCACCGCTGGCCCGGCTGAAGTATGTCCGGGTTCATGCCAAGGCACATGGAGCATCCCGCGTCACGCCAGTCGAATCCGGCGTCCTTGAAGATGCGGTCCAGCCCCTCGGCCTCGGCCTGCTGCTTCACGGCGAAGGAGCCAGGCACCACCATGGCATTCACCTTGGGATTTACCTTGTGTCCCTTGGCCACCGATGCGGCGGCTCTTAGGTCTTCGATGCGTGAGTTGGTGCACGACCCGATGAACACCCGGTCTATGGCTATCTTTTGGATGGGCGTGCCGGGTTCCAGCGCCATGTACTTCAACGCCCGCTCGGCGGCTCCGCGCTCGGCCGGGGTGGCGAAGGAGGCTGGGTCTGGCACCCTCTCGGTGACGGCCACCACCATGCCCGGGTTGGTGCCCCAGGTCACAAAAGGCGAAAGGGTGGCGGCGTCTATCTCCACCACCTTGTCATAGGTAGCACCTGGGTCGGTGGGCAGCGCTCTCCACCGCTCAACGGCGGCATCGAAGGCCCTGCCCTGGGGTACCTGGGGACGCCCGCGCATGTATTCGAATGTTGTCTGATCCGGGGCGACCATGCCGGCGCGAGCGCCCGCCTCTATGGACATGTTGCAAACTGTCATCCGGCCCTCCATGGAGAGGCTGCGGACGGCCTGGCCGGTATACTCAACCACGTGTCCCGTAGCGCCGCTGACGCCTATCCTGCCGATGATGCCCAGGATCAGGTCCTTGGCTGTGACGCCGTATGGCAGCGAGCCGTTGGCGCGTATCTCCATTGTCTTCGGCTTGCTCTGGCGCAGGCATTGGGTTGCCAGCGCGTGCTCCACCTCAGAGGTGCCGATGCCGATGGCCAAGGCGCCCAAAGCGCCGTGGGTAGCGGTGTGGCTGTCGCCGCAGACGATTGTCTTGCCCGGTTGGGTGTATCCTTGCTCCGGGCCAATGACATGCACAATGCCCTGGCCAGGACTTCGCATATCGTACAGAGTGATGCCGAAATCCCGACAGTTGCGCTCCAACGCCTCCACCTGCTGCCGCGACACAGGGTCTGCGATGGGCAGGTGGCGACCCGCGGTAGGCACGTTGTGGTCCAGGGTGGCAATGGTCAGGTCCGGCCTGCGCACCTTGCGGCCGCTCATACGCAGGCCATCGAACGCCTGTGGGGTGGTGACCTCGTGCACCAGGTGCAGGTCAACGTACAGAATGGCTGGCCCATCAGGCTCCTGGTACACCACATGGTCATCCCAAATCTTCTGGAACATTGTCTTGGGCATGGTGATTCCTTCTTCTAGTGCACGTAATCGTCAAGGCACAAGTATGGGATTGTATTGACCCGTCGAGCCATGTCAACGTCATTGCCAATAATAGCGTCGCATCTTTCTTCCAGAGCGGTGGCAGCGATGACAGAATCAGGGATAGACAGCCCGGTTCGAGCTCGCATGTCGGCTGCACGACGCGCGATAGACCGGTCCAACGATCTGATGAAGAGATTGGGGGTGTCGTCGAGCATCAATGTGACCTGGTCTAAGGCGATTTGATCTCGCTCCCGAAAGGGTTTAACCAGAAGTTCCAACTCAACGACTGTGGAAATTACTCCAAGGGCTTCCCCCTTTCTCATCATGGCCAGTACCTCGGCCACCATGGAGGCGTACGGTACGGTGCCTTCCAAGGCATAGATCAGGGCGTTAGTGTCAAAGCCGAAACGTTGCAAGGAAGAGAGACGGGATGTCCATCGAGTTATCACTGCAGGTCATTCCTCAACACAGTTTGCCACCTTTCGCACGAGCCTAACCCAGGGACCTGCACCCCAATCGGGAGGAGGAGGTATTTCTCTCACAGCCCCCAACCTCTTCAGCTCTTCCAGCGCGCTCCGGACTTTCCCAGGGTCAGCAGCTTTGATGCGCTCAATATCACCCGTTGGGCCGGCGTACCGAGGGCGTTGCTTGAGCTTACCAACAATTTTTCTTGCTTCCTCATTACTGGCCAGCAGGTCTTCAACTTGCTCCAACCAATCATCTTCTTTGTTACCCCAACTGGCTCTTTCCTGAGCCACGTACCGGTCTATTTCTTCTCTGGTGCCCCAGAACCCTTTCATGCTCCCAGCAATAGAGTCAGGAAAACTGGCTGACTTGGGAAAGAGGGCCAGGTGATCTCCAGCCTGGATTAGGGTAAGGATATCACCAGCCTCAAGACCCAAGATTCTCACCATGCCCACGGGCAATGTAATCTGGTTCTTGCTGGACAGCGTTACTTTCGGCATAGCTCAATCCTCCTTGGTAAGCATACCAAGCAAATTGTAAAGCTTACCAAGCAACCCGTCAACCGCCCTCTTACGAAGCTTGCACTGTTTCGGCGGACTTGGAAACCTCCCCTATGCTCAGCAGGCGATTGAGCGCGTTCATGTACGCCTTTGCCGCGGCCACAATGATATCGGTGTCTGCGCCCCGGCCCACATACGTCTGGTCGCCGCTTTGGATATGTATCGTCACCTCGGCCAGCGCGTCTATCCCCTCGGTGACGGCGCGGATGCTGAACTCCGTCAATGTGTTGGACACCTGAATGATACGGTTGATTGCCTTATAGACGGCATCCACAGGGCCGGTGCCGGTGGCGGCGTCGGTCTTGGCCACACCGTCGGGGCCCATCAGGCGCACCGTAGCCGTAGGGACCTCGTGGTTGCCACAGGTGACCTGGACGTGCTCTAGGACATAGGCCTCGTTGAAGCTGCGGCGCTGATGGCTCATCAGCGCTTCCAGGTCGCGGTCCGTCACCTCCCGCTTCTTGTCGGCCAACTCTTTGAACGCCTCGAACAGGCGGTTCAGTTCCGCATCTGAGGGCTGAAAGCCAAGCTCGTTCAACCGCGACCTGAGCCCGGCGCGGCCGCTGAGCTTGCCCAGGACAAACTCGCTGCTTGGCCATCCAATCGCTTTGGGGTCCATGATCTCGTAGGTGGTACGATCCTTTAGTAGGCCGTCCTGGTGAATGCCCGAGGCGTGGCGGAAAGCGTTGCCGCCCACCACGGCTTTGTTGGGCTGGACCGCGAACCCGGTGATGTCGCTGACCAGCTTGCTTGTGCGATAGAGCTGCGTGGCATCCACGTTGAGTCCTACCTGGAAGTAGTCGTGTCGCGTTTTCAGGGACATAATCACCTCTTCCAGGGCGGCGTTTCCTGCCCGCTCGCCCATGCCGTTGATGCACCCCTCCACCTGACGTGCCCCCACCTTTACCGCAGCCAGGCTGTTGGCGACCGACAGGCCCAGGTCGTTGTGGCAGTGGACGCTGATGATGGCCTTGCCGATGTTTGGCACGTTTGCCTTGATCCCCTCAAGCAGCCGTGTGAACTCCGCGGGCGTGGTGTATCCCACGGTATCCGCGATGTTGACTGTAGTGGCGCCGGCGTTGATGCACGCCTCCAGCAACGTGTACAGGTACTCCGGCTCCGTCCGCGTGGCGTCCATTGGAGAGAACTCCACGTCCTCGCACAGCTTTTTGGCCCGCGCCACATTGGAGACGGCCATCTCCATGACCTCCTCCCGGTTCTTGCGGAGCTGGTGCATTATGTGGATGTCCGAGCTGGACAGGAATATGTGGATGCGAGGATGTCGTGCCTCTTTGATGGCCTCCCACGCCCGGTCTACGGCTGCGGCGTTGGCATGCGCCAGGGCACAGATGATGGGTTTGCGCACCTCTCTGGCTATGGTCTGCACAGCGATGAAATCGCCGGGGGAGCTTATGGGGAATCCCGCCTCAATGACATCCACACCCAGGCGTTCAAGCTGTTTGGCTATCTCCAGCTTCTCATCTGCTGTCATGGCGGCGCCGGCGGCCTGCTCGCCGTCGCGCAGCGTTGTGTCGA
>JAUSCR010000108.1 GCA_030651175.1 Dehalococcoidia bacterium
GCCTGGTCTTCCTGGCTCTTCTCCAGGGTGGCGCTGAAGGCGGATGCCAAGGCGCCCAGAGAGGTGGTGAGGGCCATCAGCACCATCAGGCTACCCCAGGGCACTGGGTCCCTGGCCGTGCGCCTAAGGCCGTGCACAAGCCAAGGTGGGCCCAGGGGTTCCACAAAGCGGGATAGGAGCCGGGCCAGCAGAGGGAACAGGCGCAACAGGATTAGCCCGCCTGCCAGGAGGGTCAGCACAGGGCCCAGGAGCATGGTGGCCTCTAGCTCCAGCCCCTCCCCGCCCAGCGGCCGTACAAGGAAGCTGCCCCGGGAGCGGAGTTGCCACCACAACAGCCCTATCAACCCTAGCAGGGCCAGGTCTATGTAGTATTTGTGGAACCAGGGCACGGCAGGAGGCCGGGCCGAGGCCTTGCCAAAGGCTACGACTCCCTGGCGGGCGGCAACCACGGTGGTAACAGTTAGCACTACCACCGCCAGCATGCCCCCTATGCCACCCATCAAAAAGTCCAGCGGGGAAAGGCTCACCAGGGCAAGAGCCTGGTCTCCTGCGGGAAATAGCCTTCCAGTGAGCCAGACCAGGCCCCGGGCCACAAACGGCCCCACCACCGCGGCTGGAAGCGCTATGAGCAGTCCCTCCATGAAAAGCACCTGGCCCACCTGCCAGGAGGAAGCGCCTCGGCTACGGAAAACCGCCACCTCCGGCGTGCGGAGGCGTCCCATCAGGCCCGCAACCAAGAAGAGGTAGTAGAGGAGAATACCCATCACCAGGAAGATAACCAGGAGAAGGGGCACTCTGGCCAGGGTAAGGAGGGCTGAGTGCCGCTCCAGGACCGCGTCCAGCTTGGTATTCCAGCGCGAGCTTGGTATGTAGGTTTTGAGGTCGCTCTCCACACCCCTGACGGTAGCCTTCACGGCGTTCACTTGGGAGGCGCTAAGCTCTTCCCTTTTCAGCTCATAGCGCCATATGAACTCCGCGGGAAACCCAGGTACAGCCTTTCCCACCCCATCCACCAGTGAGTCCAGGTCTATGTAAAGGGGTGCGGCTGCCCATCGGCTCTGGCCGCCTATCTCGAAGTTGTACCGGTTGCCCAGTTGCCAGTAATCTGGCCCGGGGGCGACAGGCTCCACGATGCCTACGACCCTCAATGGCAACGGAAATGGCACGTCACCCTTGGCAGCCGGGAAGCCGTAGAATTTCTGGCCCACCGACAGGCCAAGAACGGAAGCCCCCAAAGGGTCTAAGGCCACTTCCACCTCGCTGTACGTTGCCCCAGGCAGACGGCCCTCCACCAACCGCACCTCCTTGCTCAGCAGAGGGACTGCCTGAAGCTCTCCCCTGAGCCTCTTCTCCTCGGGAAGCTCCATGACGGGCTGCTGGGAGAAATACAAGGTGGAGGTGCGGATCAGCAGTGAGTGGAACCTCATGTAGCCGGCTTGGGGCTGGCGCACTCTCTCCTCCACCACCCGCTGAACGGATCCAAAGGCACTCCTTTCCAGTGCCTGGTACGCCGTTACCGTGAGGTTCAGTTGATTAGGGTCAGCGTTGGCCAGGGTGTAACGCAGGGCCGTCTCGGCCAGGGCGTTGGAGTAGATGGTGCCCGCGGCCATCAGTGTCACAGCCAAAAGGATGCCGAAAGCCACCGAAATCTGGATACGCCAGTCGGCCCGGCTACGTCTCACCGCCACCAGGGCCGCAAACCGGACCAGGTCTAAGAGTCTCATCGCTACTCTTCCATCCTTAGAGCCTCGTGCACGGGCAGCCGCGCCGCCATCCGGTAGGCCAGAAGGACGGCTGCGCTGGTGGCAACTATGGTCCCCACAACAGTCAGCAGCAGCAGTCCCTGGTTCAATCCCAGCACCATGGGAGGCGTCACAGGACGGCCTTGAGACGTAAGCCCCAGGTAGCCCAGGACCCAACGTCCAACCCATGTCCCAATCCCTATCCCAAAACCCAGGCCCATCCCTCCAACCAGGCCGGCGTCAACGGCCAGCATCCATCCTATCTGGTAGCGCGAGAGGCCCATGGCCCGCAGCACCGCCAGCTCCACCATGCTCCGCCTTAAGCCAATGACCGCATAAAGCCCGAAGCCGACCAGCATGATCACCACCA
>JAUSCR010000114.1 GCA_030651175.1 Dehalococcoidia bacterium
CCACGGCCAAGCGCCTCCTGCGCCTGGAGTACGACCTGGGTAAACACCTGGCCCGCTTCACCTTTGGGAAGGTGTGCCTCTCTACCCAGCTCGTCGATGGCACCTTCCCCAACTACGGACCGCTCATTCCCACTGACCTGCCGCAGCGGGCCTCATTCATGGGAGGTGATATGAGGCAGGCACTGGACCTGGTCAGGGACGTGGCACGTGGCGGCTCAGGCATAGTCAGGCTCTCCTGGGAGGGTGAGGGCATGACCGTGATGGCCACGGCCACGGAGATAGGGGAGGTGACGGCTCAGGTGCGACTCCTGGTGCCGTGCACCGCGGCGGGGAAGATCGCCATTGACGTCAAGTACCTGACCGAGTATTTCAAGGGCCAGGAGGGCATAGTGAGCATGGGGGTTAGAGATCCCAGTGCCCCCGCCATGTTCACCACGCCTGGGATGCCCGATGTGGTGATGATGCCGATGTTCGTCCAGTGGGATGGCGAGGCTCCTAAGCAGCCTGCGCCCGAAGCCCCGACAGGTCAGAGCGAGGAGGCAACGTCAGCACAGCCCATCCCCACAGGGGAAGGGCAAGAGGCGGCCTCCGAACCCGCTGAGGGGGCAGAGATAGACGCTCCTACCGAGGAGACCAAGCCACGGCGCAGAGGGCGCAAGAAGCAGAAGTAGTCCCGACACGTCGGGACTACGATAAGAGGGGGGCTGGCAGTAATGCCAGCCCCCCTTTCAAGAAAGGAGAAAGCAAAGCATGAGCTACTGTCCAGAGCACGGCGAAGAGATGGAGCAACTTGCTTCGGGGTATAGCAAGGTCGTTTACGCCTGCCACGAGGGGCCGGAGATTTGGGTCTACGACGGCGACTTAGGCCAGTATTCCTGCCCAATGCAGCAGTCATTCAGGGCTGGGGACTGCCCAAATTGCGACCGCAAGAGCACTCCCCTGATTGGGTGTGAAGGCTGCCGATTGGACATCTGCGGCGAGTGTTGGGCAGAGCACGAGCTCGACATTCCGTGCCGAGAAAGGAGTACGACATGAAGACGATACGGCTGCCTGACGACACCGCCCAGTGGCTCTCGAAGATGCTGGAAGACGAGTACCCAGCCGACGAGGAGTTGGTGGAGCAGTACCCAGAAACATATCGCCATGTGGCCAATATCCTTCAGGCGATTGACTTGGCCGCGGCAGAGGAGGTGAAAACATGAGGTTTGCCATAGCGGCGTGTCCAGAGTGTGGGGAACCGCCCGCCGGCACCGGAGACAGTCCAGGGCCGCTTCTTCTAGCGTTTGATGTGCCAAAGCAGTTCCCTCCAGGACTGTCATGTCCAGTTCGACAGCTACAACGATCCCTTCCTGGACACCACTGGCCTCTTTGCCAGGGCGGTTGACGCCTTCACTGGCACGACGCTTATGGACCAGAACATCCCCGGGGGGCTTCAGGTAACCATCCCGGCGGCCCTGCGAGGAGTGAACGAATTCAGTGACCTCCGGTAGTTCTACGGCGCAGAGGAGCCGCCGGCACCTTTGCCCCCGCTGCCCATCACCAAGAGAGCAGGAGACCCTACGGGAGGCTTTGTGCTGCTCCGCCACCGGGGCGAGGGAGGGCGTTTCAACATCGGCTATGGGACCGCTGCGGCGCAAGTCTTTGGCCACGGCGACCCCTTCCGCTTCTACATCGCCCAGGAGGAGATCCCGCCGCACCTGGTGGCCACCGATATGATCGTGCGCATCCCCCAGGGCCCCTGGCCCTCGGTGACCCTAGCTCCGTCCGGGCGGTATGACGCCCTCAAGTTCATCGACAACGCAGCAACCCGGGAGTCGGTGCACCAGGACTGGGACGACGATGTTTTTCAGGTGCCAGGCTAGCCTTCCGCCGGAACCATTGTCCCCTACACCCTCGTATAAGTTCCTCATGAAGTGGCCAGGGAGGACCTCTCCCTTAGCTACCTGTCCGTTAGGCCGCGTAGAACTGCACTGCGACAAAATGGCACGTGGCTCCGGCGAGCACGAAGAGGTGCCAGACGAAATGGGCATAGCGGAGCCGCTGCGTGGCGTAGAACGCTACGCCGGCCGTGTAGGCGACACCGCCCAGCAGGAGCCAAGCCAGGCCTGACGGCGGCACGAGGAGCCAGAGAGGGCGAACCGCGACGAGAATGAGCCACCCCATGCCCAAGTACAGAACCATGGAAAGTGTCGGATGCCCCGCCCCACCTACAGTCTTGAGGAGCACCCCGACAGCGGCCAAGCCCCAGACGACTACAATCAGGATCCACCCCCAGGCACCGTGGAGCACCCCCAAGGTGAACGGCGTGTACGTGCCGGCGATGATCAGAAAGATCGCGCTGTGCTCGATGACTTGAAATACGCGCTTGGTCTTGCCGCGTGGGAGCGCGTGATAGAGCGTGGAGGCCAGGTACAGCAGCACCATCGTCGTGGCGAAGACACTCGCGCCAACGATGAACGCCGTACCTCCGCGCTCTACCGCAGGTGCGATGAGAAACGGGCTGGCGGCGAGTGCGGCGATGAGTCCCACACCATGGCTGACGCTATTCGCGATTTCTTCCCCGAGGGACTGAACCCGTTTGGGTACGAACGGCGGTCCGCTCACGACATCACCCCTACGCGGCATAACATCAGTCAGGCGCGCCATTTGGCGTCGCTTGCATGGCATGGTTGGACTCTATGTCTTTCTGAAGTTCCATTATCAAGAATTGAACTTCGCCAGGAATTGGGGTTTTCACGCGTTTGAATTCTGCTAGGGACATTTCCCTCCCTCCAGCTTCGCCTGCCTTGTCTCCCGGCCTGGGAGCGCACTTGGGGGAGGAGACTGTTGATACCATCCTTGAGAAGCGGCATGTTCTTCCTCCTCTACCCTCTTGTCGGCAGGCATACCCGCCCCTAAGCCTCGGCGTCTGCCAGTTCCAGAAGGGCCCGAGCGAGCTTCTCGGTCGCTTCCTGGAGTGTAGCATCCTTGGGAAAGCTGAGAGGCTCGCCTATGGCTATCCTTATTCGGTGTTTCCAGAACAGGGGCAGGGGGAACCGTCCACTGGGCAGAACCCTTTCAGAACCCTCGATCCAGACAGGGACGACGGTCGAGGTGCGGCGGAGCGCTATCCCTGCAGCTCCGCTGCACAGCTTCCCCAGCACCTTGCCTGTCTTGCTATAGCGCACCCCTCCATTGAGTATCGCCTTGAATGTCCTTGTGCCCTCGGGGAAGATAACGATCCTCCCCCCGCCCTCAAGTACATTCTGCATCTTTCGCAAGGCTGTGACCTGGCTATACTTTTGCCGCCAGGAAGCACCCCTCTCCAGGGGAATCAGGCGAGGTCTTAACCAGAAAAAATACCACGGGTCATAGAAGTTACCCTTGTCGGCTACGCTCCAGGGCAGGAACTTGGATGGCCTTAGCACATATTCCCGTAAGAACAGCGGGGGGATCAGGAAAGGCTCAAGCAGTGAAGGGTGGTTACAAGCAAGGATCAGGTTCCTTTGCCAAGCAGGAATCCGTTCTTGGTGAACAACCTTTAGCCTGCCAGTGCGCTTGAGCAAGGAAAGCCCGATTCCAAACAAGAGGGCAGCGGGATATGAAAACAGGTAAAAAAGAGATCCACCCTTGTCAGCTTCGCCCTCTTTCTTGGCAGCCCGGGTATCTGTTCTGAACATATCACTTTTCCTCCCCTTGACCCTACGGCGCTGAATCAGGCGCGGAGAACCTGATGCGCAGCTCTCCCCCTTCCAGCTTCGCCCCTTTGGGCTCCCGTCCGCCAAGCGCATGAGGCAAGAGTATGTTTCGCCTCTGATTACCAACTTGGACAATGAGCTCTTCGCCACTTCTAAGCACCGCAATATCTGCCTTTGACACGAGAGGAAGCCTCAATGTCAGTACGTAATCGCCGTTGTCGCGCTCGATGCTCATCGCCTTTCCTTCAAAGAGTACCTCTATCGGATCCCCCCGGGGGTAGAGGAAGTGAGCTATCTCCTGGAGGGCCCCCATTCCCACTACCTCATCCTCTAGGAGGGGCACCTTCAGAATGGGCAGGGGTGAGAAGCATTCTTCGATCAGCTTTAGGTGCCTGGCTTGGGTTTTCTTCCATTGCTCCCAGTAGCGGCCATCCGTTGCATCAGGGATGAGCCGGTTACAGATGACCGAATCGACGGGATAGTTGTAAAGGTTGAGATAGGTGTAGGTGCGCTGCGCCTCCTTGACGACCATCTTCTCCGGGTTCAGTACGATGCGGATGCTGGTACGCTTCCGGTCGGTAAGAAGGGAGCGCAACGCCTCGAGCTGGTAGAGGAGTTCGTCCGCCGCATCGAAGATCTCATTGCCGGGCATAGGCATGCCAGAGACACGGTGTACAATGGGAGCAACCACAGGATTGAGTCGCTTTCCCAAAGGCAGAAGCTTGTGTATCCACCATTGGGCCACCTCGGGGAAGGTCAGTAGCCGGAGGGCCTCGCCTGTGGGTGCACAGTCCACCACGATCACATCGTACTGCTCACTGCGCTCGTGTTGGTACACCCAGATGAGACTCGCCAGTTCGTCCATGCCAGGGAGGACGGCGATTTCCTCGGCGATGATGTCATCTAGGCCGCGCCAGGCCATGAGGGCCACCAGCCACCGGTGAACCGTGCCCCAGTGCTTCTGGATGTTGTGGAGGATGTCCGACTCTTGAGCCCAGAGGTTGTCGACGACCTCCACGGGCTCGGGACCAAGAGGCTTGTCAAGACTGTCAGCCAGACTGTGAGCGGCGTCGGTGCTCAAGATGACGGTCTTGTAGCCACGCTCAGCCGCGCAGAGCGCCGTGGCTGCTGCCATGGTGGTCTTGCCCACGCCGCCTTTTCCTGTGAAGAGAAGGATCCTAGCCACTGCCACCTCCAAACCACAGCCCCAGCCCTCGAAAAACGGTGAGGGTAACCATAATCCCCAGCACAAAGCCAGCCACCAACTGGTCTGACGTATGCTCACCAAGCCGGTACCTTGAGAGACCGAGCAGAGGTACTAAGGGCAAGGTAACAATGGAAATCATGCCAAAGAGAACCCATAGAGAGGACAGCATACTGGTCACAAGGGCAACGTGCATGCTTGCCCGGTACACGAAGTTCAGCAGACTAGCTAAAACCATGGTGCCCGTAGCTGCTATCAATACAGCAAGGACAGTATCAGGGCCACCCAGATAATACAGAGCTAGAGAGCTTGGAACTCCGAAGAGGCATGCTAGCAGAAGCAGCTCCTGTGGCCGCTCCCGGAAGATCGAGCGAATCGAGATCCTGGAGCTGCTGCCTCGGACCAGCATCCCGGCCCTCAGCCTTAGGTACAGGATAGGGACAGTGTAGGCCAGAAACAGAGTCGCCAGCGTCCATCTGCCCCATTCGCCACGCGTATCCGTAGCATCGTAAGCTACCAGGGCCACTACAGTAGCGAAAACAAGCCACGGGTGGAGAGCAACGGAAACCACCTTGGCCATTCTTTGCCATAGCCCTTTCCGGTTGCTCATTGCCGCCCCCAAGACCATCGAGATCCCAACTCACGCAGTTTGTGAGACGCACCAAAGACAGGTTTGCCATGACCCGGACACAGGAGGTCAAAATCGAGGCTGGCGATTTTCTTGATTGAGTCACGGATTGCGCTGCTGTCCTCGTTGAAACAGCGCGGCGTTTGCTTGAACACTCTGCCCCAACGAAGCAGGTCGCCCACAAAAAGGACTGGACCATACTTGACGGTGATGCTCCCAGCAGAATGGCCCGGGGTATGAATCACCTGAAGGAGATCCATGTTTTGCCCGTCCTCGAGGAGACGCGTTATCTCCGGAGGTCGAAACTCGGGCCAGAGCGTTGCTAAGCTCGACAGCCAGGCCTTCCAGAAAGGGCGCCGGGGTGATCTCCCCAGCACGCAATCTGCATCGGCACGGTGTATACACACCGCTGCCCCGGTCACTCGCTGGAGGTCTGCCGCGCTTCCCATGTGATCCAAGTCATGATGGGTAAGAATGATGCGCCTGAGCTTTCCGTTCTCGTAGCCCAAACTTGTTATGTAGCTCAGAATCTTCCTGTGCTGTCCCGGCATGCCAGTATCAATCAGCGTCAGTTCCGGATGCGTTACGAGGTAACAATTAGAGCCACGCACCCCCTTGATGAGGTGAACTCCCTGCGATATTTCCATATCTGTCTTGTCCCCTGTCACCCCGTAGTACTTCTGTGGTGGAACCTCGCCGGAGCAAGGGTTGGTTCGCTTTGACGCGGTCTCAGCGCCCCACTTCGATAAACTCCCTGGTAGCTTTCTGGCAGGAGGGCAGCAATGTGCTCCATAATGAGATCGGTGGCTTCACTCAACCGGGCTGCGGTGAGCTTGCCCGGCGGAGTCGTTAGGTAGAACGGCTCACCAATGTTGACTGTGATCCTGGGTCGCCGAAACAGATCGCCGATCCCTTTCAGATTCTCAGTCCCCGTGATGCCAACCGGGAGCAGAGGAGCACCGACCCGTAGGGCGATAAGAGCGGTCCCTACATGGCCACGTTTCATGTAAATGTCGGATCCTCTCGTGCCCTCCGGGAACATGCCCAATACGTGGCCGCGTTCCAGTACCTTACTTGCCCTTCGCAGCGCCTTCCGGTCATGGTAGCCCCGGCGCACTGGAAAAGCCCCCAAGCTGCGGTACAGCATGCGCCCTAGGAGGGAGCGAAAGAGCTCCTCCTTCCCCATGAAGATAATCCTGCGCGGCTGGCTGGCTGCAAGCACAAAAGGGTCAGCCGCGCTGATGTGGTTGGAAACGACTATCAAGGGCCCCTCGGGCGCAGCAAGACCCTTCCCCTTGACCTCCCATTGGCAGAAAGTGCGTAGCAGGCACCATGCCGTCAGCTTGACCACATCGTAAGCTAGCCAGGATCCCCACGATGGCATCCTCATCCCAGACCTCCGTCTTCCCGATTACCTGGCAGCACCTCGGGGTTGCTGTTCGGCCAGATCGGCTGCATTACGAACCATTGGCTTGGATCCTTCCCGATGGCTGCTTCAAGACAGTCGGCAATCTTTTGAGTGTTGAGTGCAACGTCCCGGTCGGTATCGCCGGTAACCTGCAGGGCGATGGGCGTCCCGATCTCCGCCACCAGCGAATTATCAGGCTGTCGTCTGGAGAAGATGGGCACTATGGAAGCGCCCGTCTTGAGTGCCAGAGCCACCGGCCCGCGGGGCATGGTGGTTGCTGCGCCGAAGAACGATACCTGAACGCCGTTGCCTTGCAGGTCGCGGTCGCAAATCAGCCCGACAATGCCCCCCTGACGCAGCACGCGCAGCATCTTGGCGGCTACGGTGCTCACCGAGATCACATCAATACCCACAGTTGCTCGCGTTGCGACGAAAAGGTCGTGGAGCTTCTGTGGCCGGAGGCGCTCGGCCACGCTGTAGATGCTTGTATGGTACAGGGCGCTGAGCGCAGCCCCCACAACGTCCCAGTTCCCCAGGTGTCCGGAAACCAGGATGACTCCTTTTTTCGCTCTCATGGCTCTATCGAGGTGCTCAAGGCCACAAAACCGCACTTGCAGGGCAAGCTCTCTACGACTCATATGAGGGAGCCTCATGAATTCGTAGTAGTACCTGGCAAGGTTCCGGTAGCTCTCCAGCGCTATCTCGGCGACCTCTCGGTGATTGGTCGATCCAGCTACTACGCTGCGCAGGTTTTGAAACAAATCGCGCCGCTTCTTACCTCCCCTGGCGTAAGCCATCCTGGCGAAGGCCGTAGCCAAGAAATAGCCCAGGCGGACCGGGACGTACCCGGCCAAAATGCTGCCTAGCCGCAGAAACAGGTACTGCATCATCAAGACGTGGCGAGATCCGCATGCCAAGCCATGGGTACGCTACTCCCCAGATCTCCTTCCTGGTCCTCCCCTGCCCAGCCCTATGAGATTGAGCACTTTCCTTAGCCAGCTCTGAACCCTGGAAATCCAGTTCCTCATCTCGCTCCCCCTATGCGTGGAATCACCTTCCAATGCGCTTGCTGGGCCACCAGCTCCACCTGCCCAGCAGTGAAGCCATCGCCGGGACGAGGACTGTCACCATCAGCCCATTCACCGCCACGCCGATGCGCCACTCAGGCTCCTGGGGCTTTCTGGCGGCGGAGCCACCATCCGTGCACCTGCACCACCATCGTTGGCATGATCACCAGGGCAGCTATGATAGAGAAGCCTATGTTGATTGCGGTTACCAGTCCAAAGTCCTGGAGTATGGGAAAGTCTGTCGCTGCCAACAGCGCGCCGAACCCCGCCATAGCGGTCACCCCTGAAGCGACAACCGCTCGCCCAATACGCATGACCGCCTCCACCATTGCTTCCTCTGACGAGGCTCCTCGCTCAAGCTCCTCGTAGTAGCGGGCGAGGACCAGGATGCTGAACTCCGCGCCGATGCCGACGATCAGGACCCCGATGGTGGCGGTCAGTGGACTGAAGTCGATGCCCGCCGCCCACATGAAAGCCGAGGCCCAGCCAACGATGAGGGCAACGGGCACTGTGACGAAAAGGGCCTTCAACGGGTTCAGGCGGTACAGCAGGAGCAGGCCGCCGAAAATGATGAGTATGCTCAGTACGGTGGTACTCCGGCGGCCGCTGGTAAGGGCATCAAAGACCGAGGCAATCACAAGCGGGAAGCCGCTGACGGTGACGGTAGTCCCGGGCGGAGCGTCCGTCACCTGTTGTTCCAGAGCCTTCGCCAAGGGGCTCAACTCGTCGATCATAATCCCAGTCAGGACCAACGGCACGTTGGCAACTGTGAAGCTATCGTTGACCAGAGCCTTGCGGTTGGCCTCTGGCAGGTGGCTCAATACGTTGCGGATCTCTTCTTCCGAGCTAGGCAGGGTTTCCCCGTTAGCACGCCGGAGAGCGTCGGCATACGATGTTACCTGTGTGACCACGCCGGGGAATGCGTCAAGCAGGCGAGGCCGCAGGCCATCTACCCACTGGACAACATCCGGCCGGGCAACGTTATCGGCTTCGATGATCAGGTTGAAATTGAACAGGCCCCCGGTCGCGGACTGTAGCTTGAGCAAACCACGGACCGCCGGGATGTCGGGGGACAGAAACTCCTCCTGGTTCGCTTTGACCCCGATCTCTCCGTCCACCAGGAAGCCACCAATGGTCAGCAAAAGGGCCACGGGGAGAACGATCAACGGATGTCGTACCACCCAGCGCCCTATGCTGCCCAACAGCCGCTGGCTACGGCTGTATTCCATCGCTGAATCTGCGTGGGCTGTGGCGCCTCCAGCAGGACGGTCCACACGACGCTGGTAGTGCCAGTGGAGCACTATGGGGACCACCAGGAAGGCCCCGGCCCATGCCGCGACGACGCCGAAGAGAAGGGTGAAGGCAAAGTCCTTGATAAGCGGCGTCGCCGATGTGAGGAGCCCTATCGCGCCCAGGACCACCGCAATTACTGCCAGCCCCGTGGCCGAACCGATGTGCCGCATGGTCAAGGCCAGTCCCTCCCTGGCAGATTGGGCGCGGCGGAATTCCTCGTCGTACCGGTTGTGGAACTGGATGGCATAGTCTACGCCCAGTCCGACAATGATGGGGAACACCGTCAGGGAGCCGATGGAAAGAGCCTGCCCGGCCCATCCTATGACGCCGAAGGCATAGATGATGCCGACGAAAACGCTGCCCAGGGCGAGCCACCGCCAGTAGAACCGGCTCTGGACAGGGAACAGGATAGCCAGGACAACGAGCATGAGTGCCATGGCAACCAGCAAGGTTATGCCAAGGCTGGGGACCAGCGTGTCCTCAAGGGCGGAAGCCACGGCGGGAAGCCCAGTAACCAGGGCTTCCACCCCAGTGAAGCCCGCGGCGGCAACGGCCGCCTCGGTGGCGTCGCTGATCTCGGTCTGCTCGTCCCGGTCCAGCTCTGTAGGGAGTGTGACCACGAACAGAGCGTTTCTTCCTTGCGGGAACAGCGGGGCGAAGGAGCCTCGGACAGCTCCGGTCTCTGGATCGAGAAGCACGTTGCGAACGGCTGCGGTGTCATCAATGGACAGCTCACCTCCGCCCTGACTCAAAGCTTGACGCAGGGCATCTACGGGGTTAACCACCGAAGTGATACGCGGCTCCCCTCGCAGCGCTTTCGCTACCCTGTCGAAGGCGCGGAGGTTGTCCGGTTGGATGATAGGGTCAATGCTATCGGCGGAAACAAGGAGCACCACCTGGCTGGAACCGAAGTTCTTCTCCAGTTTCAAGAACTTGTGGTAGGCCTCGCTGTCGGTGTCCACAAGGGTCTCGATGCCGCTGGCCAACTCAATGCGCCCAGCTCCCACCACGCCAAGAACAACGAGAAGGACGATGGCGACGGCGACGAGGCGCGTGTGCCGCCCGATGAAATAGCCTGCCCGTTCAAACATTTGCTGCATGCAGTTACTCCTTTACGATAGGCATTCGGGTCCTGCCGTTGGTCGTGTTCGGCGGCCCGGAGCGTCAGAGAGAGGCGGAGAGCGCAAGAACTTCCGCCTGCTCTGCTTCAGTCCTCGGCGAACGCCAGTCTGGGCACCGCTCATCCTCAAATGTTCTAAACCTCTTCTCGTCCACCATCCTGACTTCCTCGGACTCTCAGGGCATATCACCAGCCAAAGCAGTCAAGGCTTTGTTAGTTGGCACTCGCTGGTGCTCTGGCAATGGCACCCCTACGGCGCCCTGTTCGCCATAGAAGGCGAGCCCCACAGTTCCTGGCCCAACGTGAGCCCCGATGACAGGCCCCAGCTCTGAGAAATAGACCTCGGCGCAGTTGAAACGACTCCGGATCTCCCTTTCCAGTGCCCAAGCTTCGTCAGCAGCCTGGGCATGCATCACCGCCACATGAACAGGCGTGCCTGCTGCCACCCGTTCGTCCATAAGTTCAAGCAGGCGCTTCAATGCTCTGCCCCTCGTCACTATCTTAGCCAGGACCTCGACACGGCCGTCCTTGAGACAACATAGGATCGAGTTGATGTTCAGTAGGCTGCCGACCAGCGCCGATGCTCTGCCGATGCGCCCTCCCTCGGGCAGATACTTGAGGGTATCGACTACAAAAAGGACGATCATGCTCTGGGTAAGCTTTGCCACGTGCGCCTTGATTTCAGGTAGCGAATGTCCTTTCCCTGCATCGCGGGCTGCGGTCAGAGCCATCATCCCCAGACCCATAGCCGCAGACAGCGAATCTACCACCTCAATTTTGGCATTGGGCATCCGATTCCTGGCTGTCAAAGCTGAACTGACCGTTCCGCTGAGCTCGCTGGAGATGTGAATAGAGAGGACAGGGTGACCGCGTCGAGCAAGCTCATCATATACCTCAAGGAAGTCGCGTACAGACGGCTGCGAGGTGGTGGGGATCGTGCTGGCCTGTGCCAGCTCCTGATAGAACCTTGTATTGGTGATGTCCACCCCCTCTACATAGCTCTCCTTGCCGAACTGTACCTTGAGCGGAACTACCCGGATGTCATGCCCCGCAACAAGCTCCAGTGGCAAATATGCAGTGCTGTCAGTCACGATTTTGATGCTACTCACTTTTTCCCCATCCTCCATAAACCTCGGGGCGGCCGGAGCAAACCACATATTGCCAAGAAACCAAACAATCGCACAAAAAATTAGCCCTCTCTAGTGGCCAGAATGCCCATGAGCTCATGGGTGTAGTTGTGAAGGATCTCCAGTGTCTCGGGACGTAACTGGTCCAGCGATCTCGCATACCTCTCAACGTATTGCTCAAACCTTGGGAAAAAGCGCCGGCCTACTTTGTCGGCAAGCATGAATCCGGCGGCAAGGCCAGTCAGCATACCCATGCCTAGCTTGCTACTGGATGTTGACAGCAGTATACCCACGGGGCTATCCGGGACCAGATTGTATTTAGCCTCTTTCAGGCTGACCAAGAGGGCGGTGGTGATCTCGGCACAACAGACCAAAGGTGAACGGGCCTCTGGAATCATGGCAAGCAGGTCACGGAGCAGATTGTTGTACTCCGAGGCTTTGCCCTGGCGCAGGCCGTTCAACATCCGGACTTTGACCTCCTCCCACTCCTCCTCGCCGGAGATGCCCTCAGTCAGTTGGGAGAAGACCTCTGTCGCCTGTGCCGTTGGGAAGAACACTACATTAGAGCGGCCCGGACCAGAGGTTTCTTTTGGAAGCGCATACTCTGCCGTTACCAGGCCTTTTCGTTCCAGTAGCCTCAGCATATCGTAAGCAGTAGACTTGCTCACACCGAGCCGATCGGCAACCAGGCTATAACGAAGGGGAGCCCGCATCTCGTGGTACAGGTCAAGAACCTTGTCGAGAAATGCCTTTTGCCTGAAAGTAAGCTTGACAGAGGAGGTGCCTTCTTCTGATGCCCTATTCTCCATGTCTTTCTTCTTCAACCTTTGATTGCCTGGTCAATCAGGTTTCGTGCCGCGAGAAGGATTTCGTTCTTTGCCTTCTTCAGGTGACCGCCAGTTGGGTCGGAGCTAATCTTAATTTGTGGCATTCTGATTCTCAGGACATACTCCCCTTCTCCGGCACGCTCGAGCTCAATACCGTGCTCACATTTGACCTTTTCCATTTCCTGCCTCCTCTACCTCGATTTTTGTCCTCACTTTTTGTACTGACTCCGTCTCCACTTTAGCTAAATTCTGGAGTGCCAATGACAATTCCTTTCCCGCCCTGGCCAGGTGCTGGGTGACCTCACGGGAGAGACCACCACCGTACTTTAAGTGCATCTCAATCCCTTCCCCGGGCTTATATACCAGTTCACAGTCGAGCTTGAAAATTAGTTCTCCCATCGCTAATCCCTCTCCAACGGCAGACCACTGCTATATGTGACGTGGTCTGAAATATACTATAATCTTCCAAAGAAACCAATAAATATATTAACCTAGCTTTAGGATGACTGTCAATTCACAAAGAACATCGGTCATGGGGGCCTTTCGGGTTGACATTCACACATGACTCCTTCATTCATCCAAAATGTGGATAAGGTTGCTGGGTGGCACATCGCGAAAACCTTTTGACTCCGCAGGCTTCCAATCTGGCCAGCGAGCCTATTCCAATCTTGATTAGACCTCCCAACTTTCCGTTTGGCCAAAAACGGCAAGTGGTCGGGCTAGGCCAGGAGTTGCCTTAACCTCGGCACCAGGTCAGGCCGCAGGAAGTTCGAGTAATGTCCAGAGTGGGGTACCTGGGGAGACTCGAACTCCGCTGAAACCTGGCATCATGCCGAGAGGTCTAGGGCGAGTTCAAAAGTTCTTGCTTCTGTACGGTATGGTGGGCCATCGTGTACAAAAGGTAAAACTCCGACCACCTCACTGGCCGTCGGTGGGTTATCGGGCAGCAGAGGTATAGTGTAGACCACGGTGGCCTCCGAGTCGTCCACCTCAATGCGCTTCACGAAGGACTTCAGGAACGCCTTGCGCTCCACCATGCCCGAGTTCTCCAGAAAGGCCCGCAGCTCGTTGATGTAGCCCCTCACCACCTCGGGGTCGGCAAGCTGAACCGTGTAGTTCCGCAGCGCCTCCTGCGCCTCCGCCCTGGCCCGCAGCAGCTCCTCCTTCTTCTGGAACAGCACCTTGACCCTGGAGGCCAGCTCCCCGCCCTTGAACTCCCCCGTCTCCAGGGCGTCGTACAGCTTCGCCAGCCGGTTATCGACGTCCGCCACCTGGCCCTCCAAGACACTCAGCCGCTCCCTCTCGGTTGAGCACAGCTGGGCCAGGTCGTGGTTAGCGATCCTGACCACCTCCTCCAAGTTCTCCTCGGTGAGGATGTGCTGCTTGATCCGGTCCACGATGAACCCCTCGATCCTATCCTTGGGCATGAGCGGTGTGGTGCATACCTCTCTGCCCCTCTTGCGGGCGTTGCCGCACATGTAGTAGAAGAACCTCCCCGACTTCACGGCGTGGCCGATCATGGACGTAGAGCAGCGCCTGCACCGGAGCATACCGCTCAGGATGTACTCGCTGTGAGTCACGCGGGGGTGGGAGTCCCGGGGTGCCCAGCTGCGCCTGGGCCCGCTGGAAGGTCTCCATGTCCACCAGGGCCTCCCAGGCCCCCTCCACCCGTACCGGCAGAAACCCATCGCCGCCCTGCCTTTTCCGGCTCCGGCCCAGACGAGCACACCGGTGTAGGCCTCGTTGTGGAGCACCTTGTGGATGGAGGTCTTGGCCCAGGGCCCCCCCATCCGGGTGGCCAACCCGTCCCCGTTCAGCCCCTGGGTGATCTCCAGGAGGCCCTTCCCCGAGAGGCACTCCTGGAAGATCCTCTCCACCACCGGCGCGGCGTCGGGGTCGGGCTCCAGCTTGGATCTCTGGGCATCGCCGTCCTGGACTTTGATCCGCCTGTAGCCGAAGGGGACGGGGCTGCCCGGGTAGAACCCACGAGAGGCGTTCTCCCGCATGCCCCTTACCACGTCCTGGGAGAGGTTGGCCGAGTAGAACTCGTCGATGACCTCGATGATGCCCTCCAAGAGCCTGCCCGAGGGGGTGTCCTCCAAGGGCTCGTTGATGGAGACCACCTGCACCCCGTGCTTCCTGAGGAGGGACTTGTAGATGATGGAGTCCTCCCGGTTGCGGGCGAACCGGGAGAGCTTCCACACCAGGATGAATCTGAAGGGAGGCACGCTCTGGCGTGCCGCGGCGATCATGGCCTTGAAGCCGGGCCGGTCGATGGACCGGCCGCTCTCCGCCTCGTCCACGTACTCCCGCACCACCTGATACCCACCCCTCTCGGCATACTCCCTGATGGCCTTGAGTTGGGCCGAGATGGAGAGGTCCACGTCCTGCCTCTCGCTGGACACCCTGGCGTATACGGCCGCTGGCATCTTGGAACCGTCGTCTGTCACTCTTCCCTCCTTATCCCTAGTTCATTGTGCCTCACCGAGAGGGCTTGGACGGACACCATCAGCCTCCTGGCAGCCACCCACAGGGGCCCTTCCAACTCCACCACCTACTCCTGGGGCATGAGGACGTGGGCGGCGAAGATGTTGCACTCCCGCTCCCGCCGCTGACGCTCCCAGGGCCTGACGCAGTAGAACTGCCACTCGTCGTCGTGGACCAGGTAGTGATAGAACTCGTGCCACAGGGTGAAGTGGCGCCGGCCCAGGCTGTCGTTCTGGTTCAGGCCAATGGAGGAGACCAGTGCCGCCCGCACGCAGATGCCGCTCACGTCCGGGGACCAGTCCCGGAGGTCTACCTTGATGGGATAGTCCGCCAGGGCCGGGGCGAAGCTCACCGGAGGCTCGGAGAACTGGTAGCGCTTGTGAATCCACCTGGCGACACGCACGGGATGTTCGAGAGGCATGGCGGCACAATAATAGAACAGCAGTTCTTCTCATTGCAAGTGCCATCCGTCCCGTCACTCCTCCTTCGGCGGCTCCTGGCGCTGCCGCGCCTCCCGAGCCTGGCGGTCCCGATCCCAGGCGAAGTCGATGTAGTCCTCTATGGAGCGCTTGGCCTCCTCCGACAGGTCGGGGCTGGCCCGCAGGTACTCCTTGACCTGGCTTCTACGGATCAGCTCCTCCAGCTCGCCCAGGGTGATGCCCAAGGCCCGGGCGTACCTGGGCCGTATGGCCGGCCCCGGCAGGTCCTCGCCCTTCTCGTGGAGACTGATCTGGGCCTGGCTGAGGCCCACCAGCTTGGCCAGGTCGCGCTGGGTAAGCCCTTGCTGCGTCCTCAACCGCCTGACCTGCTCGCCGAAGTAACCGTTCATGCTCCTATTGTGTGTTATTGGCATACAACTTGTCAAGAGGGCAAACAGCCTATCTGCCTATCAGAATATGGCCCTCTTGTCCGGCCATTGTCCCCTTATTAGGAAGGATTCTGGGAGGCTACAGGGAAAACAGCGTCATCAATCCCTTGACAAGATATTGGCGTAGTGCTTATGCTAGACGACGGAGGGAGCCATGGAAGGGAAAACCGTTCCGCGGACGCCGCACCCCTGGCCCAAGCGGGGAGGTCTCATAGACCACCTGGGGAGGAGCAACCGGCTCAAGGAGCTGCGCATGAAGGCCATGCTGAACCAGAAGCAGCTTTCGGAGCTGGCTGGCGTTTCGCCCTGGACCATCTCCAAGATCGAGCACGGCCAGCGCCTGCCACAGATAGGGGTGGACTACCTCCTGGCCCGGACCCTGGGGGTCAGCATCGAGGATATTTTTTCCCCGAGAGTATAAGCATACTGCCTATGTCAGATGGGCACGACGGCACGGACGGCCTGTGATGGGGCAGAGAGGGCGAAGGAGGCCGAGCGTGTCCTTTGTGGAGGTGTCGGAGCCCGACCCCACCAGGGTGGCGGTTGGCCTGCGGCTGCTGGGCCACATGGTCGCCCAGGCCTATGCCAGGGACATGGCCCTGGTCAAGTCAGACGGACACGGGGACCCCGCGTGGATACCCCAGGAGGAGGAGAGCGATGACGTTGCAGAGGAGTGAGGTTCGAGATGCGGCCCAGGCGCGCCGCCAGGCGACCGCGGCCATCGAGAAGCAGGTGGGCGCCAACAGGGAGATGTACGACTACAACAGGTCCCTGGTGGAGGCCTTCTGGCCGGAGATCTCCGAGTTCCACGTGGCCTGGATGGCCCGGGCGGCCTCGCAGTTGGCCCTGGACATCCTCCGGGAGGAGGTCATCTGGTACCAGGGCCGCCCATACGTCACCATCAAGGGCCTGATCCGCCTCCTGAACCGCCATCCCCAGTTCGACAACTACGAGCTGGATCCCGCCTCGGAAGAGCTGCGAAAGGCCATGAGGGTGGCCAGGGAGGAGGAGCAGGTGTGGTTGTGCCGCCTGTGGCGCAAGGACCGCACCCGCCCCGCCATCGGCTACGGCCGGGCCACGCCCGAGGACACCTTCGTGGGCTACGGGCGGATCAATAAGGAGGAGGCATCGGACCAAGAACGGCCCCTTTCCGCAGGCTCGGGACAGGCTTTCCGAACCCCGGCGGTGGTGGAGATGGCCCAGGAGCGGGCCATCCGCCATGCCGCCCAGGGCGCCTTCGCCTGGGAGTTCATGTCCACCCTGGAGCAGCCGGCCTCGGAAGACCACGGCAGAGTGGATCCCGAGAACGGCGACGTGACGCCCTTCCTGGAGGACGGCAGCCCCAACACCGTCCTAGAGGCAGGCTGGCGGGCTGACCTGTACCGGCTCTACGGCAAGACCTCCACCATGCTCCTCACCGTGGCCGAGGCCAGGGAGTACATCGAGAGCCTGACAGCTGAGCACCCGGACCTGGAGGAGCCCACGGCAGGCCAGCGAGAGGCCGAGCGCCAGGACCTCTGGGAGCGGATGCGCCAGCTCCTGCAGAGCCTCCCCAGGGATACTCCCCGGCAGGTGTGCGCCTGGTTCCGGCGGGAGCACGGCCTGGAGGTGAAACCCGAGGAGCTCACCGCGGACCGCCCTCCAGGAAGGGTGCCCGGCTACGCCCTGCGCCGCCTGGCGGAGGGCCTCCGGAGCTACCAGGTGAAGCTGGCGCCGGGGCCGGACCTATGAGCCGCTGCCTGCACTGCGGTCGGCCTATCTCTGAGGGCCAGAGCCCTTCGGCTCCGCTCAGGACATGCTTCTGCCGCCGCTGGTGGGCGCAGCTCTCCACGGAGGAACGGGCCGAGGCAGGGATGCCGCCAGGGTTGCTGCGCGTCGTAGCTCGCCAGGCCCTGGCCCGGCTGGAAGCCCGGTCAGCCGCGCCTTCGGAGGTGGCCGTGTGAAGCTCCAGGTCGCCAGGTCAGATGGACTTATCTAAGGAGGCAGCTCCAGGTGTTTTACCACCTTCAGAGGGTAAAACAGCGGAGCGGGCGGCCACCCTGTACGACATCCGCCAGCGACGCAGGAGGGTGCCCAGGGGCAGGAAAACAGCAAAGGTCGGCTAGGCGGGCCCGGGGGCCTCTTCAAGCCCTTCCGGGCCTTTCTGCTTGGAAAACATGGCCCGGTTGCAGAGGGGTACAGACGTGCAGCGATCCGAGCTGGGGAAGCACGGGGAATGAGCAGCCGCAAGGACAGGAGGATGCTGCGGAGCAGCCTGTCGAGGGCCCGCGATTTCGGGAGCCTCTCGACCCGGGCGCAACTGCTCTACGTCCTTCTGGTTCTGAACGCCGACGACCAGGGACGCCTTCAGGCGGCCCCGGACATCATCAAGCTGGATGTGTGCCCCCGCGTCCCGGACATCACCATGGAGGCAATACCCGAGCTGCTCCAGTGGTGGGAGGAGCAGCGGAGCCTCCAGTGGGCCTACCCCAGCGACTACCCGCCCCCGGACGTCTGGGATGACTGCCTCAGGTTCAGACAGGGTGGCAACGTGATTACCCTCAACTGGCCTAGCTCCTCCGACGGTGCCACCTCCGTGCCGCTCTCCGATCTGGCCGAACGGTTCAGCCGCCACCCTCAGCGCCGCTCCCTGGCTATCGCCTTGCGTAAGGCCCTGGGTGAACCCCTACCTGAGCGCTCACCTATGGCTTCAGGCAGCTACATACCTGAACCAACACCTGAGCCTTTAGCCAAGGACACACCTAACTCCTTACCTGAACCTCTAGGCGACGACACACCTGACCTCTCACCCAAGCCTTTAACAATGGACATACCTGAACCCTCACCTGAACGGACAGGCATGGCTTTACCTAAAGCCCTACCCATCGCTACAAGAAGAAGGGAGAAGGGAGAAGGGAAAGAAGAAGAACAAGAAGACGACTCCGTTTCTTCACTTCGTTCAGAAACGGGCGGTTCGCAGGCTTTGCCGCCCCTGGGCACTCTTTCGGCTTCGTTTCAGGGCTGGCTGGAAAAGCTGAAAACGGCAAGAAACGGCCGAGACACCATAGGCGTGCTTGGGGAGTTCGCAGTGGCCCAGTACAGCCGGGTCCCTCCCGGCCTTCAGGAGGTGTGCCAGCAGGTGGGGCAGATCTTGAAGAGCACGGGCATCGAGCCGGAGCACCTGCTGGAGCTGATGTGGCGCGCTGCGGCGGGGCCGCAAAGGCAGGACTTTCTAACCTACGTCCGCGGTGCGATTCGGAAGGAGGAGCAGCGTGGGAGACTTCGAAAAGCTGGGCGAGACACTGAAGAGGCCGATGGCTGGGCCGGATGGACAGTCATCGGAGACGACGAGGGAGGAGAGCAGGACCTGTAAGTCCTGCGGGGCGGAGTTTGCCGTCCAGTTGGTGACCCGCAACCTCCTGGGCCGTGCCATGGTCTTCGGCGACCGGCAGGAGTGTGGCCCCTGCCGGTCCGCCAGGGAGGAGCAGGAGGCCAGGGAAGCGGAGTCCCAGGCCCGGCTGGCCCGCTTGGCCGTGCGGGAGGATTTCCGCCGGCGCTCGGGTCTTCCCCGCAAGTACTGGCAGGAGACCTTCGCCCGCTGGGAGGAGCGAGGCTGGCCCCGAAACAAGGGCTACCTGCAGGTGCTCCGCTGGGCCGAGGAGTTCCCCGACAACCCCGCAGGCTACCGATCCGTGATCCTGCACAGCCGCCTGCCCGGAGTGGGCAAGACCACCCTGGCCGCCTACTGCCAGTGCCGTTGGCCAGCCGAAACCCGCACGTCACTGGCCCTTACCCGGGCTGCGATCTCCGTGGGGGGACCTGCCCCAGGTAAGGGACTTCATACTCCTCCGCCAGCCGCTCAACGTCCACGCTCTCCCTGTCGAAGGGGTTGGACTTCTGGCCGCAGTGGGGGCAGGTGTAGCCGGCCATGTTGGCCAGGAGGCCGCACACCGGCGCCTCTGCCTCCCGAAGCATGTTCAGGGTCTTGGTGATGCCCAGCAGGGAGAGGTCGTTGGGCTGGGTCACAATAACGCAGCCGTAGATGTTGGGGAGGTGCTCCAGCAGGCTCTGCACCTCGTCCCCGCTGGTGGGTGGGGTGTCCACGACGATCCACTCTAGGCCCTCGTCCCAGGCGATGGAGGTGGTGACGATCTGCTTCACCGCGCTGGCCTTCATGGCCCCGTCCCACATGTTGGGGGTCTCCTCCCGGAACAGCAGGCCGATGGAGAAGATTTGGAAGCCGTCGGTATTCACCGGCCGGAGCCTGGCCCCCACCAGAGGCTCGTAGCCCGGGTCCCTGGCCAGGTGCAGGGCCCTGGGAAGGGCGCTGCCGTGGATGTCCACGTCCAAGAGACCGGTGCGGTGGCCCCGGCGCTGGAGGGCGCGGGCCAGTCCGATGGCAGTCGTGGTTTTGCCTACGCCGCCCTTCATGGAGAGGGCAAGTAGGGCCTGGGGCCTGGACATGCTCACCTCTGAGGCAAAAGAAAACGGCCCACGGGAACCAGCGTCGGTTCCTCCGTAGGCCGCTTGTTGGGAAGGATTGTAGCAGTCCCCGTAAAACAGTGCAACCATCTGTCAAACGGTTTGCATGTCACCCAAACCTCAAGTACATTTTGAGGTATGGGTGACGTTAGGAATGCCAGGGGCGCAGGGTCTGGGACTACCAGGCAGGAGGTTTGTGAATGGTGCCTACGGCATCGGTGAGGGTCGGAGGGAATTGACAAACACCCAGAGTAGCCTTCCGTATGCGCCTCGTGAATGTTGCGGCTGCCGTGAGTTCGGCAGGGGCTACCTCCCTCGGGTCTGTATTCGGATTTACCACACCCACTGGAATTCCCAGTCTTTGTCGCACCATGGCAATCGGTAGTGCCAGGTCCGAATCGTTGGAAACGACGAGGGCCTGTTCATAGTCCCTCTCGAACCCATCAATGAGGAGAATAGGTGGCAAGGTTGACATCGGTCCCCTTCTCTTCGAAGTATTTGACTTCAACCGTGGCGGGAAGACCACGAACCGGAACCACGAGAGGAAGCCTTCTCTGGCGCGGCTTGAATTGCCCTACGTGGACCGTGAGATTGGGGATAGTTTTCAAGGCCCGGATGTAGATTTGCTGGCGGGCCGCTACGCCAGGGTCTCGTGGGAGCGGCTGGACAGCCGCCGTGAAGTACCGAATACGGTTAACTTGATGAGATGGGAGAAGTTTTCCGCATAGCTTGGATAGGTCCAGCCATTTGTAAGGTGTGCCTCGCACTGCACGGTAGTACAGGTTGAAGCCGTCTATGTAGACGTTCGTTTTCACCAGATAAAAACAGAGACCGCCTTACGACGGTCTCGACCCTGCCACCGAAGCGACAGGGGAAGTTCACCATCATGATAACAAGGTGACCTCCGGAAGTCAAGACCACCTTGTTCTCTCGTCTCCGCATCTCCAGTAGCCATGCAAAAAAGTCGACAAGGCTATTTCTCTCGATCAACCACGAACTCGATCAGACCCTCGAAGCTTTGCTGCCAGAACGTGGAAAGCCCAAGGTCCTTCAGGGCGGTCAGGGCCATCTCACCGAACTGGGCAGTCCGAGCCTCTGCCTGCCGCCTGACTCCGTAGAACTCCAAGACACCGTACAGCTTTGAGGTGTCCTCCTCTCGCAGTCGAGCGACGGCCGGCTGCTGGCCCGAAAGGATAACCAAGGGCAACCCTGCCCTGTGTTCCTCCAGGTCGTTGGGCGCTTTGCCAAGCTTGGCCGCCTCTCCCCATACGCCCAGGATGTCGTCCTGCAGTTGGAAGCCAACGCCCAGGGCCTCGCCAAATTTCCTGGCCGGAGTCCGCATCTCCAGTGCTCCTGCAACCAGGGCCCCAGTCTCGCACGCCGCCCCCAGCAGCGCCCCGGTCTTTAGGCGCACCATCTCCACGTATTGCTCCAGAGTAGGCAGTTCACTCCGGTAGTGGATGTCCAGGTATTGCCCTCGGCAGAGGTCTATGACGGTGTGTTCCAGAAGGCGCTGAATCTCATGGAACGTCCCTGGGGACACTCCCCGCTCTGCCATACCGTGGAGCACCAGCCTGGCGTAGCAGGACAAAGCTAGCCCAGCATTGATGGCCTGGTCTACACCCCACACTCCCCAGGTGGTTGGTCGGTGATTCCGCTGGGGGCTACGATCCTGTATATCGTCGAACACCAGGGACGTCCGGTGGGTAAGCTCCAGGGATAGGGCTGCGGGGAGACACTCGCCGGCATCGCCACCCATGGCCTCGCACATCGCCAGGCAAAGGGCTGGCCGGAGCATCTTGCCAGCCACCGCTCGGGTGGGTGTGCCATCTGCCTCTGCCAAGCCCAGGTGATAACGGCACATGGCCAGGATGGGGGACGGGGGCCCCCCCAGAAGAGAGTCCATAGCCTGAATAACGGGCTCGCGGTACCGGGTGAGGATCTCCAAGACGCACCTCCTGTTGGTGCGCCTCGGTTCCTCCGCAGGCGATTAGAATGTTGTTGTCAGTGGACTTCCTGTATAATACCACCATTAGCAGCCCACGGAGGAACCGAGGCGGGTTCCCGTGGGCTGTTTCTTTTTGAAGGGAGAGGGTCTATTGATCAACCCATGGCTCAGGCAGCGGCTCTTCGAGTTTCCCGTCAGGCCGGTGCTGGTGGAGGTCCAGACTGAAGTCCTGGAGACCGTGCTGGGCTCCTTCCTCGGGAGGGGCCTGGCCGTCCGTAACGTCATCCGTCGCTTCTCCATGATTGGGCTGATAGCCGTGCCCTCCAAGCTCATTCACGCGATTGACGCCCTGCCTGGCGTGCGCGCCGTCCACGCCGACCTCCAGATAAACGCCCTCCAGCTCCCTGCGGCGCCGGACCAGGCCCTCTGGTATCCCACATCCGAGAGCAGGCAGGTCCTGGAGGCCGAGCTGGCCTTCAAGCAGGGCTGGACAGGAGAGGCCGTGCGCCTGGGTGTGGTTGACACGAGCATCGACCCCACGCACCAGCAACTCGTGGGCTCCGAGTGGGACAGCGCCATCTCCTTCCCCTTCCGGGAGGTGCTGGACGAGAACGGCCACGGCAGCCACGTGGCCTCTACCGCGGCTGGCAAGCTGGCCTTCACCGACGTGGGGATCTTCGCCGAGGGGGTCTCCCGAGCCGCCATCTACTCCGTAAAGGCCCTGGGGCGAGGAGTGGGTACCGGCTTCACCAGCGAGGTGGTCAACGCCATGGCGATGGCCCTTGAGCGGGGAGCTCAGGTGGTGAACATGTCCCTTGGGAGCAAGGAGTGCCAGGGAGGGTGCGAAATATGCCCCGAGTGCCGGGCGGTCAAGCGACTCTCTGACCGGGGGGTTCTGGTGGCCGTGGCAGCCGGAAATTCTGGCCCTGACCCCGACACCATCGGCTGTCCCGGACGCCGGCTTCGGCTACGCCGCCATCTCGGGGACATCCATGGCCACGCCGCACGTGGCGGGGCTGTTGGCCCTTCTCAAACACCGCAACCCTGCGATGAGCGAACTGGACGTCAAGGACGTACTGCGCCATCGAGGCGGGCCATTCAATACTACTGTGGGCTGGGGAGTTCCCAGATGGTCGTGGTTTGCGTAGCGACCATCTCTGCTCGCACCAGTTTCCTTGACAGCGGCCAGAAGATCCCTTCCAATAACCCCAGGAGGCAAGAGTGGCACAGGGCCGGGTCGCCGATCCAGTCTGGCAAGCGGTGGAGCAGGACGCCAGCCGGGTGTTGAAGCTCACCTCGCCCAGGCGGGTGGAGGCCCTCAACATGTCCATCGTCCGGGACGTGGGCGGCTGGCTGCTGGGGCAGGTGCCCCTGGTGGGTGACTTCCTGGCCGACGCCTACCAGGACAACCTGTGGGCCGACATGCGCCGGCGCCTGACGTCCCAGGAGGAGAACACCTTTACCGAGGTGACCCGGTGGTATCCGGACACCCTGGCCCTCTTGGCGACGTTCCAGCAGGTGCATGAGTGAGGAACGAGCGATGAGCATGGGGCACGACGACAACCCCAAGGGCACGGCAGCGCCCACCCTGTGGGACATGCTGGGGCAGATCGGGTTCCCGCCACCCCAGCAGCTCCTCCAGGAGATGCAGCGGTTCAACGCGAACCTGGAACGGTTGGGGCCGGACGTGCACAAGCTTGCCGAAGCCAGCCAGGCGGTCTCCCGGCTGGCTTCGGCAGTGGAGGGAGTCAGCCCTGCCGACATCCAGCGGCTGACCCAGGCTCTGGAGGAGGCCTCCAGGACAGGGGAAAAGCTCCAGCATCGGCTGTGGGGGAAGGAATAGGCAGGCTACCTATCAACGCCCGTGGAGGATGACCGTTGGTGAACAGGGGGACGGCTACGGCGGGAAGGCCAACCGAGCAGATCGGCGACCGGGAGGTCATGGAGAAGCTCCGGGAGATCCTGGAGTACGGCTACGGCCGCCTGGAGGTGGTGGTGCGGGACCACCGTATCGGCACTATCAACTGGCAAAAGAGCATGATTAGAGGAGGAGACAACCGGGAGAGCCGGTAGCAATATAAAGAGCCTGCGGAGGAACCGAGGCGGGAACCCGACAAGATCGGGCCCCGCCTTTTTGTTTACATCCCACATGGGAAAGGAGGCAGACATGCCGAACGGAAGGATTCTGGGGAAGATCCCATCGCCGCTGGAGGTGGTGGACGCCGGGCTGGACACGGTGGCTGAGGTGGTTCAGCTCCCGGCCCGGGCCGGGTCCAACCTATTCATGAGCGGGCAGAAGGCCACGGACCGCATCAAGTCGGCCATCGACAAGCCGAAGGAGTACTCCCAGGCCCCGGCC
The DNA here is from genome assembly GCA_030651175.1 of Dehalococcoidia bacterium. Lineage (GTDB taxonomy): Bacteria > Chloroflexota > Dehalococcoidia > Lucifugimonadales > SHYF01 > SHYF01. Next base: position 24,475 of record JAUSCR010000114.1, read on the forward strand.
CCGCCGGACGTGGTGGCCGGCGCCGCCAGCGGCGTGGTGGAGGGCATCGGAGGCATCTTCGATGCCCTCCAGAAAACGGGCGAGGGCGTGCGCAAGCAGATCGACGGGCTCATCAAGCGCTAGTGAGGAGGTAGACTATGCCTAACGGACAGTTCAACCCGCTGGCGACCCTGGCTACAAGCGCCAGGCAGCTCAACGAGCAGGCCAACCAGGTGGTCAAGTCCCTGGGGGACTCCATCACCCAGACCACCAACCAGCTCCTGGCCTCTGCGGCCCAGGGGCTACCGGCGTTGCCGCCATTGCCGGGGGCCCAGGCCAGCAACCCCGGCAGCAACCCGGGCAATCACCGGGGCAACCCCAACGGTGGCAATTCCAACGGGGCCCCCAACGGCGGTTTCCCAACGCTCCAGCAGCTCATCCCGGCCCAGGCCCTTCAAGCCGTGAGCCAGGTTGAGGACGTGCTGCTGCCGCCCGGCCTCCCCAGGCCGTCCCAGGCCCTGCTCCAGGCGACGGGCGCCAAGCCCCGTAGGACGGCGCCTGCCCCAGCAGCGGAGTCGCCTGCCGCGACTCCGGCAAGGGTCGGGGTCACCGCCGGCGTGGAGGGGGCCAACGCCCGCAGGCCGGGCCGCGCCCTGGGAATCCAGGCGGTCTAGGTAGCCGCCAACACCGAAACATGAGACAGAGGAGGCAGAGATGGCAAGGATCGCTGAACAGGACTACGCCGCCGTGGACAAGGGCGATCAGACGGGCCGCAGCCTGCGGGAGATCAGCCAGGCCGAGGTCCAGCTCTTCAACCTGGACTACGACCGGCTCGTCGACGAGGATCTCTCCACCAGGGTCAAGCGCATCCTGGAGGAGGCCCGGGAGTACGCCTTCGAGCTCACCCGCCACGTCATGCACCGGGCCAACCAGCGGTACGGCGGGGGCACCACCCTGGGGAACGAGATTGGCATCCGCATCATCCGGCCCGACGACATGGAGATGGGGGTGGCGGTGCCCACCGGCACGCCGGACTCCTGGCTCTTCACCTGGACGGCCACCGGCGACCAGGACGCCTTCGGGACGGCGGCCAACGAGGTGGACCTGGCGGACCAGTCCGACGCCGAGGCGCTCCTCATCGTCGGCTGGACCACCAACCACCCCAGCCCCAAGACCGAGTCGCTGCAGGCTACCAAGTTCAACAGGGAGCTGTTCGTCCAGCCCCTGCCGTGGGACGCCGTGGCGGAGGAGCGGGGCGGGATCAGGGTCGTCGAGGCGAACCCCTGGTTCGTGGCCTTCCCGGGGGAGCGGTTCACCTTCGACGTGAACATCTTCGCCACGGGGCCGGACGTGCTGCGGGCCGTGGGGGTGTTTATCAGCATCGGCAGCACCCTGCGGACGATGTAGTCCCGGCTTCAAATACACACCTGAGGGGGTGAACCATGCCAGTGATCGGAAAGCTGGAGAGCGGAGATCTGCTGGTCTACGAAGAGGTGGCCGGCCCCGCCAACTATCAGTCGGCTGCCAGGCCCACCATCTTCTTCAGGGACCTGCGCCAGGCGGTGACCCGGGTCTATGGGATCTTCTCCAACGACGGGAGGGTGGCGGACGTGGCCGCCCTGAGCGGGCGGACCCTGACCTACCGGGTACGGGGGCAACCCGCCGCCCTGGCCCAGGGAGCAGGGCTGCCGGAGGTGCCCGACGCCACTAACCTTTCCGGGTCGACCTATCGCGCCCTGGCCAGCGGGTCCTAGGGGCCGCCGCTGGGGAAGGCATGTCCTGAGTCTACCGAAGGAAGGTGACCCTTGGCCTTTGAGGAGCTTCTAGTCCAGGAACGCCTGCTGAAGGCGGGTGACCTGCTGCGGTTCGACGGCCCGTGGGGCGATCCCTACACTAACAAGGTCTTCCGGGTGACCCGGACGGAGACCACCCAGCGCGTACGGCTGGTGGCCCTGAGCGCTCCGACACGCCAGCACGTCATCGACATCGACGATATCGGGCTCAACCCGGAGCACAAGCTGTTCGCCTACGAGGTGCGGATAGGGGTGGGACAGGGGCTGGTCAAGGTGTACGCCCGCTGGCCCACCAACGACTTCACCCGGCAGCTCCAGGACCCCAACTTCCAGATCAACCCCGCCGATGACGACCTGAAGCTCATCGGATTCTCAGACCACGTGAGCAGCCCCTTCGAGGACCCCCGGTTTCGCTGGTTCTGGGTCAAGGACCAGCTTCCGAGCTTCCTGGCCATGGCCGACTCGGGGACCCTGGCCGTTCCCATGTACCAGAAGGTGCGCCTGCGCTTCATAGTCAACATCCTGGGCCTGGTGGAGGAGACGGACTCCCAGACCCTCCAGAAGGTGCAGAGCGGCGAGCTGTTCGTCAGCACCGCCCAGCACTACGAGCTGCTTGGAAGGAGGTCCGTGTGATGCCGGAGCAGACCGCGGCCCCCTTCGACGGGCGCAACGCCACCCTCACGGCCCCCAACGCCAGCGTGGACGTGGTGGCCGTGCCCGGGGAGAGGGTGTTCAAGATCCCCCGGTTCCACGTGAGCAACAACAATCCTGCCGCCGCCCGGGTCAGGTTCTGGGACGAGTTCACCGACTCCGACGGCGACGTGCATGACGCCGCCACCAACCCTGTCCTCCTGGCGGACTACAACGTCCAGCCTGGAGAGAGCCTGGACGTGACGGCGGAGACCGGCCTCGCCAAGGCCATCGGCAAGGTCATAGCCCGCTCCACGGTGGCTGGCGCCAACCCCAACGACGTGACCGCCGGGGCATGGGGGGTGTTCGAGTAATGGGCGAGACCGTCATATCGGGAAAACCCAGGGCAAATGCCCTCACCGGCTCTCCTATAAGGGGCACCGGCTTCCGGGCCAAGCTCAAGCTGCCCGGGGTGCCCAGGTACGTGCTGCCGGGCTGGGAGAACGACGCCTTCGACACCGCAGCGGTGACTGCTGGGGAACTGGTCTACACCCCCATCCTGGTGTCCGAGACCACCACCTACACCATGATATGGATTCGGGTGGAGGGTCCGCCAGTGGCGGGGCTCTGCCGCTTGGGGGTGTACCGGTTCCAGGATGGGATACCCGGGGCCCTGGTCCTGGACGCGGGCACCGTCAGCACCACCCCACCCGGGGTCAAAGAGATCGCCATCGCCCTGACGCTCCAGCCGGGCTACTACTTCCTGGCCAGGGTGTGCGACGCCGCCCCTAACCTGCGCTGCGTGAAGCGCCTGAGCCCTTACACCTACCCGCTCACCACCTTCTCCCAAGCCCAGGACCTGCAGCATCACAGGACGCTCCTGGCGGTGGCGGGGCAGACTGCCCAGGTCGCCACCGGCCTGGCGAACCCCGCCACCACGCCCAACGCCACCCAGGACACCCAGCAGGCGTGCGTGGCCCTGAGGGAGAACTAAGAAGATGCCGATCAACATCGAGACCTACGAGCGCAAGGAGGACGGCTCCACGGTCTGCGCCCGCGTGACGCGCATCTACCGGGACGCCAACAACGTTCCCCACTGCACCGTGGAGAGCCCGCCGGGGAAGGTGGTGGAGGACAGGGCCGCCGCTCCCCGTGAGGCGCAGGATCTCCTGGCCGAAGAGAGGCTTGCGGCCATGGCCGGAGCCGCCGCCAGGCTGAAGGCCCTGGACCCGGCTACAATCCCCGCCCAGTACGGCCAGCTCATTGGTGACATCCTCACGTCGATGGGGATCAGGTGAAAGGCACGAATGACGACCCGAAGTGGGAACGGACTTCCATCAAGGGGCCCGCTACACCGCCTTGGAGACGCCCCCGGGCTGCCCTCCAAGCCGGGTGGCCCCGCGCCCTTCCAGCCCAGGGAGCTGACGGAGGCCGAGGAGTTCCCAGGGCCTGAAGCTCAGTCCACCATCAGGACGGCCAGCCTGGAGTCCCCCGTAGTCGCCCCTGCCGTGGGAGCCCCACCGCCGTTAGTCGAGGAGGGGGCCGAGGCACCGCTCCCCACCCTGGTCATACCAAGGACCTTCGAGGAGCTCCTCTTCCACGCCATCCTGGTAACCCCTTCCCGTGAGCTGCCCGTGGTGGTGGAGCAGGTCATCGCGCCTGGCGCTTCGGGATCCATAACGGTGGGCATCCCCCTGGCCAAGGTGGACGTGGCCCGCACCTTCAGGGAAGGGGGCGACGGCTCCGTGAGCTACCGGATCGAGATCGACGGCGCCGGCCGCCTGGCCGTGGCCAACCACAGGGTCACGGGGGCCGAGAGGCAGTTCGGGCGGTTCTTCGAGAAGTACAACTCGGTCATCATCACCTTCACCAACAACGACCTCCTGAACCCGGCCTTCCTCCAGGTCGAGTGGATCTCCGTGCAGATGGACACGGCCAAGTGGACGACCTACCGGGACAACATCCGGGCCTGGTCCAAGCTCCTGGGGGTGACCGAGTGATCCGCAAGTACGTCTGCACGGGCCCGGGCTGCGGGGCGGAGGTCGCCCTGGACGACAGGAGGAAGACCCAGCAGGTGGCCTACCCACGGGGCAAGGGCCCCATGTCCGAGGGGTACCGGCCCCACGACTGCCCGGTGGCCAGGGGGCTCTGGCCTCCGGAGATCGATAAACATCCCCTGGCGAAGAAGGTGAGCTGATGGCGCTGACGGACCGGGAGACCTCCCTGCTGAACCCGGAGACGGGCCTGGCCGAAGGCGCGCCGGTCTCACGGCTGGACCGGCTGGTGAACAGCAGCGTCCTCTACCAGGAGGTGGTCTCCTGGGTCGTGGCCGCCGGCAAGGAGGGGGACCTTCACGAGGTTTCCATGTTCTCCACCGACTTCACGAAGACCCAGTTCCGCCTGACCATCGGCGGCGTGCAGCAGTGGACGGACGTGGTAGTCGGCACCTCCCTCTCCATCCCTTTCCGGGCCAACCGGCTGGCTGAGAGCGACCAGGTGATCCTGGAGGCACGCTCCACGGATGGCACGGCGGTGACGGTGGACGGCTCCATCTCAGGGGCGGAGAGGTAACCATGGGCTTCGGCGGAGTCGGCTCTTTCACCCAGCTCTCCGACGCCCCCCGCAGCTACGTGGGGCAGGCGCTGAAGGTCATCGGCGTCAGGTCGGGAGAGAACGGCCTGGAGTTCGCCGCTGGCCTTCCACCGCTGAACCTGGGCGCAGGCTTCAACTTCCTGCGGGTCAGCCAGATGGGTGGCAACCTCTTCGTCCAGTGGGTCGACGTCCAGGGCCTCATCATCGCCCTGACGGGAGCTTTGAACAGGCTCATCACGCCGCCGGAGCTGCTGATCCCCGCGCCGTCGGCGTCGCAGGTCAGCGTTGCGGCGTCCAGCCCGTCCGGACTCATGGGGGCTCCGGCCCTCGGCGCTCCCGTGCCAGTGATCTCCGCCACCGCAGTCCTTGTCTAGGAGATACATCGTGCTTATTACAAAACTCCCTGTAGCGAGAGCCCACGCAGAGGTTGGAGTCCAGGCGCTCGACCCAGGGGAAGAGGCGGAGTACGAGGCGCTCAGCCTGCTGGGCCAGCGGCTGCACGTTCCCATCCTGGAGGCGTTCTGGGAGATGGAGGCCCGCGATGGGCAAGGTAAGCTCCTCGGCCATCTGAGGCAGCGCAGCCACAGCTTCGTGCGCAACGCCTACAACCACCTGATCAGCCAGGTAGCTGCCAAGAACGGAGACGGTGGGTCCATCTTCGGCGGTGGGTTCATCAACATCAAGGATACCGGTGGCGCCGTTCGATCCGGCTCTCTGCCTATTCTGGTGGGACACAAAGGCACCGATACCTCCACAACGAGCCTTGAAATCGCGGGAGGCGTGTCTCATGGAATCAGGGGCGGCCCAAACGATTCAGACAAAGGCATACTCGTCGGCTCAGGAGCCAACCCTGAGAGCTTTGAGGACTACGCTCTACAATCCCTGATTTCCACCGGTACGGGCGCAGGTCAACTCAGCTATGTCGCTGGCGAAGCCGCTGTTGTTTCCTACGTCGCCGGGACCAAAACATTGACGGTGACTCACGCCAGATTCTTCAACAACAACTCGGGCGGGGGCATCGACGTAAATGAGGTCGGTATCCATGTGTACGGGAAGTCTGGTGCCA
>JAUSCR010000116.1 GCA_030651175.1 Dehalococcoidia bacterium
AAGTTCTCAAAGGTGAGGGACTGCGCTCCATCGGAGAGGGCCTTGTCAGGATTGGGATGCACCTCCACGATGAGGGCATCGGCCCCCACCGCCGCCGCCGCCATAGCCAGCGGGGTCACCAGATACCACTTGCCCGTCCCATGGCTTGGGTCGGCCACTACAGGCAGATGGCTCAGCCTCTTGATCACAGGGATGGCCGCTAGGTCCAGCGTGTTCCGAGTGAAGTGTTCAAATGTGCGGATGCCTCTCTCGCACAGCATAAGCTGTCTGTTCCCAGTGGCCATGACGTATTCGCCCGCCAGAAGCCAGTCCTCGTAGGTGGCAGAGAAACCACGTTTCAACATCACTGGCTTGCCTGCCCTACCCACCTCCTCCAGGAGGGCGAAGTTCTGCATGTTCCTCGCACCTATCTGGAGGATGTCGGCGTACCTGCTCACCAACTCCACATCCTTGGTATCCATCACCTCGGTTATGACTGGCATTCCCGTCTCGTTGCGGGCCTTCTCCAGGAGCTTCAACCCCTCTTCTCCCATGCCACGGAAGCTGTAAGGGGATGTCCTGGGCTTGAAAGCGCCCCCGCGTAGGACGGTGGCGCCAGCGGCCTTCACCGCCCTGGCGGTGGCCATCAACTGCTCCTCAGATTCCACGGCGCATGGCCCGGCAAACACAACCAGCTCCCCACCACCTATGGTTACACCTCCAACCCTAATTACTGTGTTGGACGGCTGGAACTCCCTGCCGGTCAGCTTGTATGGCCTGCTGATGCGCACCACCTCCCGCACCCCGGCCAAAACCTCCAGCTCATCCTGAAGCTCAGGATAGGTCTGCCCCACAACCCCTATGACGATACGCTCCACCCCTTTCGACAGGTGTCCTTGCAGTCCTCGCTTGTCCAAGTGCTCTTGCACGCCTTGAATCTCCTTGGCAGTACATTCCAACTGCATTACGACTATCATGATTGTTGCCCCCAATGTTTCGTTATGATTGTAGAGAACGCCAGCCTGCCCCTTTCACGAAGGGACTGTTCCGTGCGGTAAAAGTAGAAGGGCGCCCCCAAGGAGAACCGGCCTGGCCTTGCTTCGTTCAATTACCTTTCCTCCGTTCCCCGCGCCCGCAGATTGACAGCGCCCCTGAGGTAGACGTTGACCAGCTCGTGGGCCTGCTTGTCTGTATTTACCAGAACCAGGGCCCGAATACAACTGGGTAGGCCGTCCGGCACATCCATTTCATGGGTGTCCAAAAGGGCCACGTCTATCCAGCCCATCAGACGGGCCGCCACTGCTGGAAACTCGGCGTTCAGGTCGCGCGTGGTGGTGAAGATGGCTGCGGCTATGCTGTCCTTCTGCAAACCGTTGGCCTTCACCAACTGCTCCAGCAACTCCCGCGTAGCTTCCAGGATGGCCTCCTTGGTGTTTGCCCTGGCAGTGGTGGCGCCTCTAAGGCCCCGGCATACAAGAGTCATCCTGCACCTCTATTCAATGGCTCGGGCGCATCGCGCAGTTCAGAGAGGAACCTGGTCGCCCGGGCCACCGCCTCTCCTTTCGGCGCGCTATCTATGGCGTTGATAAGGGCGCTACCCACCACAACAGCATCCGCGTACTTTCCTATCGCCTCCACTTGCTCCCGGCGCGACACGCCAAAGCCCACCGCTACGGGAAGGCTGGTGCAGGCGCGGACCCGCTCCACCAGACGGAAAGCCTCCTGGGACAACTGGGCGCGGACACCCGTCACTCCCGCCAGGCTGACGCAATAGATGAACCCGCTGGCCACGGCACAGGCGGCGGCGATGCGCTGCTCCGTGCTGGTGGGAGCAAGCAGAGGAATCACATCTATGCCCCGGTGCAAGCACTCCTCCCGGAGAGGCCCGGACTCCTCTGGGGGCAGGTCGGCAACAATTATACCGTCCAGGCCCGCTCGCTGCGCCTCCACCGCAAAGGTCTTCAGGCCAAGGGCGAGCAGTGGGTTATAGTATCCCATGAAAATCAGAGGCGTGCTGAGGCCTGCCCCGCGGAGGCTGGCGCAGGCTTCCAGGCAGCGCCTCAGGGTTATCCCCTGGCGCAGGGCATGGAAGCTCGCCTTTTGTATTGTAGCCCCATCGGCCAGCGGGTCGCTGAAGGGCACCCCCAGCTCTATGATGTCCGCTCCGACCTTTGCCAGGGCTGGCACCAGGGCCAGAGTGGTGGGCATATCAGGAAAGCCCACGGTGACAAAGGGTATGATACCCGTCCTGCCGCGGGCGGCCAACTCCTGAAACGTCTTCTGCAATCGGCGTGACCCCATGCTGATTCCTCAGACCGAAATGGCTACGGCAAAGGCCAAGGCGTTTTGCGCGGCGTGTGCCAGGCAGCAGTTCCACAGCGAACCAGTGCGGCGATACAGCCACGCCAGCAACATCCCCGACACAAAGGCCGGGAGCAGGACGCCAGGCGCCAGGTGGGCCATGGCAAAGAGCACCGACACAAAGCTGGCTCCTACCCAGAACCCCCACCGATCTGCGAGCACAGGCAGCAGAAACCCCCGGAAGAAAGACTCCTCTGCCACGGGCGCTACTACTACTATCAGCACAAAAGCGGCAATGCGCTCAGGGTACGTCTTCATCAGCTCATCGGGTATGGAGGGCGGAGTCAGGCTGGCTAGCCCCAGCACCTTCACCGCCGCTGTGTAGAGGAGGACAAAGACCAGACTGGCTAGCAATACCAGCAAGGCCAGAAGAGCGCCGCTGCCGAGTGTTGTACTTAGTCCCAGGGCCCTCCAGGACTGGCCGTATCTCCACGGCCCAAACCTCCAAACAGCTACAAGAAGCATCCCCTCCAATACAGCGGAAAAAAGGAACCTACTTCCTGGAATAGCTCCCCTCGACACAAAGAGTACCAAAGCAGCCACAAAAGCGAGAAGGGCAGCTACTCCGACCACCAGGGCCACGGCCTTAGCTGCGTCTCGGAGTGTCCAGGGAACTGCCATTCTGGGGCGTGCATCCGTTGAATTCATTGCTGCACTTGCCAATGTTGGTATGTAGAGCCGTATGTTAGCATGGCCGCTGTGGAGTGACAATAGAAGCTGGGCGCCAAGGCCTTTCGCCAGCTTGGGGACGGCAGCTCCGAATTCCGTTGCATCGGGGCTTGCTGAACCGTTGGCCACGGCACATACTGGGAAGCGTTCATCCAGCATTCCAGGACAGGAGCGTACTCATGGACACCGATTCCCTAAAAGTACCAGCCGAACGTCTGACTGCTTATTGCGATCCTGAAAGCCTGGGGTTTGAGACCACCGAGGAGATAGGCCCCTTGGAAGTGACAGTGGGCCAGGCCCGCGCCGTCAGCGCCCTGGGGTTTGGGCTGAGCGTGGATGCCCCCGACTACAACATCTATGTGGTTGGGTACCCAGGCTCGGGCCGCGCCACAACCCTGGGTACCTTCCTCAATCAGGCCGCCGCAAAGCGCCCGGTCCCCGACGACTGGTGCTATGTCCACAACTTCCGTGACCCGTTGCAGCCCGTGGCCGTGCGCCTCCCTGCCGGCACAGGCCGCCAACTGGTCCAGGACATGCAGGAGCTGATCCGGGACAGCCTGCGAGACATACCTCAGGCCTTCGAAAGCGACAACTATCGGACCCGGGTAGAGGAGTCCTTGCAGGAGTTCCAACAGAAGCGCGAGGGGATCACCAAAGAAATAGAGGCATCCGCCCGGCAGGAAGGATTCATCGTGCAGCCTTCACCCCTGGGCATCGTCACCACGCCGCTGAAGGACGGCCAACCCATCACCCGGGAGCGGTACAACCAGCTTCCCGAAGAGGAGAAAACGGCCCTGCGGGAAAAGAGCGAGGCCCTCCAGAGTTTCGTTGACCAGCATCTGGCGGCGCTCCGTCGCCTGGAGAGGGAGGCCACCAAGCGCAGGACAGAGGTGGACAGAGACGTGGTGCGGGCAGTAATCAACCCTGCTATCAACGAGCTTAAAGAGAAGTTCAGTGACATTCCCGCCCTGATCCAATACCTGGATGACGTGCGTCAGGACATTGCGGAACACGTGGACGACTTCCGAACCACCGATGACCAGCAGCCCCAGCAGCAGACCATGGAAGCTGTCATGGCCCGGGAAATAGCCGATGCGGAACGGTTCCTCCGGTACAAGGTCAACGTGCTGGTGGACAACAGCCATGCCCAGGGAGCGCCGGTTATCTTTGAGTACAGCCCCACGTACTACAACCTGTTTGGCCGGGTAGAGTACCGGCCCCGCTTCGGCACCGCCGCCACGGACCTGTCCATGATCCGCCCGGGCGCCATTCACCTGGCCAGCGGAGGCTACCTGGCCCTTCAGGCGCGGGACGTACTATCAAGTCCCCTGGTCTGGGAGACTCTCAAACGGGTGTTGCGCAGCCGCGAGGCCAGGATAGAGAACATAGGCGAGCAGTTCAGCGCCATTCCAACCGCCACCCTGAGGCCCCAACCAATTCCAGTGCAGACCAAGATCATACTCATGGGGACTCCCATGCTGTTCAACATCCTACAGCGAGTGGAAGAGGACTTCCGGAAGTTCTTCAAGGTCAAGGCGGATTTCGACCTGTCCATGGAGCGTACCCCGGAGAACACACGCTTCTACGCCTCCTTCATCCGCAACCAGTCCAGAGACGCCGGCGTGCGTCCATTTCACAAGAGTGCAGTGGCCAGGCTGGTGGAGTACGCCTCTCGTCTGGTGGAGCACCAGGGCAAGCTCACCACCCGCTTCATAGATATCGCAGACCTTGTCACCGAGGCGGACCACTGGGCTAAAAACGACGGCGACAGCAGGCTGGTGACAGCACAACACGTGGCCAAGGCAATCAAAGAGCGCATCTATCGCTCCAACCTGCCGGAGGAGCGCCTGCAGGAGTTCTTCAACGATGGCACCATCAAGATTGACACCGATGGAGCCGTGGTGGGCCAGATCAACGGCATGTCGGTAATAGACATGGGGGACTACGCCTTTGGCCGTCCGATACGCATCATCGCCCGCACCGCGCTGGGGCGGGGCCAGGTATCCATAGACCGGGAGGCCCAGATGACCGGCCGTACCCACAACAAAGGCTTCTTCATCCTGACTGGATACGTCATGGGCAAATACGGCCAGGACAAGCCTCTGAGCTTCCGCAGCAGCATAGGATTCGAGCAGACCTATGATGAGGTGGAGGGCGACTCAGCCTCTTCCGCGGAGTTGTACGCCCTGCTATCCAGCCTGGCTGGCATCCCCATCCAGCAGAGCATCGCCGTAACTGGCTCAGTGAACCAGCGGGGCGAAATCCAGGCCATAGGCGGGGCCATCTACAAGATCGAAGGCTTCTTTGACGTGTGCAAGGCCAAGGGACTGACTGGACGCCAGGGTGTGATTATCCCCAAGGACAATATCAGGAACCTGGTGCTCCGTGAGGACGTGATCCAGGCGGTCCGCGACGGTCTTTTCACCGTCTACGCAGTGGAGACTGTGGAGCAAGGGATAGAAATACTGACCGGGATGCCGGCGGGGGAGCCCGACGCCGGCGGACGCTACCCCGAAGGCACGCTGAACCACGCCATCTGCAAGAACCTGGATCACCTGGCCACAAAAGCCAGGGAGGTGGAAGGCAGAGACCGTGATGGGGATAGCCGAAACGGCGCTAGCGACCAGCCTGGTGGCCCAAGCGCTATCCCCTAGCGCAAGTCGTGTCAAGAACTCCTCTGGGACGGCGCTGGTTGCTTGAGGAAGGCCCCTGCATGCTGCCCTTCGGCAAACCCTTCGCTGCGATCGAGGGCTTCGGCTCAGGGCGACAGGAGGGCCTGACCTACGCACCCATAATAAGCGCCTGGGGGGGTGAGCTGGCTTTCCATCAGGCTCAATGCCGCCACAGGCAGCGCCAGGGGCTTCGCCGTCCGCAGCCCTTCCATATCCTGGGCCAGCCTCTCCAGCGTCGTGGGCGACAGCCGGCCATTCACCCGCCCCAGAGTCAGATGCGCCGAGAACGCCCTGGCCTCTCTGGCGAACCCCTGGGCTTCCAGAGCCTCCTCCAGCCGCCCATGTATCTGGAGGAGCGGCGCTGTATCGCCCTGAACACCCAGCCATAGTACCCTGGGGGCGCGCATGTTAGGGAAAGCGCCAGCGCCTTGGACGTGGAGCACAAAGGGCGGTGTTCCGACCGCAGAGTCCCGCATGGAGGACAGTATGCCCGCAACCTGCTCTTCAGATGTATCCCCCAGAAACTTCAGCGTCAGGTGAACACCCTCTCCCCTGACCCAGCGGATTCCGGTAATCCCCTGCCGACGGAGATCCCCTACGGTCTCGCCGATGTACCCCAGGACATCCTCCGGCAGCTCAACGGCGATGAATAGTCGAAGGGTGCTAGCCATTTCCCTCGGCATCCTCCACAATTCCCAGCAGCTTCATGGCATTGCCGCCCAGGATGGCTTCCTTCTCTTCCTCGGAAATGGAAGCAGCTCTGATCTGGCGGATGATGCGGCCCGGCTTCACCAGGGGATAGTCCGAGCCAAACAGTATGGAGCCGGGACGGGCAAGGCGCGGCACAGTTGAGAATATGGACGCCCGGTACAGGAACGGCGAGGCCGCGGTGTCGAAATAGACGTTTTTCAGGGCGGTGTGCACCTCCGGCATCAGGTTGTAGAAGGGCAGCCCGCCACCCCAGTGGGCGCAGACGATTGGGACGTCCTGGTACCGCTCAACAAACTTCATCAGCGCCGGAGGCGTAATAGACCCCTTGCCTGGATACTGGTGGCCCACGGGTTCCGAGGAGTGGGTCAGGAGAATTAGCTTAAGAGACCGCTCCGCATCCATGAACGGCCCCATGACCTCCTGCGAGGATAGGTCGAAGCCCTGGGTGTCCGGATGGAGCTCCCCCACGCCCCTGGCTCCCAGGCGGGCGCACCGCTCCACCTCACGCAGCGCCTGGTCTCCCCAGGACGGGTTCACCGAGCAGAACGGCGCCAGCCGCCGTGGGTATCTAGCCGCCGACTCCAGCAGGTAGTCGTTGGCCCGGCGGGCCAGCTCCGGGTTGGTCCAGCCAATGCCCAGCGTCACCGCCATATCCACCCCGGCCTCGTCCATGGCGGCTATCAGCTCCTCGGCTGTGGCCATGGGCGCTCGCGGGTCGGCGAACAGCGCAGCCAGAGTGCTGTCCTGAGCAAGGTGTGCGGCGCGGCCCTGGATAATGGCCGGCGGGAAGATGTGGGTATGGAAGTCAATGATCATGACGAGGGGTGATAGGCTAATGGCGGCTTAGCCGATGAGAATTGACGAGCCACTATAGAAGTCTCGCGATTATCACTAGTCGCCTCATGTCCTCGCGCAACACCCCATACCACCTTTCCCGATCGGCTGGGGGCGTTGCACGCAGCGCCTCAATTGCAATGGAGTAGCGGCGTAGCCAACTGGAGATTTCTTTCAAGGGTACGTCCGGATCGCCTGCTGCTACGCGCAGGGCGAAGCGTACTGCTTCGTCCCGAGGGACATATAACACAATACCGTTGATTGTAAGAAATACGAACACAGAGGTCAGGGCCAGACGCTTGTTGCCGTCCAGGAGAGGATGGTTCTTGATCAACGATCTGAAAAGAGCCGCTGCCTTGTCGTAAATGGTGCGGTGAAGGTATCGGCCAGCAAACTGCTGTTGAGGCCCCGCCAGGGCAGACTCCAGCAGACCCCGGCCGTGATCGCCGCCAAGAAACTGAAATGCTGGCATTGGGTCCGGATAGTCAGGGTAGAACTCCGCTGCCAGCGCATACACGACCCTCTCTATGGTCGCAGGTTTGAGGAAAAGGTACTTTCGTCTAGTGACGTGCCAACTCCTTCAACGCATCTTTGTGGAGTTCAATTCCCAGCTTGGCAACCTCATCTATCAGTCGCTCCTCTTCTTCCGGAGTCAGCTCCACACGCTTTCGGCTTACCCTTGCCGCCGTCGCCCCATTCTTGCCGCTTTTTGTTGAAACCTTGGTAATCTTGTTTGTGCTCACCACTGCCTCCTTCAATCTCTACCCCACAAGTATAGCATGGATGCCCATCTCCTCTCATGGACACCCCATCGGCGCTATTGGTATAATCTGCTGAACCCTTAAAAGGATACGCAATGGCAGTAGTCCCTCGGAAGATGCAAAACACGCGCACTATTTCTCAAAGCACCGCCTCCACGGCCCTGAAGGCTCCGCAGGCCGTGTTTTCGCCCAACGGCTCGCTGCCTACCACGCGCTCCGAATACCAGCAGCTACGCCGCACCGCCAGGATGCTGCGCAGAGACATCCTTCTGGCCATCACCGAGGCGGGCAGCGGCCATCCCGGAGGCTCCCTTTCCGAGTTAGAAATCCTGACCACCCTGTACTACTGCGTGCTCCGGCATGACCCCCAAAATCCTTCGTGGCCAGATCGCGACCGGTTCATCCTCAGCAAAGGCCACGCCTGTCCAGGCCTGTACGCCGTCCTGGCTCATCGGGGCTACTTCCCGCTGAAAGACCTGAGCACCTTTCGCAAGCTCGGAAGCCACCTGCAAGGGCACGCCCACATCGGAACACCCGGCGTGGAGATGTCTTCCGGCTCCCTGGGCCAGGGGCTGTCCTTCGCCATTGGCGTGGCCCTGGCAGGCAGAGTGGATGGCCGCTCCTATCGAACCTACGCACTCCTGGGCGACGGCGAGTGCGACGAGGGCCAGGTGTGGGAGGCCGCAATGTCCGCCGCCCACTATAAGGTGGACACCCTGACCGCCATCGTTGACCGCAACGGCATCCAGAACGACCGGTTCACCCACGAGGTGATGGAGCTTGAGCCTCTGGCCGACAAGTGGCGCGCCTTTGGCTGGCGCGTGCTTCAGCCGAATGGGCACAGCTTTCCTGCGCTGCTCCGGGCCTTCCACCAAGCCGGCGAGACCAAGGGCAAGCCTACAGTGATCATAGCCCGCACCGTCAAAGGCAAGGGCGTGAGCTTCATGGAGAACAACCCGGCCTTCCACGGTAAGGCGCCCACCTGGGAGCAGCTAGCCCAGGCGCTTCAGGAGTTGGGCTGCTCCAGCGCCGAGGTGTCGGATTCCATGACGGCCATCGGTTTCCCCTCGGAAAAGGTCGCTCAGGTGGCAGGCAACGTGAACAAGCTAGCCCTGGCCAACGCCGGGAGAACGTCCTGATGGCAACTGCGATCACCCGTGAGGTTTTCGGGCAGACCCTCCTCGAACTGGGCCGCCAGGACCCAAACATCGTGGTGCTGGGTGGCGACCTGAACGCCTCCACCTTCGCCACTCTCTTCGCCAAGGAGTTCCCCCTGCGCTTCTTCGACCTGGGGCCGGCGGAGCAGAACATCATGAGCATGTCTGCGGGCTTCGCCTCCACAGGCAAGACAGTCTTTGCCACTACATTCGCCGTATTTGGCACCAGCCGCCCCTACGACCAGATACGGATCGGCATCGCCCAAGCCCACGCCAACGTGAAGATAGTGGGCAGCCACGCCGGCATCATCACGGGGGAGGACGGAATCTCGGCCCAGTCCATTGAAGACGTGGCCCTGATGTGCGCCCTGCCGGGGTTCACGGTCATAGTCCCGGCGGACGGGCCTGAGACGGCGGAGGCTGTGCGCGCCGCCGCACGGGAGCACGGGCCTTTCTACATCCGAGTTTCCCGTCCCGCCACGCCCGTAGTCCACGGCAACGGCTACCAGTTCCGCTTGGGAAAAGCGGAGACACTGCGCTCCGGCAACGACGTGTCCATTATCGCCTGTGGCATCATGGTGGCGACGGCGCTGGAGGCAGCGGATAACCTGGCCAAGGCGGGTGTCCAGTGCCGGGTCATCAACATGGCCACCATACAACCTCTGGACGAGGAGGCGGTGGCTAAGGCCGCCGCCGAGACCGGGGCCCTGGTGACAGCGGAGGAGCACTACATCCATGGCGGCCTGGGGAGCCTGGTGTCCCAGGCAGCCAGTCGCACTGCCGCAGTCCCTATTGAGATGGTTGCCCTAGATCGGTACGCCGAGTCCGGACACGCAGAGCAACTGCTGGCCAAGTACGGCCTTACGTCCAAGGACGTGGAACAGGCCGTGCGCCGTGCGCTGGCGAGAAAGACCGCTCGCTCCCCCAGACCCTGACACCCCACCCCAACGCGGTTTCTCCCACCCACCCCTACCCAAACTCCCTGAGATGGGATTGTCCTTTCGCCCAGTTGGGAGCTAGATGAATAGCGTGACGCTGGCCTTCGAGGCGTAGTGGAGGAAGGCGGCTGCTCCCTGGATATCGGCCGCTGGCAGGAGATCCTCCTGCTTAATATTCATGACCCCCATGGTGGTAGAGCAGGCGATCAGCTTCACACCCATCTGGTCAGCCATGGTCAGGAACTCCTGGATAGGGGGGACCTTGGCTTTCTTCATCCAGGACTTCATGAGAGCCGTGGCTACAGTGGTCATGCCAGGAATAGCCGCCAGAATGACTGGCACGTGGAACGGGATGGCTTGAAAGGGGGCAGGCATGGCCGGATTGCCAAGAGGGGAAACCTTCAGGTTCTTGTACCTCTTCTTGTGAAGGGTATCCAGTCCGTAGAAGGTGAAGAATATACCCGCCTCCCAGCCCATGGATACCGCAGTGGTGGCGAGGATGAGGGCTGGATAGACCATGTCCATGCTGCCCTTGGAAGCCACTATGGCCAGGCGCTTCGTCTCGGTTTCCTTGTGGGCGTCAGCGTGAAGGCGACTGAACTCCGCCAGAGATAGAGTCAGGTCTGCCAGTGTATCTACCATGCTCTCCTCCTCTTCTTCTATCTTTTCTGGACCCAGTAGGTGAAGAGGCCGTCCTTTGCCTCGTGTTTCAGCAGGCGGTGTCCCAGGGACTCCGCCCAGGCCGGGAAATCGGCCTTGGAGCCCGGGTCGGTGGCCAGGATCTTCAGCACCTGCCCCGAGGCAAGCGCCTTGATGGCGCCGTAGGCCTGGATGACAGGCATGGGACATAGCTTGCCTCGGGCGTCCACGACGCTGTCTTCTTTTATTGGCTCTCTAATCTGTTGAGTCATCTTTTGCTCCTTGCCGTGGGAATTCCGCTAAAACAAAACCCTCTCGTAGAATGTGTCTCCGAGAGGGGTCTAGAAGCAGGTAAAGGTTGGGTCTACGGGAACCCCTCCCTGGGACATGTACAAGCGCAACAGCAGAGCGTGGCAGAGCCAACCATCTTTGTTTCCCTACACCTTGGTAAAACGATGATAAGTGACAAATGTGATGGTAGATGTATTGCGCCGGGTTGTCAATGCCACCAGCATCACCACCACACCTTCCCCTCCGCCTCCAGCTCCAGCTCGGCGTAGCTTTTGCTCCACAGGCCGGTGCTCAGGTATTTCCAGCCGCCATCGGCCAGAAGGCAGACGATGTTGCCACGCTCCATCCGCTGGGCCACTCGAAGGGCACAGGCTACCACAGCGCCTGAGGAGACTCCGGCAAAGATGCCTTCCTTGTGCAGTAGCTCCTTTGTCATCTTGAAGGCCTCTTCGCTGGAGATCAGGATGCGGGCGTCCAGCAAGGACAGGTCCAGAATAGGAGGAACGAACCCCTCCTCCAGACTGCGTAGACCCGATATGGAGTCGTCGGGCTGGGGAACTGCGGCCACCACCCTTATCTTTGGGTTATGCTCCTTCAGCCTGCGTCCGGTGCCCATCAGGGTGCCCCCCGTGCCCAGGCCCGCCACAAAAACGTCAACATCGGGAAGAGCCTCAATGATCTCTTTCCCCGTTCCATCGTAGTGAGCCCTAGGATTGGCCGGATTGCCGTACTGGTAGGGCATAAAGTAGGGGCCTTCCCTGGCCATCATCTGCTTCGCTACCACAATGGCGCCGTTGGTGCCTCGCCTCCAGTCGGAGAAGTGTATCTGGACGTCAAATGCCTGTAGAAGCTCGGTGCGCTCCTGGCTTACGTTCTTGGGCATCACCACCTCCACCCGGTATCCCTTGAGCCGGCCAATCATAGCCAGGGAGATGCCTGTATTGCCGCTGGTAGGCTCCAGGATCACCTTGTCGGGCGTGAGTGTCCCGTCCGCCTCCGCCTGTTCGATCATGGTGAGTGCGATGCGATCTTTGACGCTCCCCGTGGGGTTGCTTCCCTCCAGCTTAGCGTACAGCCGGATCCCTGGCTTGGGCGAAAGGTGAGGCAGCTCCACCAGAGGAGTGTTCCCGATCAGGCTCAGAACGCCGGGCCTCGTCCCTTTTTCCCCATTCATCTTTGTGGAGTCCCCTGTCTCAGCGCGCCGCCCCGACAGCTTGCCCTGCTGCGTTGTTCCCTGGATACGCATCTCTAGTCACCAGCCGCCACGCTGACAGCGTGAGGCAGGCCGCAGAACTCCTCGTAGTCAATAAGCTGGGTTACAGTAGGATTCTCGCCGCACACAGGGCAGTTGGGATTGCGCCGCACCTTCACCTGCCGGAACTCCATGTTCAACGCATCGAACAGAAGGAGCCGGCCTGTGAGGGTCTCCCCAAGGCCCAAAATCAGCTTGATTGTCTCCACCGCCTGGATAGAGCCAACTATGCCAGGCAGCACGCCCAAGACCCCGGCCTCGGAGCAGTTGGGGACCATGCCCGGCGGAGGCGGCGTAGGATACAGGCACCGGTAGCAGCCTTGCCCCGGGACAAAGGTTGCAGCCTGGCCCTCGAAAAGGAAGATGCTGCCGTGGACGCAGGGCTTGTCCAGCATCACACAGGCGTCGTTCACCAAATAGCGGGTGGGGAAGTTGTCGCTGCCGTCCACCACTATGTCATAGGGGCGCAGCAACTCCAGGGCGTTCTCGGAGCTGAGCTGGACTTGGTGCTGGACAACCCGCACGTCCGGGTTGATTTCTCCAATGGTCTCCGCGGCGGACACCACTTTGAGCCGGCCAATGTCGTGCGTGTGGTGCAATATCTGACGTTGCAGATTTGTGATGTCCACCACGTCGAAATCCACAATGCCCAGGGTGCCCACGCCCGCGGCTGCCAGGTAAAGGGCTACAGGCGAACCCAGTCCGCCCGCACCTATAAGCAGCACCTTGGCTTCCAGGAGCTTCCTCTGCCCCTTCCCACCAATCTGAGGCATGATGATATGACGACTATACCGCTTCGCCTGTTCCGGCGTGAAAATCGTTACCTGTGCCACTGACGTCAACCCCCTTCTACTTTCTCTCTGTACTTGAGATGCCGTAGCGCCCGCTACGGTGCACCCCGTCCCTGACCTCTCACACATAGGACACAAAAAACCCCGAACTCACCCGCTCAGTCGCTACCGACCAAGCAACGGTTCTCGGGGTTCCAAGGCGGTCTGGTAAGGAGGTGGCCTTAGATGTAGTACATCCCGCGGCTCGCCAGGTGCTGCTGGCGCACTGCCAGGTCAGCTATGGTAGTCCCGCTCAGGACGTTGTGAACCGTTGCTTCTACGGTCTGCCAAACCTCGCGTTGAGCACATGCGCCAGAAAGCGTACACTCCTCCGGGTCCTCAATGCAAACCAAGGGCGCTCCCATACCTTCCAACTTCTCAATTACCGTCCCCAAGCTTATCTCGCTGGGAACCATTGCCAGGACGTGTCCTCCCTGAGGGCCACGCCGGCTCCGGATAAACCCCAACTTCTGAAGGGTGGACAGCACCTGGTCCAGGTAAGGCTCGGGGATAGACTGGCGACCTGCTATCGCAGAACTGGACACGGGGCCATCTCCGGTGTGCTGCGCCAGGTCCACCAAAGCCCTCACCCCATAGTCTACCCTCATTGGCACCCGCATCTTGCCACCCTTCTACCTACACTCAAACAGCATGGTGAATTATACTATCGGTATTGAAGCAAATCAAGTTTCGTAGTATAGTCACTCGTTGTGGCGCCTTGCGGCCAGTCCCAGGCCACCTCCCTTGGTGGCGCGACGGACAGAGTTGGGCGCTGCCTGCAAAACTTTTGTTAAGGTGGACGACGCGACTATGGACAGTTTAACCCTACAAGCCGAACCCCGGGCCGTGACCGGCAAGCAGGTCACCGCCCTGCGCCGCCAGGGCATTACGCCTATCCACCTGTATGGAAAGGGCGTACCATCCACGGCTCTGCAAGCCAGTTCCTCTGTCTTACAGAGAGTGGTGGCACGAGGGGGAAGAAACGTGCCAGTTTCCCTAGCTATCGCCGGCAGCACGGAAACCCACCTTGCTTTCATCAGGGAAATCCAGCGCCACCCGCTCACGGAGGCCATCCTGCACGTTGACTTCTACCAGGTGTCCCTGGCCGAGCTCATGCGGGCACAGGTGCCTGTGTACCTCATCGGGGAGGCTCCGGCCACACGCACGCTGAGCGGAACCCTGTTCCCAGCCCTCCGCTTCATTGAGGTGGAGTGTCTGCCGCTGGACCTACCCCAGTACGTTGAGGTAGACGTGTCGGGGCTGATAGACTTTGAGCAGGCCATATACGTCTCCAGCATCAAACTGGGTGATGCAGTGACCGTTCTTACCGACCCCAGTGAGCTTATCGCCCGCGTCAACCCGCCCAGGGTTGTGGTGGAGGAGGTTGCGGCTGCGCCGGCGGAGGAAGGCGCAGAGGTGGCGACCGAGACAGCAGAAGGGGAACCGGAGAAAGAGGCGTAGAGACTATTCCAGGACCCTCATCTCCTCGTTAATAACAAACACCCGACTTAAGTCGGGTGTTTGTTATCTCTTGGACCCGCCTAGGGCCGTAGGCGGGCGGCATTCGCTGCTTCACGATGGTAGCTTTACCCCCACAAACCGCGGGTATCCCCTAAGAAACTCCTCCGCAGCCTGCGCCTTCCGGCCTTCCAGTTGAACCTCCGCCAAGCCCAGGAGGCCCTGGCCTGCGGCCACAGCCAGGGCGAAGGCGCTGCCCCTGGGCAGGGCCACAACCTGACCAGGGGGAGCTGTGGACACTTCGCCGGCGGCAGCGCCGTCCAGGACCTTCAAGAGCTTCCCTTCCCAGCGTGTGTAGCAGCCAGGCCAGGGTTGAAGGGCGCGCAGTCGCCTCTCCAGGACGGCGGCGGGCAGCGACCAGTCCATGTCACCGTCTTCCTTGGTGTAAAGCCTGGTAATGGTGGCCATCGCCTCCTCTTGAGGGACGGGTTTCAGTTCGCCGGCCGTCCACTTGGGCAGCACCTCCAATAGGAGCTCGGCTCCCAACCGGAATAGCCGGTGGGTAAGCTCCCCAGCGGTCTCGTGGGGCAGGATGGCTGTCTGCCGTTGAGCCAGAATGTTGCCCGTGTCCATGCCTTCGTCCAAGAGCATCACGGTGACGCCGGTAACGGACTCTCCATCCAGAAGAGCTGTTATCACCGGGGAAGGGCCGCGATACTTGGGTAGCAGCGAAGGGTGAATGTTCAACACGCCCCGGGGAGGGACGGCCAGCGCCTCCGGCGGCAGGATTCTGCCGTAGGCCGCCACCACGATGACCTCCGGTTGCAGCGACGCCAGTTCCCGCACCGCCTCCTCGCGCCTTAAGGAACGGGGCTGGAACACCGGCAGCCCCCGACTCAAGGCATAGGTCTTCACTGGGGGCGGCGCAGGCTGGCGACCACGCCCAGCAGGCTGGTCCGGCCTGGTGTATACCCCCACCAGTTGGTAGTCGCCGGTAAGCAGGCCCTCTATCACCGGAAGGGCGAATTCGGGAGTACCCATGAAGACAGTTCTCATAGCTCACCTGGTGCCTATTCTATGGGAAAAGTGCGTTTGCAAACAACGGTTCGACTCGGCCAAAAACAGTCGGAAAACCCGTCAACTCCCCCCTTGCACCCCCCCAATGCCCTGGGTGGTATCGTGTCCCTGTTTTGAGTCTTACCCCTTTCGCAACACGCCGCGGGCAGGCGGCTCCAAAAGAAGAGGATGCATGGCTTTAGGCCCCCAGCAAATTTGGGAGACGAGTCTCGGACAATTCCAGCTCCAAGTTCCTCGATCCAGCTACGACACCTGGTTTAGAGGGACTCAAGGAATCACCCTAGGGGAGGATTCGCTGACCGTCGCCGTGGCTACTTCATTTGCCGCGGAATGGTTGGAGCGGCGCATGTCCCCTCTCATTCACAAGACAGTTGCCGAGGTGGCGGCTCGGCCTCTTCGTGTCAGCTTCCAGGTCGTATCGGGCCAGGAGAGGCCGATCCCGGCCAATGGCGCTAAATCAGACCTGGCGAGGCCACCTTTGCTTTCCGAGGACGAGGCCCCCATCATACCGCTGTACGGCGAGGTGTTGGGGAACCATGTACTCAACCGCCGCTACACCTTCGCTAACTTCGTCGTTGGAAAAGACAACCAGCTAGCCCACGCCGCAGCTGCCGCTGTGGCCGACCATCCCGGCCAGCAATACAACCCTCTCTTTATCTACTCCGGCGTGGGCTTGGGCAAAACCCACCTCCTGCACGCTATTGCCTCTCATGTGACGCAAAGGAACTTGACACCAGTCTACGTTACGGCAGAGCAGTTCACAAACGAGTTCATCCTGGCAATCCGGGAACGGAAGACCGAAAGCTTCCGAGCCAAGTACCGCAGCGCCGACGTGCTCCTCATGGACGACATTCAGTTCCTGGCGGGCAAGGAGCAGACCCAGGAGGGGTTCTTCCATACCTTCAACGAGCTGCACAACGCCAACCGGCAGATAGTTATCACCTGCGACCGGCCTCCCAACTCCGTTGCGCTCCTGGCGGACCGGCTGCGCTCCCGCTTCGAAGGCGGGCTCATAGCCGATATTCAGCCACCCCAGCTAGAAACAAGGCTTGCCATTCTGCACTCCAAGGCCAACTCTTTGGGGGTTGATCTCAGTAGTGATGTGGCCATGAACATTGCCCGGCGTGCCGCGCACGGCATCCGGGAGCTAGAGGGCTATCTTAACCGTGTTGTGGCCATGGCGCAGTTCCTGGGCAGAGCCGTCTCTCCCGAGGTTGTAGACATCGCGCTTGCCTCCGTCGGCCAGGAGCCGAACACCAAAGCCGTTACCGCTACCGATGTGATCCAGCATGTTGCGACGTACTACAAAATCTCCCCAGATCGCCTTTGCTCCCGCCCTCAGGACAGGAAGACAACGCAACCGCAAAGGGTCACCATGTATATCCTTAGCAACGTGCTCCACCACACGCCACGGGAGATTGGAGTTCTATTGGGCAAATGGCATGAGAGGACAGTACGGAACACAGTAAAACAAACGGGTGTTGCAGTTGCTCAAGGCAACCCTGTCGCCACAGAGGTTCGACAAATCCTGGCGGGCCTCTCAGTCCCGCTTGGCTAGCCAGCATCCTGCCTGGGACATTCCAGCACAATTCCCATCTGTTCCTCCTGCAACAACTCAGGCACAAGGCTGATTCTCTCATTTCCACCAACACCCCTATTACCTCTATTGTTAAACTAAAGTAATCTATATATATGTATGACATTCATGTAATTACCATCTCTGGAGGGAAAGGTGGAAATGGAAGCGTTGGCTTCCGTAGGGAGAAATATATACCAAGAGGTGGTCCTGATGGAGGCGATGGTGGGAAAGGCGGCGATGTCCTTTTCATTGGGACTAGTTCAGTCAATGACTTATCTCATCTAGTTAGTGTCCCAAAGGCAGAGGGTGAAAATGCAGAGGGAGGATCTGGGAGGAAACGCAGTGGCCGGGATGGACAGGCGCGAAGCATACGTGTACCACTGGGGACAGTAATCTGGGAAAGGAATGATTCCGGAACAACATGGTTAGGCGAAATTGTTAGCGAGGGAGACATTGTTGTAGCTGCACGTGGAGGGCACGGAGGCAGCGGCAATAAACGGTTTGCCACACCCACAAACAGGACACCTTGGTTAGCTGAGGAGGGACTTCCTGGTGAGTTGAAGGAGGTTGTCTTAGAGCTGCGCATGAAAATAGACGTTGGCATGATTGGAATGCCCAATGCGGGTAAGTCTCAGCTTCTTCAGAAGATCTCCATGGCGCGGCCGGAAGTTGCCAACTATCCTTTCACAACAACTGAGCCTGCACCTGGCGTGGTAACGCACGGATGGAAAGAGTTTATCATCGCCGAACTACCCGGTATATTGCCGGAAGCAAATAAGAGCACCAGCCTGGGCCGCAGCTTTCTGCGGCACCTCTGGCGTGCCAGGGTAGTAGTCCATCTCCTTGACGGCTCTGTGGAAGAACCAACGGCAACGATTACCGGGGTTAACACAGAGGTGGCTGCATTTGAGGCATCCTTTCTGCAAAAGCCGCAGGTCATTGTTGTGAACAAAATAGACCTACCAGAGGTTCGGAAGCGTATTCCAGTGCTCCGGCGCCAACTGGCTCACTATGGTGTAGCCAGACACTTCATCTCGGCGCAGACGGGAGAAGGGGTGGATGAGCTGGTGGAGTACCTTACCAAGCTGCTTGAGGAGACGCCGCCCGTGCCAAGTCCACTTCCTCCGCCTGTGGTGGTCCCTGTGCTTCACCAGGCTCGCCCAGCCGAGCCGCAGGTAGTCAGAGATGGGCAAGTGTTTGTGGTATTATCCCCCCAAGCCGAACGAATTGTCAGGCTTCCAGACCTAAGACGTTTCCAGGCAAGGCTACAGCTCCGCAGACAGCTGGCGCGAATGGGAGTGACAGGAGCGCTAGAGAAAGCCGGGGTGCAGCCAGGAGACACGGTTAGGATAGGGGTGGTGGAGATGAAGTGGGAATGATATGCGAGTAGGCGTTCTGGGCGGCACATTCGACCCCATACATATCGCCCACCTTATCCTGGCGGAGGAGGCGAGGGTATGCCTGGCCCTGGAGGAGGTGGTGTTTGTTGTCGCCGGAGCGCCGTGGATGAAGGCCGACTACGCCGTCTCTCCAGCAGACCTACGCCTCCAGATGGTACGCCTGGCAGTGGCATCCAACCCCTTCTTCAGAGCCTCGGCAGTAGAGGTAGATCGGCGTGGGCCAACCTACACCGTTGATACGCTGGAAACCCTCCGGCAGGAGTGGGGCTCCGAAGCGGACGTCTTCTTCCTTCTGGGCACGGATGTCCTGGTGGACCTGCCCCGGTGGAAAGACCCAGGGCGCTTTCTGCAACTTTGTACGCCGGTAGCCTTTGCCCGGCCAGGGCTTGGTATGTCTGTCCTGGACGAGGTGGAGGTTCAGTTGCCGGGCCTGAAGAAAAGGGTAAAGGTGCTGGAAGGCCCGTCCCTGGGAGTCAGCAGCACGGATATACGCCGCCGCATTGCCCTGGGCAAGAGCGTCCGTTACTTGGTTCCGGCGACGGTGGAACGGTTCATAGCGGAGCACGGCCTGTACCGTAGCCAAGGGAACAAACAGGAGCAGGTCTAGTGGGGTGCCGCAGAGAGTCGGCACATCTTTCTGGGGGATTGCTAAGGGGGCACGCCCCCTTAGCTGAGGGTCTGGGGGACACCCCCAGATTTCCTCTTTTCCCCCTCTCCTGCAGGAGAGGGGGCCAGGGGGTGAGGTGTCTAACCCCAAAGGGCAGTACTCTCCCATGCAAGGAGCATCCATTTTGTAGAGGACTGTAGAGGACTAAGGTGTCAGGACACTAGGGAGAACTCAGCGTGACATCTTCAAAACAAATGCAGCAGAATACCAACACCGCCCGTGAAGTGGCGGGCATCCTCCTGGCCCAGGGAGCCGTGAGCATCAACGCAGCCCAGCCCTTCGTGTACGCATCAGGGGCCACCGGCCCCATCTACTGCGACCTGCGGCTCCTTATGGCATACCCAAAGCTGCGGGAGCGAATCACGGAGCTGCTGGTAGCGCGCATCCGGGAGAGCTGCCGGATGGAGGCGCTGGACGTTGTAGCTGGGGTTGCCACGGCGGGCATCCCTTGGGCGGCCTGGGTAGCCGACAAGTTGACCAAGCCCTTGGCCTACGTGCGGGACGCGCCCAAAGGCCACGGAAAAGGCCAGCAGGTGGAAGGGGGAGTCGTGTCCGGCCAGGGGGCCATAGTGGTGGAGGACCTGACAAACCTCGGTGGCAGCGCCCTTGCGGCGGCGGCAGCCCTGCGGGACGTGGGGGCCAGAGCGGACCACTGCTTCAGCATCCTCACGTATGAGTTTCCCCAGGCGGGAGAGGCATTCCGCGCGGCGGGAGTAGAACTGCACTCCCTGTGTGGCCTTTCCACCCTGCTGGGGGTGGCTACTGCCAGCGGTCAGATAGATTCCGAGGCGGAGCAGGCAGTGCGGGCATGGTGGAGGAAAGGGTCCGTGGTGGCAAAGCGCGAATAGCCGTTGCCCCAAGCCAGTCCAAAACGTCTGGCCTGGTGCTAATGCTTGCAAAGACCACGGCGCCCGGCTCTGGGGAGTCCAGGGGGGCGAAGCCCCCTTGGCGGGGGAACTGGGGGTGTCCCCCAGAGGTTTCTCAATCCCCCTTCCTGAAGGAAGGGGGACAAAGGGGGATGGTTCGTTGCTCATGATGCTATACTTCCAATGTTCGCCATCCAGCCATTCGAGGAGGAACCAATGATTGGGCTGATAGGTGGAACGGGACCCGAAGGCCGCGGCCTAGCGCTGCGCTTTGCCCTGGCGGGGGAGAAGGTGTTCATAGGCTCCCGCAGCCAGGAGCGCGGCCAGCAGATAGCCCAGGAGCTTGGCCAGCTTGCTCCTTCCGTCGCCCGCTCCATAAGCGGCGGCGCCAACGAGGATGCCTCTTCCCTGGGTGACTTAGTGCTCATCACCACACCCTACGAAGGGCAGAAGGAGACTCTGGAGGCCCTGCGGCCAAGGCTGACAGGCAAGATAGTGGTCAGCGTGATAGCTCCTATGGCCTTCGAAAGGGGGCGTGCCCGGGCAATCGAAGTGCCAGAGGGGTCGGCGGCATTGCAGGCCAAGTCGCTTCTGCCAGAGGCGACGGTCGTCGGAGCCTTCCAGAACATGTCCGCCGAAGACCTCCTGGTGCCGGACAAGTCTGTGGACTGCGATGTCATCGTCTGCGCCGATAGCGCGGAGGCAAGGCAGGCAGTCATGGCGCTGGCCGAGAAGATCAAGGGCGTTAGAGCTGTGAATGGGGGCGGGTTGGCCAACGCCCGCTACGTCGAGGAGTTGACAGTATTGCTTGTAAGCATCAACCGTAACTACAAGATCCATTCATCCATCCGCATCACGGGACTGTAGGGACGAGGCATGCCTCGTCCCTACAGAGGGCTAGCTTGTTCAAAGCAAAGGTATCCAGCGCCAGGAAGCCTTACGACCGCACAGCCGCCAAGCGTGCGGTGCGCATTAGCCTGGGCATCTCGGCCGTTTTCTTTCTCATCGAGGCCATTGGCGGGTGGCTGACCAACAGCCTGGCCTTGCTGGCCGATGCGGGGCACGTGCTGACCGATGTGGGGGCCCTGGGCATGACATTGCTGGCCTTCTGGTTCGCGGCTCGGCCTGTTAGCCCGGCCCGTACCTACGGCTACTTCCGGGCGGAGGTTCTGGCCGCTCTGGCCAACGGCCTCAGTGTGTGGCTGGTGGCGGCGTTCATACTGCTCCAGGCGTACCGCCGCCTCATGGACCCACCGGAGGTCCTTAGTGGCCCCATGGTCGTCATTGCTTTCCTGGGGTTGCTGGCCAACTTGGCCGCAGCCCTGGTGCTGTACGGCTCATCCAAGGAAAGCCTCAACGTCCGCGCTGCCTTTGTCAATGTGGCCACCGACGCCGTGCAGTCCGTGGGTGTGATCATCGCGGGGTTCCTAATGCTTTTCTTCGGGTGGTACATCACAGACCCCGTCGTCAGCGTGATCATCGCCGTGCTAATCACCTATTCGGGGGGCAGGATAGTGCTCCAGGCAACGCACGTTTTGCTGGAGGGGACGCCTGCCGGCATAGACGTGGTGGGTCTTCAGGATGCCCTGCGGCAGGCACCGGGGGTGCGCGCCGTTCACGATCTACATACCTGGAGCATCACATCCGGCTACAACGCCATGAGCGCCCACGTTACCTTGAAGGACGAAGTCAGCCACGAAGAGGAACAGGGGGTCCTGAGCCATCTACGAGAGGTGGCAACAACCCAGTACGGCATAGGCCATGTAACCATTCAGCTTGAAAGCGGCTCCATGGCTGGCGAAGAGGACCATGAACCTGCGACTGGCCGTGCCAAAGATAGCCGGTAGCCTGCTTTGGAGCTTCCCCGAATGACCGACAAAGCGAACACGCCTCGCGTTACGGGCCTCTTCGTTGTCTTGGCGGCCCTGTTTGTTACCATGCTCATCGCCTCCAACGTCATCGCCGTCAAGCTCATCCAGGTGTGGGGCCATCCCTTGTTCGCGGCCATCGTCGTGTTTCCCATCACCTACATCCTGGGCGACATCCTGACGGAGGTGTACGGCTTTCGCTTTGCCCGCCGGGTCATCTGGCTAGGGTTCCTTTGCAATAGCTTGGCGGTGTTGGGCTTCTGGCTTGGGGGACTCCTTCCGCCGGCGGTTTTTTGGCAGGGCCAGGAGGCCTATCAGACGATTCTGGGATCCACTCCCCGCATCCTGGCTGCCTCCTTGGCCGCCTACCTGGTGGGCGAGTTCACCAACTCTTTGGTCCTCTCCCGCATGAAGGTTGCCACGCGGGGGCGATGGCTCTGGACACGCACCATCGGCTCCACCGTTGTGGGCGAAGGCGTGGACTCCCTGGTCTTCGCCACGGGAGCACTGGCAGGCACTCTACCTGGTAGCGTCTTGCTGGATGTGTTGCTGACCCAGTGGATTGCCAAGGTGCTGTACGAGACGGCGGCGACTCCCTTCACATACGCTGTTGTAGCCTGGGTGAAGCGCCACGAGGGCATTGACACCTATGACCGGCAGGTCTCCCTGAACCCCCTGGCATTTCTAAGGTAGGCAGGCTGCTGAAAATGGGGGAGTCCAGAGGGGGCGGAAGCCCCCTTGGCAGGCCGCAGTTACCTGAGGACAACCCCTGCGCCCTTACTGGCTAGCTAGCCCTTGATGTATTGATTTAGGGTTTTCTTCCAGTACCTTCGGACTTTGGTTCCATCTTTCCAAGTAAAAGTGGTGTCGTCGCAGTGGTTGATTAGTTGAGAAAAGTCCTGGATAATCTGGATAATATCCCTTCGCGTAGAATTGGCCTGTTGAACTGCATCCATCCTTGTGTGCTCTGCGTTTGCTATTGCATACCAATGATGTGGCATTGAATTACTCCTTTCCGTGAGATTCCTCACCCCATAAAGCTTACGATTATGCTTGGCGAGCTTCCAAGACTGCGCTGGACCCAATTTGCCTCGGAGCGTTGGTTCAAGAGTCAGGAAGGTGCAGGGAACCTTGGTTCCCGCTGGGGGTCTGGGGGTATCCCCCAGATTTCTTTCTTCCCCCTTCCTGGCCAGGAAGGGGGTCGGGGGGATGGTCGAAGAAGTGCTTTAGGAACCCCCTACCCCTTCCGCGCCGTCTCCACTATGGGCTGCGCTATTATCCACAAGCTCACCATGGTGTACCCCACCATCAGCGCCAGCATGGGGTACTGGCTCCGCAAGGCGGCCTTCCTGTCCTCCAGCGTTCTCATGGCCACCACGTGGGCCACGTACACCGCAATTATGTGGCCGGTCACAATGGCGGCCACCGCCGTGAACCAGGCGATGCGGGCGCAAATGAGACGGGACCTATGACTATGCTTTCAACTCTTCTACCGCGACTATATATCGTATAAATTGGAGATATTTCTCCACCTCAGCAAACTCACTCTCGCTGACCAAAAGTGTGTAAGGTTCATGCACCGGCAAAGCTTTAATACTCGGTAAAGGCGCGAGATATCGCGTGAGGGCAGCGGGAAGTAGTAGGTAATCGGGGTGAGTGTCAAGTGCCTTAGCTAACTTGAGCAGTACTCCTGGACGTGTTGGTGTCAGCGTTCCGCACTCAATCTTAGAAAGGGTCTTATAAGGTACTCCCGCTTCTTTGGCTAGGCGCGTGACTGTCCAATCCCTTCCCAGTCTGAGCTGCTCGAGCTTCTTGCCAAGTTCGGTTTGCCTAGGTTTAGTTCGCCGCCCTCTTTTTGCCATCGCTCAATAATAAAGCGATGGAGTCTTGACAGTCAACAATATATCTCATACACTGGCGATATATGAAGCCTCTTGCACATCCGAGTGAATGCAGTTAGGATGGAGGCTCTCAATGGCTATATCAGGTGGGAAAATGAGTATGTCTGGCGATTATTGGGACTATGTCAATGCACTGTCGTATGCCTTGGCAAAGGGAACGCCTAAAACACCACAACGTTTCACTGGCGATCCGATGCAATGGCATCAAGCCATGTATGAGCTGCTACCACGATACAAAGATCGCCTTCCGGTTTTCCGCCACATTGTTTTTGATACTACCCCAGGCAGGCAGCCATTCAGCGCTGAGGTGGATCATTTCCTACACGTCCTTGCCCAATCGAGGTTACTGAGCGCTCTTAATACGGCATATGCGGTATTTGAATTTAGCGATAAGCAAAAAGAGACGATAATCCGCCTGAACGAGAAGCGAGTAAAGCAATACGAAGGCGTTTTGGAGGAGTTAGGAAGGGAGTTGGCTGCGAAGGTTCTGGTATAAGGCGAGGCCATGCCACTCCCTAGTTCGACGGTTACTGTGGAGAGTCTTAGAGCGGAGATTTCAGACTACGTCAGTGAACGGTTCGATGGGTTCGTTCCAAATCCCCAGAACTCCAATCACCACGCAGATGGAAAGGTAATTCGAGACCCAATTCACGGGTTTCATCACCTGAAAGCATGGGAGGTCGAGGTCGTAGACTCCCCTCTCTTACAGCGGCTCCGGTCAATTCACCAAAATGGCCTTGTCTTCCTCGTTTATCCTAGCGCGAATCATTCGCGTTTTGAACACAGCCTCGGTGTGGCGAAGGTAATTCAAGACGTCGTTGGGGAATTAAACACCCCGGGCTTGTTCAGTGAAACAACCGTTGGGGAACTACGGCTAGCGGCACTTCTCCACGATTCAGGACATGGTATCTTTTCTCATCTGTCTGAGACACTAATCTATGAGCGGTGGTACGACAATTTCCAGCCCATTAGGCAGATTGCTCCGTTCCAAGGAAAGACTGTGGGAGAGATAGTGTCGTATCTCCTTGTGACAAGTCCACGATTCCGAGCATTTCTTGAGGATATTAACTCTCGCTACAACCAGAATTTCAATGTTGATCGTATAGCTGGGTTGATTGTGGGCAACGTGCAAAATCCAACTATGGAGGCCTACCAGCGAGACCTAATCACAGGACCCCTTGATGCAGACAAACTCGACTATATCGCACGCGATTCTTGCTTTACAGGTATTAGAGCCGAGGTTGACGTTCCACAGATTATTCGCTCCATGAAAGTGTGGGATAGAAGCGGTTCAAGGTTCCCACGGTCTCTAGTAGTAAAGGTGCAGGGGGTTAGCTTCATCGAGCAGATGCATTTTGCGCGACTGTTATTGTACCCAGCCATGTATCATCACCAAAAGGTGCGTGCTATAGAGTGCATGGTGCGGGGAATTTTCGACACTATCTGGGCGGCACCCGATGAAATCCGGGAGCCTGTTCTGAAATTTAGCCGTATTACTGACTTCCTGCGGCTGACTGAGGGTGAATTCCTTGCCCTTGCCTCCCGAGAACCCTTAATACGCCAACAAATCGAAAAGTTACAGAATCGGACTCTTTTTCGTAGGGCCTTACAGGTTTCGGCGTCTTTGATTAGAGGAGAGGTAGAATCAACTCGTTACAGCGACCTCGTAGGGTTGGGCAAGTTCACCCCAGAAGCCTCAGCCCGACTTAACGAAATACGTAAGACAATCTACGATTTAATCCCGGCGGCGGCGAAGACTGATAGGACATTAAACGACATCTGGGTAGACGTACCGGATCAGCCTAGTGCCAAAGACATGGAGCTTTGTAAAGTCGATACTGGGGAGTCTGAGCCGGTTCCACTAGACACATTGTTCCCCTTGGCCTCCTGGCTTAAGGGTTATGCTGAAAACAAATGGACTGCTCATGTTTACGGCTATCCGGACGAAGCTTTTCTCACTAGCCTTAATCGCGCCACCACTGAATATTTCAACAGTGAGTACAGTCTTACATTCCAAGATAGAGCTACCACTGAATGTAAGCTGACCCTTAGATAAGCTAGTCTTGTGTACGACATCTCAGCCGGAAGGCCATTTCCCCTTTCGTTTGATTGCCATTGTTACCGATGCCTCCGGCCCGAAATATGCAACACGCTCATTTTACAGCATTGTGGAACCGGCGCAGGGCATCCAGGTGTTGCTTTAGGGAGGTGAAGCCCGCGCGCATGGTGTTCACCGACAGGTGGGTAGCCCCTAGCTTCTGCCAGTCTGCCGCTGTCTTGGCCCAGTCTTGCGGGATGGAGTCCTGAACGCCGATTCGCGCCTCCACTCCAATTTTGGCCGGGTCCCGGCCAGCCTCTTGCGCATAGCCACGCATACGCTCCAGCATTTGCTGGACCTCCTCGGTGGGGGGCATTTGCGGGAACCAGCCGTCCCCCAGCCGGCCCACTCTTTTGAGGAGCGGTTCCGCCCTTCCGCCAAGCCAGATGGGTATGGGGCGCTGCACTGGCAGAGGGTTAATCCCTGCCGCCGTAACCTTATCCCACCGGCCCTTGAATGTGACGACCTCCTGAGTCCATAGTGCCCGCATGAGAGCTATCTGCTCCTCGCTGCGGCGGCCCCGGGTGTGGAAGTCCTGGCCCAGGGCTTCGTACTCTATTGTGTTCCATCCGGTCCCTATGCCCAGGCGCAGCCGCCCGCCTGTGAGGACGTCTACCTCTGCCGCTTGTTTGGCCACCAACACTGTTTGGCGCTGCGGCAGGATGACGATGCTTGTCACCAGCTCCAGCCTCTTCGTGAGGGCCGCCAGGTATCCGAACAGCACAAAAGGCTCGTGGAACTGGGACTTGTGGTCGTAAGGCCCACGGTAGCCCTCATGCTGGGCCGGATCAGCCCCTACCACGTGATCGAAGATCACAAGATGGGCATACCCCATTTCTTCCACGGCCTGGGCGTACTCCCGTACAACCGCCGGGTCGGGGCCAAGCTCTGTTTGGGGGAAGACAACACCTAGTTTCACGGTCGCCTCCGATTCGTCAACAGATAATGGGTGGTATTATACACGCCTACTGGAACATTCCATATAATGCCAAGTACGTCAGGGCCGGTGTGCGGCGGGGCCGCCAAGCCCCACTCTCTGGGCTGCCTTAGCCGGCCCTCAGCTCCTCTTCCGTCACCTGCCCGTCCGTGATCCTGTAGGCCCGTACTACCGGGTTATCGTGGTCCATCAGCGAAATCAGGACGTAGTAGGTGTCCGGCCAGGTGGACACACCATCCCAGGTGGCGATCCGCACATCAGTGGCCGAAGGATACGCTGGAGAGTGTGTATGGGAGTGGTAGATGACCAGCGGATCAGGGTCCCATCTGTTCTGGCGTGCCTCTTGCAAGACCTCATACACCTTTTTGGGATCCATATCGTACCGGTATGGGCTCGCAGCCGTATTGGTCATGCGATAGAGCTTGGTTGCCTTGCCCTTCCGTCCAGTAATGAAACCGCAGCACTCGTTGGGGTTGTCCTCCAGCGCGTGAGCTATCATCTGGTCAACGTACTGCTTCCCTAGCTCCAGCATGGCTTCATGGAACTCCTGAGCGGTTATGTATCTAAACCCCCGCTGGTCGGCAGGATCCTACGGAAGCACCTGAATGGCCCCGGCGCTTCTTTGGGATACCTCGCCAATGATTGCGACGCCAGCAACGCCGTGTTTCTCCAGCTCCTCCAAGAGCCGGTCCAAGCGCTCCCGTGGCACTGATATCAACAGCCCGCCGGAGGTCTGCGCATCGCTGAGGATAACCTTTGCCTCTTTGGAAAGCGATTCATGGTAGTTCACCTTGGGCCCCAGAGAGGCCAGATTTCTATGGGTGCCCCCGGGGGCGATTCCCGCTTCGGCCAGCTCCAGTAGGCCAGGTAGCAAAGGTATTTTGGACCAGAAGACTCGGGCGGCGGTGCCGCTGGCTGTCATCATAGGTTTCAGGTGGCCCAGCAGCCCGTAGCCTGTTACATCCGTGCAGGCGTTGACGCCCACGTGCATCATGGCCTCCGAGGCGCCCTTGTTCAGCATTTCCATGACAGCGATGGCGTTGGCCAGCACCTCTTCCTTCACCACGCCGTTCTTTCCAGCGGTGGTGATTATGCCCGTGCCGATGGGCTTGGTGAGCACAAGCACATCTCCGGGCCTGGCGTTGCGGTTAGTCACCTGGTCGCCGGGTCGGATTATGCCTGTTACGGCCAGGCCGTATTTTGGCTCCTTGTCGTCTATGGTATGGCCGCCCACGATGAGGAGGCCGGCCTCGGCGGCTTTTCTGTAGCCGCCCTTCAAGATATTGGCCACAATGTCCTTGGACAGCTCCATGGGAAATGCCACTATGTTCAGCCCAAGCAGGGGCCGTCCGCCCATGGCGTACACGTCGCTTACAGCGTTGGCCACCGCAATAGCGCCAAAGTGGTCAGGGTCGTCTACTATGGGAGGGAAGAAGTCAACCGTTTGCACCAGGGCAAGGTCATCCGTCAGGCGGTAGACGGCAGCGTCATCGCCTGTCTCAGTCCCGACCAGCAGGTTCGGGTCGGTGATCGTTGGTAGCTGGCGCAGAACCTGCGCCAGGTCCTCAGGACTGTACTTGGAGGCTCAGCCCGCGCAATGGGCCAGGCTGGTGAGGCGGATAGCTTCCTGGGGCATAGACTCCTTCCTGTGTCAGGTTGGGAACAGTACCTATTGTAGCATGGGTTGTTGCACGGCTCGCGGGCGTGCGGCCAGGAGCTTCACAGGTTCAGCATGGGATACCGCTCGCCTGTATCGGGCAGCACAGTTACCACCACCTTGCCCTCGCCCAGTCGCTGCGCCACCCGCAAGGCAGCCAGGACGTTGGCCCCAGAAGAAATGCCCACCAGTAGCCCCATCTCCTGGGCCAGCCGCTTGGTGGTGGCTATGGCATCCTGAGTGGTGACTGTGACTATCTCGTCAATGATGGCGCGGTCCAGCAGGGTGGGTATGAAATCGGCCCCAATGCCCAAAATACCGTGGTCGCCCGCGTGGCCCTGGCTCAGCAGCGGAGACGTAGCTGGTTCCACGGCCACCACCAGCACTGATGCGCTAACGGCTTTCAGCGCCTCGCCCACGCCTGTGATGGTGCCGCCCGTTCCAACACCAGCCACGAAGGCATCCACACGGCCAGAGGTCGCATCCAGGATCTCCCTTCCTGTGCCTTCTCGATGCGCCTTCGCATTGGCGGGGTTGGTGAACTGCTCCAGCATCACCATCCCGCGGTCCTGGTCAAGCATGCGCCGGGCTGCCCGCATGGCCCCCTCCATGCCCAGGTGAGCCGGCGTGAGATGTACCGTCGCTCCGAAGCGCGCCACCAGACGCCGCCGCTCCAGGGGCACGCTCTCTGGCATGGTTATGGCCACCCGGTATCCCTTGGCTGCCCCCACCAGCGCCAGAGAGATGCCCATGTTGCCGCCGGTAGGCTCAACAATAGTCATGCCAGGCATCAGCCTGCCCTGAGCTTCAGCGTCCTGGATCATGGCCAGGGCCGCGCGGTCTTTGGTGCTGCCGCCGGGGTTCAGGCTCTCCAGCTTGGCCAGCACCTGCGCCGAGCCGGGCGTCTCCAGGGCGCGCAGGCGCACCAGGGGCGTGTTGCCTATGAGTTCAAGGACGGATTCGGCAATCCTGGTCAAGGTAGGTCTCCTCAGCAGATGGCCCATTGTGGCATGGGTGGTTGGGAGCGTCAAGGAAAGAGGAGCGTGGTAACATATGCTATCTCACGCACCTAGCAGGTTGCTGAAAAAGGGAAGTCCAGAGGGGCGAAGCCCCTTTGGTGGGGGTCTGGGGGTATCCCCCAAATCTCTCTCTTACCCCCTTCCTGGCCAGGAAGGGGGCTAGGGGGATGGTCGAAGAGATCGTACATCATGAACCTATATTATCAGGAGGTACTAAATGGGAGCTTTGGAAGAAATGGAGGAGAAGCTCCGGGCGTCGCGGGCGCGGCTTCAGGAGCAGCTAATAGACGTGAAGGAAGAGCAGATGACCCTGCCGGTAGCCGGGCGCGTTCCCAGGACTGTGAGAGCCATGTTCTATCTTCTCATTTCGCACGAGGCGGAGCACACCGTCCAACTGGTGAAAACACTGGCGGCCTTGGGGATCAACCAGAGCGAGGCCCAGCTTATCCTGCACAGCTTGCGGAGGTCTCGCGGCGAGCTGGAAGGGTTGCTCCTCGGTCTCACTGACGATGACCTGGACCGGGTGCCTGCCGAAGGCGAATGGTCGCCACGCAAAGTCCTGGAGCACATCATTGCCGATGAGGTGCTCTTTGGGGATAGGATCAAGGAGGCCGTCCAGCAAGGGGCGGCTTCCTAGCCGTCCGCTGCTATTGGGCTGCACCGGGCGTGGGGCTGATTAGGAGCGACAGCACGATCATGAGCACGGCGTATGGAATGAAGCCTACCACCACCACGCCGATGGCCCGCCATGTGGATGTGTAATCCAGACCTTGCCGCACGGCAATCACCATGGCCGCAAGCTGCCACACCGAGACGATAAAGAAGATAGCTGGTCCGACACCGGGTATAGAGCCAAGCACTCTTAGCACCCCAGGCGCCTGAGCGAAGCCCAGCACCCGTGCCATCTCTCCCCAGTTGGCCTTGGTCTCTGGTGTCTTGAACAGTGTCGTTCCTATGATGAACGTAAGCCAGGCCCAGAGCGCCCAACCCAAAAGGCCAACCACAAACCCGCCCACAAGGCCCTTGACTCCGCCCGTTGCTAACGTGCCCAGCCCTGTTGCCAGCGCCACAATGGCTACCACCAGCATGGCTTGCACGGTAGCCTTGGTATCAGCCTCTACCTCTTCGTAGGTGCCAACTTTCAGCATTGCTGCTCCAAGCATTCGATTGATCAAGGCTTTCCTCCCAATTGCTAATTGTCCGCATGGTGAACAACGGAAACTCACTGCCCTCACCGGCGATCCTTCGACCGCCGAGAGCGTTTGGCCCCCTGCTTGCCCGTGTCTGTGGGTTCGGTGAGTTGCTGAAACACGCTTACCTGCTGGTTTATCAGATCCTTGGTAACCTCTCGCTCTTCGATGGGCATTCGTTCCTCTGCCCTTAGCGACGAGTCAGAAATCTTGCCCTCGGACAATGGTGCTTTGTTACCCAGCGCCCGCTCCACCCTAGACGTTAACTGCTTCAGGGTGTAGGGCTTCGTCATGTAATCGTCGGCGCCGAGCCTTAGAGCCTGGGTTGCTAAGCTACTATCCGCTAGGGCGGTGAGCATTATCACGCGAGTCCGGGGATGGTCGGCCCGTACTCGTCGCAGGACATCCAGTCCGGACATCCCTGGCATACTGATGTCAAGCAGGACAAGACCAACCCCCTGCTGGGCTAACCGTGCCAGGGCATCCTGGCCGTTGGATACAGTCACGCACCGATACCCAAGCTCCTTCAATTGTTCGGAGAGGAGGTGGCGAATGGAGCGATCATCGTCCACTACCAATATGGTCTTAGGCTGGCTGCTCATCCGGCTCCTTAGTATGACCGTGACAGATGGACCGGCGAATACTATTCTGTCTACTGCTGCCAGTTGTGTCAAGGTTTCGGCGAGGGACACGGCGGCCTTGGCGATACAGCGCTGACGCCTTTGGGGTGCCCTTGACCCTGCTTGCTATGGGAGGAGAGGGCTGTGTATATTGACTGGCGCTAGCACGGTACCGGAGGTTCTCTTGCCCAACTCCCTAGGCTCCTCTCGCTTGACCAGTCGCGCCGCCCTTGCAGGCACGGGGCTATTGCTGGCGGTTGGGCTGGCGCTCTCCGTGGCGGCAGCTCTTGAGCCGCGCCTTCCAGGGGACATGCTTGTTGCTCGGTGGGTGCAGTCGTTGGCCACTCCCTGGCTGGATACACTCATGAAGGCGGTGACTCTCCTTGGCATGACCTACGTGGCGGGCGCGAGTATCTTGGCTGCGGCAGCCGCCTTTGCGCTGGCGCGGCGCTGGCCGGAGGTTGCTGCGTTCATTGGAGCGGCGGTCATGGAAGGAGCCGTTCAGGTGCTCAAGTCTTTGATTGGCCGCCCGCGCCCGCCCGAGGAGCTTCTGCGCATACTGGAGAGCGGCGCCAGCGGCAGCTTTCCCAGTGGCCACGTCTACCACGCCGTTGTCTTTGGAGGACTATTGCTGGCGCTGGTAGTACCTGGCATACGTCCCGACCTGTCGGGACTTCGGCGCGCCGTGGCGGTGCTGGTGCTATTGCTTGCCGTTGCCATCGCGGTCTCCAGGGTGTACCTGGGGGCGCACTGGCCCAGCGATGTGTTGGGGAGCGTTGCCTTGGGCATCCCGTCCCTGGCCATGCTGGTGTACCTGTGTCGGAGGCTTGGGGGTGGGGAATCTTCACCTCAGGAAGACGGCCCACGACAGTAGGTGGGTGTTCTGTCGGCACTGAGTTGGGGAGTTGTAAGACAAGGCGCAGGCCCATCCGCCTGCGAAGCATACGAGCGGTGATATGGCCCAGGAAACAATGCCAGTGTATTTTCCTGATGGCCATAAGTGCCGGGTTTAGGTTTAGCTAACCCCCGACTTTAGCCGGGGGGCTGGGCACCCCTGACAAGCAAGCAGAACCGAAGTGCCCTGCGCATTGACAGGTCGGTGCGCAGCGAATACAATCCGCTCCGATTTCCGTATACAAAAAGGTGTTCTCAAACGAAGCAATACAAGCAAAAAGAGCAAATGGGTGCAATCAGTCCGCACCCTACCGCTTTTCGTACTGGAGGAGAAGCAAGATGAAACTCGGAACACGACTGCTCAGAAGGCTGGTTTACTTCACCACACTTGCGGCGGCACTCATTCTGATGGCGGTAGCCACAAGCGCCCTGCCGTCCATACCCCTAGCCCATGCCGCAGGGAACACGTGGGCCACCACGGGCAGCATGGCTACGAAATGGCGCAAATGGCATAAAAAGAGCTTCCTTCTTGCCGCATCTGGCCTGGGCTTGCTTCTCTTGCTCATACCTTTGTCATTGGCCATTGCCTCGCCATCGGCTGCCCCCGGAGACCTGGACACCACCTTTGACACCGACGGCAAGTTGACCACCAACTTCGGAGGCAGCGATATCGGCTACTCCGTGGCCATCCAGGGCGACGGCAGGATCGTTGTGGCAGGATACTCCGACGTGGGAGGCACCTACGACTTCGCCCTGGCGCGGTACAACGCCAACGGCACCCTGGACACCACCTTTGACGCCGACGGCAAGTTGACCACCGACTTCGGAG
The DNA here is from genome assembly GCA_030651175.1 of Dehalococcoidia bacterium. Taxonomy (GTDB): domain Bacteria; phylum Chloroflexota; class Dehalococcoidia; order Lucifugimonadales; family SHYF01; genus SHYF01. Next base: position 33,155 of record JAUSCR010000116.1, read on the forward strand.
GCAACGATGCTGGCTACTCCGTGGCCATCCAGGGCGACGGCAAGATCGTGGTGGCAGGGGAGACCTACCTAGCCAGCGCCTACAACTTTGCTCTGGCGCGGTACAACACTGACGGCAGCCTGGACACGTCCTTTGACGCCGACGGTAGGGTGACCACCAACTTCGGAGGCGACGATATCGGCAAGTCGGTGGCCATCCAGAGCGACGGCAGGATCGTTGTGGCAGGATACTCCAACGTGGGAGGCACCTACGACTTTGCCCTGGCGCGGTACAACGCCAACGGCAGCCTGGACACGTCCTTTGACGCCGACGGCAAGGTGACCACCGACTTCGGAGGCAACAATTTCGGCCAGTCGGTAGCCATTCAGAGCGACGGCAGGATCGTGGCGGCAGGGCGCTCCGGCGCGTTCCCCAACTACGACTCCGCGCTGGCGCGGTACAACGCCGACGGCAGTCTGGACGCCTCCTTTAACACCGGGGGCAAGGTGACCACCGACTTCGGAGGCAACGATTTCGGCTACTCCGTGGCCATCCAGGGCGACGGCAGGATCGTTGTGGCAGGACACTCCGACGTGGGAGGCACAGCCGACTTCGCCGTGGCGCGGTACAACGCCGACGGCACCCTGGACACCACCTTTGACGCCGACGGCAAGGTGACCACCGACTTCGGAGGCAACAATTTCGGCCAGTCGGTAGCCATTCAGAGCAACGGGAAGATCGTGGTGGCAGGGTATTCCGGCGAGGGCGTCGCCTACGACTTCGCCGTGGCGCGGTACAACGCCGACGGCAGCCTGACCACATCCTTCGGCGCCGGTGGCAAGGTGACCACCGACTTCGGAGGCTACGATATCGGCCAGTCGGTAGCCATTCAAAGCAACGGAAAGATCGTGGTGGCAGGGTATTCCGGCGATGGCGTCGCCTACGACTTCGCCGTGGCGCGGTACACGGCGGAGGTGCCCCCGCCCTACGCCTACGTGGCCAACCTGGGCTCGGACAACGTCTCCGTCATTGACACATCCACCGACACGGTGATAGCAACCATCGCGGTGGGCGACCTGCCGTATGGGGTGGCAGCCAACCCTGCCGGGACACGGGTGTACGTGACCAACTTCGTTAGCAACACCGTCTCGGTGATTGACACATCCACCAACACGGTGGTGGCAACAATTGCGGTGGGTACCGGGCCTAACGACCCGGTTGTCAGCCCGGATGGGTCGCGGCTGTACGTACCCAACGGGACGTGGACGTCGGGCGGGGGCACTGTGTCGGTGGTGGACACGTCCAACAACACGGTGATAGCCATCGTAGGGGGCGTGGGGGACGCCCGGGACACGGCAATCACGCCGGACGGGAGCAGGGTGTACGTGTCCAATGCCTACGGCCCCCCCGCCGTGATCAACGTGATCAACACAGCCACCAACACGGTGGCTGCCACGGTGGACGTGGGCGGTAACTGGAGTGCCGGGATCGCGCTCAGCCCCAATGGGATGCGTGCCTACGTGTCGGTGTGGGATGCCGCCAACGGGTATCTGAAGGTTGTGGACACGGACCCCTTCAGCCCTACCTACCACACAGTGGTCGCCTCGCTCCTGCTGGCCGCCGCTCCGTCCGGCAACCCGATAAGTGTGACCGTCTCGCCGGACGGGAGCCGTGTCTATGTGCACGACAACTCCAGCTACAACATCTATGTGGTCAAAACCGCCGACACCACATTGCTGACGACCCTGGGCGGCTTTATTGGAGGAAGCGGGAAGATGGCGTTCACCCCGGACGGGAAGAGGGCGTATGCGACCACGAGCCTCGGCTTGGGCGTCAAGGTGGTGGACACCGATCCCGCCAGCCCCACCTACCACTCGGTCATCGCCACTATCCCGGTCCCGATCGGGGGCGCCGGCGGCGTCGCGATCGTGAGCTTAGGGGGTTCGCCCGTGCCACCCACGCCAACTGCGACACCCGTCCCGACGGCCACGCCTACACCCGTGCCGCCTACGCCTACTCCCACTCTCGTGCCCGGCGTCTCCACCCTCGGCATGGTGGCGCTATCAGTAATGCTGATGGCCGCCTACCTCTGGGCCAGACGCCGCCGGCTCGCGGACTAGGGCCGCTCATTCCCTCCCTTCTCCCCTCGTGGGAGAAGGTTAGGATGAGGGTGGTTTGTACTAAACCCCCGACTTAAGTCGGGGGTTTATGATTCCCCCATTTTCTTTGCCCGCATGTACCCCCTATGCTATTATCTGCGGGTGAGAACAGTTGCTATAACAAGGCGGCGCATCGCCACGCGGCGCATTGATGTCCAGGTGTTTCCGGCATTTCGCCGGCAGCTCACCGTGCCCTGGCTACGCCGAGTGGCGAAGGAGGCGCTGGCTGCCGGGGCCTCCTCTGCTCCTGGCGAGGACACACCCAGAGCCGCCTACCGCAGCCTGAGCCTGGTCATAGCCGATGACGCCACCATCCTGCGACTGAACCGCGACTACCGCGGCCTGAACGAAACCACCGATGTCCTGGCCTTCGCCTCGGACCACGCCGGTGAGTACGAAGGCGATGGCACACCTCCGCCTTCCGAAAGTAACGAACAATTCATCACCGCTCCTGAAGAGGAGGGGTTTGCAGGCGAGGTCATTGTCTCCTATCCCCAGTGCCTCCGTCAGGCCGCCGAGCATGGCCATTCCGCATCCCAAGAGCTGGCACTCCTGATCACGCACGGCGTGCTGCACCTGCTGGGATATGACCATGCCACACCGGAGGAGGAGCAGGCGATGAATGCCAGGACGCAAACAGCCCTTGCGACGCTGGGTTTGGCCGAGGTGGTCCAGTGACCAACCAGGTCTACTACCGCCGGTGGAGACCCCAGCGACTGGCTGACCTGGTGGGACAGGAGCCTGTGGCCCGCACCCTGAAACAGGCCATCCTCAGGAAGCGGATAGCCCACGCCTATCTGTTCTGCGGCCCCAGGGGCACGGGCAAGACAAGCACGGCCAGGATCATGGCGAAGGCTGTCAACTGCCTGAATCCCCAGGACGGCGAGCCATGCAACGCCTGCCGCCTTTGCCAGGCCGTCAACGAAGGTCGTGCCCTGGACCTGGTGGAGATAGACGCCGCCAGCAACCGCGGTATAGACGAGGTCAGGAGCATCCGGGAGAAGGTGAACTACGCCCCTGCCGAAGGCGCATACAAGGTCTACGTCCTGGACGAAGCCCACATGCTCACCGATGCCGCCGCCGATGCCCTCCTGAAGACACTGGAGGAGCCGCCGGCCCACGTCATATTCATCCTGGCCACCACGGAACCCCATAAGCTTCCCGGCACCATTGTCTCCCGCTGCCAGCGGTACGACTTCCACCGCATCACGCCGGCGGCCATGGCCGAGCGGCTGGCGCAAATATGTCAGGCGGAGGGCATCGTCGCTGACCCTGCCGCATTGCATGCCCTGGCCCGCAACGCCGCAGGAAGCCTCCGGGACGCGGAGAACCTACTGGAGCGGGCCGTCACATCCCTTGGGACTCCCCTGGGACTGGAGCAGGTGCGACTGCTCTTGGGGCTGGCCAGCGAAGAGCGCGTCCGTGCCCTGGTGGGCCACATCCTGCACGGGCGGGTCCCTCTGGCCCTGACACTGCTCAACGCCATGGCCGCCGAAGGACTGGACCTGCGCCAGCTTCACCGGCAGATGGTGGACGAGCTACGGGAGCTTCTTCTACTCAAGTCCGGCGCTCCCGAGATGGTGCCCCAGGCAGAGGAGGTGTTGCGGGAACAGTCCGCCCTCATAGCCCAGGTAACTTTGGATCGCCTGCTCCACACCATGAGACTCATGGGCCAGGTCAACTTCCGCAACGATACGCCCACATCTCTTCCCCTGGAGCTGGCGATGATAGAAGCGGCCCAGGGCGATGCCCCCAGGGAGAGCAGCGCCTCTAACGCGGCTCGTCCTGCCACTGGCGGCATGGCAGCCGCATCATCGTCTGTGGCGTCTGCGGCCCGCCGTCCCACTGCCAGTGCGCCAGCGGCACAGCAGGCGGCTCGCCGGCCCGTGCCAGCGGCTCCATCGGCCCGCTCTCAGCCTCCCGCTGCTCCGGCGCCATCCCCACTTCCACCAACGCCATCTCCGGAGGCAAGTCCGGCCAGGGCGCAAACCAGCTCTGACCCAGCGGTTCGCCTGGAACAGGAGTGGGATGGTATCATCAGGACGCTGAGTCGGCTGAGTCGCCAGAAATATCGCAGGTTTAACCCGGGTGCCCTGCTCCGCAATTGCCGCCAGCGCCGCCTGGAGGGCGATACCCTGGCCCTGGAGTTTACTCACCGCAACTACATGGAGCGCATGAAAGAGGAGATGGACAATCCGGAGAGCCGCCGGAATGTTCTGGATGCGATAATCGCCGCCCTAGGTATCACCACTCCTCTGAACCTAACGTACACAGCTCCCAACGGGCCGGATAGCACCGATAAGCCCCGTCAAAGCCCGCTGGTGCAAGCCGCTCTGGGAATGGGTGGTAAGATATTGGAAGAAGCCGAGGAGCGTCATGAATAGGAATCTGATCCGTCAAGCCCAAGAGCTACAGCAACGCCTTGCCAAGGCCCAGGAAGCCCTGGAGCATGAGACTGTGGAAGGCACCTCAGGAGGAGGCGCTGTGAAAGTTGTAGTTAACGGGAAGCAGAAGGCGCAGTCCGTGAAGATAGACCCAGAGGCGGTGGACCCCCAGGACGTGGGTATGCTGGAAGACCTGGTGCTGGCCGCAGTGAACGACGCCATGGACAAGGCGCAGGAGCTGGCCGCAAAGCGCATGAGCGCCATCACCGGCGGCATGAAGATACCGGGGCTGATGTAATTCTCATAAGGCAACCCATTCACCATGACCACGCTAGCCACTCTGGAATACGCTCCGATAGAGCTTGCCCAGTCCTCCATCTCGGAAGAGCTAAGCAAGCTTAAGCCGCGGAGGTCTTCAAAGCATGGCGCTGCGCTGTTTGAGGCGTTACAGTCGGCAGATGTTAGCATTGAGGAGCTACGTTCTCTTTTGCATGATCCTGCAACAGCCCAACTGCCTGCCCATATCCAAGGGCTTGCATGGGCTCTGTTTGGCTACGCTCTAGACCGAGAAGGGTTACATGCAGAAGTGTTGGAGGCCTTTGAGCGGGCCACAGAGCTACGGCCTGAGTACCCAGATGCCCACTTCAACCGAGGCATGGTTCTGGGGCAAATGGGCCGCTACCAGGAGGCCATAGAGGCCTTTGAGTGGTACAGTCAGCTACGCCCCGATGACCCAGAAGCCCCATTCAATCGTGGCGTGGCTCTAGCGCAACTAGGCCGTTATCAGGAGGCGCTGGAGGCCCTGGAGCGAGTGTACCCTTTGAGGCGTACATCATCGGCCGTTGGGCAAGGAATCTACTTGGCAGCATCATACATATCCCTCATGTTCGGTCTCGCTGCCCTCAAACGCCGCTGGTTACCGGACTATGAGAAAGCCACCGATGCCTTTATCAAGTGGCGTGCCCGTGCCCGCCGGGACAAGCAAACGGCGGCTTTCAAGCAGGCCGTAGAAGAGGTCAAAAACGGGCTTCCAAAGGAAGATATTGAGACGTTTGAAGACTTCATGTTGGGCGTTAGGCTGATGTCCATTCGAGACCCATTCAAAGGATGGAAAGCCCTGGGGAAAGAGATTAGCAAGGACTGGCCTAAAGACGTATCTGCTGTGGAAGCAGTCCGCGAGCAGCGCCGATGGTAGAAGAAGTGGTGGTGGATGCTAGCGTTCTTGTAGCCTCTTTTCTTGATTATGAGGACAAGCATGTCGAAGCGTTGGAGTACATCAGGCTGTTGGAGGCTGGTGACTACCTTTTTCATCTGCCACGCTTGGCGTTGGTAGAGACACTAGCTGCCGTCAACCGTAGAGCACAGCGCAGAAGCCCCATTTACGTGTTGCGAGCCAAGGCTTACTTTGAACAGTGGCAGGCTGAGGGGAAGATTGCCTTCTACGACATGGAAGAGAGTAGAGCCAGGCGCGCCGTGGATGTCGCTCTAAGGGACCGTCTCCGTGGTGCCGACGCCGTATACGCTGCGTTGGCCGAAGAGCTTGGTCTGGAATTGAAAACCTTTGACCAGGAGCAATCCCAGCGCTTTCAAGGGCGAGTCTCGTCATGACCACGCACGACTTCCATCCCACCGCTGCGCCAGTAGCCCGCCTGATAGAGGAGTTCCACAAGCTGCCGGGCATAGGCCCCAAGAGCGCCCAGCGCCTCACCTACCACCTGGTGCGCATGCCTGCGGAGGAGGCCCGCGCCCTGGCCGAGGCTATCCTGGCGGTCAAGGAAAGGATCATACTCTGCTCTCAGTGCCAGAACCTCACGGAGGTTGACCCCTGCCCCATCTGCACCGACCCCAGCCGTGACCGCACCATCCTCTGCGTGCTGGAGGAGCCTCTGGACGTTTTGGCCCTGGAGCGTACCCGCTGCTACCAGGGGTTGTACCACGTGCTGCACGGAGCCATCTCGCCCATCAACGGCATAGGGGTCGAGGAGCTGAAGATCCGCGAGATGCTGGAGCGGCTGAGGGATGGCGTCGTGCAAGAGGTAGTGATGGCCACCAACCCCAATCTTGAAGGAGAGGCTACGGCAATGTACATCCAACGGCTGGTGTCGCCTCTGGTCAAACGGGTGACGCGCCTGGCCAGGGGCCTGCCTGTGGGAGGCGACTTGGAGTATGCTGACCAGATGACCCTGACCCGGGCCATGCAGGGTCGCCAGGAGTTTTAGAGTGCCCAGGGTACGTATCTACAATACGGAGGCCATCGTTCTACGCGCCAGCCCTCTGGGCGAGGCGGACCGTCTTCTGACGCTCCTCACCCCAGGCCAGGGGAAGCTGCAAGCTACGGCGCGGGGCGTTAGAAAGCCCACCAGCAAGTTGGGCGGCCACCTGGACCTGTTGACTCGCTCCTCTCTGACTTTGGCCAAGGGGCGGAGCCTAGACACCGTTACTGGCGCCGAGGCTCAAGAGACCTTTCCATTGGTAAAAGGCAACCTGGAAAGGCTATCTAGGGCCATCTACCTGGCCGAGCTGGTGGATAGCTTCAGCCCTCTGGAAGCCCCCAGCCCGGCAGTGTACACGCTTTTTCTGGAGGGCCTGCGAGGGTTGGGGACCGAAACCGACTCGAACCTGCTTCTGCGCTACATGGAGCTTCAGCTACTGAGCCTTGCGGGTTTTCTCCCGGAGCTGCGATGGTGCGCGGAGTGTCACGGCCAACTGGCTCCTGCCCAGCACCTCTGGAGTCCTGGGGTGGGAGGAGTGGTGTGCCCCGGCTGTAGTGCCTCTCATTCTGATGCTATCAACCTTTCCTTGAATGCCTTGAAGGTGCTGCGGTTTCTCTCCACCGCCACCGTA
>JAUSCR010000118.1 GCA_030651175.1 Dehalococcoidia bacterium
AACGGTGCCTTGCCCCACCACCGGGCCGGCGACACAGTGATCCGGCAAGGCGAACCCAGAGTCATTGACATGGGAGCCAAATATCAGGGGTACTGTAGCGACCTGACCAGGACTGTTATCATAGGCGCGCCCGACGATACATTTCGCCGTGTCTACGATACAGTCCTGGGGGCGCAGCTTACCGCCATCGCTACAGTCCAGGCGGGTATGACCGGCGCTCAGGCCGATGGCCTGGCCCGCAAGGTGATAGAGTTGGCAGGCCACGGGGAGCAGTTCGGGCACAGCCTGGGCCACGGCGTTGGCCTGGCGGTGCACGAGTTCCCACGGGTTGGCCCAAACAGCCCGGGCCTTTTGCAAGAGGGCATGGCGTTTACCATTGAGCCTGGCATCTACATCAGCGGTTGGGGCGGCGTGCGCATAGAGGACGTGGTGGTACTGGAAAAGAGTGGCGCTCGGGTGCTTAGCAAAGCAATCAAGCGAGATCAAGTGGGAGGCTGAAAGTGGTCGTAAGTTTTGGAGACCTGCGTAGGGGCATGACAATCGAGATGGACGGAGAGCCATGCCAGGTAGTGGAGTACAGCAGCCACAAGATGCAGCAGCGGGCGCCAGTCATACGGCTGAAGCTGCGGGAGCTGCGCACAGGCCGCACCATTGAGCGCTCCTTTAACGGATACGATGTGAAGCTACCCCTGGCGGAGGTGGAGCATCGCCCTGCCCAATACATCTACCAGGACCAGGAGATGTACTACTTCATGGACACCGCCTCATACGAGCAGTTCCCGGTTACGGCAGAGCAGTTGGGCGATGCGCTCAAGTACCTCAAGGACCAGATGGAGCTGGAGCTAGTGTTCTACAAAGGCCAGCCCATAGCCGTGGACCTTCCCACCTTTGTGGAGTTGAAGGTGGTGGATACGCCTCCCCCCGCCAAGGGCGATACGGCCCAGGGTTCCACCAAACCTGCCAAGCTGGATACGGGCCTGAGCATCAACGTGCCATTCTTCGTGGGCATAGGCGACGTGGTGCGTGTGGATACGCGCACAGGCCAGTACCTGGAGCGTGTGTGAGCAAGAGCATGTTCGGGAAAAGGGACGCGCACCCCTAGCCGCGAGAATAAGCCGGCTTTCTCAGATGATGTCTAGTCCCGCTCATTTCCTTCGACAAGCTCAGGATGAGCGGGATTAGTTCTCCGCTCGTGGTGAGCCTGTCGAACCACATGAGCGGAGCAGGTTTCAACTTGTCAAGTTGATGACCATACGGCAGGGGCAAGTATGCTGCCTCGTTCAAGGGGCAGTGCCACCAATACACAAGATGGCCGTTTACACCGTCACCCAGGTCGCATCTTATGTCAAGGAGTCCCTGGACAGAGACTCGTTGCTGGCAGACCTGTGGGTCCGGGGCGAAGTCTCCAACCTATCTCGCCCCTCCAGCGGCAACATCTACTTCACAATCAAAGATGCCCAGAGCCAGCTACGTTGCGTGATGTTCCGCCCAGGCCGCGGGGCCGACCTCCTATCTGGCGGCGACGCCGTTATACTCCACGGGCGGCTGTCAATGTACTCTGCCCGGGGCGATTTGCAAGTCTACGCGGACCTAGTCCAGCCCGAAGGCACCGGCCTTTTGCACCTGGAGTTTGAGCGCCTGAAGGCACGGCTGGAAGACGATGGCCTTTTTGAGCCTACCAGGAAGCGGCCTCTGCCTACCTACCCGCAAAAGGTAGGCGTGGTCACGTCGCCCACAGGCGCTGTTTTCCACGACATCTGCACCGTGATAGAACGACGGTATCCATTGGCGGAGGTGGTGCTCTCCCCCACCATAGTCCAGGGCGCTACTGCGGCAGGTGAAATCGTCCTGGCGTTGCAAGCGCTCAACGGCCTGGACGGTATTGACGTCATCATAGTTGCCCGAGGCGGTGGTTCCCTGGAGGAGCTGTGGCCATTCAATGAAGAGGCCGTGGCCCGGGCCATCTACGGCAGTCGCATTCCAGTCATCAGTGGCGTCGGCCACGAGACGGATACCACCATCGCCGACCTGGTGGCGGACCGTCGGGCACCCACGCCTTCTGCGGCGGCTGAGCTGGCTGTCCCCGATGCCTCGCGCCTGCAAGCCCAGGTTGTGGCCATGCAAAGGAACGCCATTAACAGCATGAGGACACTAACCTTTCAGCAGCAGCAGGAAATGGCTGGACTGGAACAACGACTGCGAAGCCGCACCCCTCAGATAGAGGCGTGGCGGCAGCGTGTGGACGAGCTGACCCAGGCCCTGAGCCGGGGCCTCTCCTCAGCCGTGGCGCTAGCGCAGGAGCGCTTCAACGGCTTGGAGGGGCGTTTGAACGCGCTGAACCCCCAGGCAGTGATGGAGCGAGGCTACGCCTTGGTGCAGCGTTCCGATGACGGCACGTTGGTGGCGAGCGTGAGCCAGGCCCAACGCAACGATGAGGTCACAGTCACCGTCCGCGACGGTAGGTTTGTGGCACGGGTTGTATAATAATAGGGCAACAATTTGACTGCCCTCTGAGGAGAAATTATGGCCACAAAAGCAACAGCCAAACCCATCACCCGCACAGCTTTGCGCAAGCTCATTGACCAGCTTCCTGAAAGCGAGCTTGTCGCCGCCCATCGGTACCTCTGCTACCTGCGTGATGGAGGCGACCCAGTCCTTCAAGCCTTCCTTAATTCACCCCTGGATGATGAGCCGCTTACCGAGGAGGACATCAAAGCTATAGGGGATGGCAAGGAAGATATCAAGGCAGGGCGCGTGTACACGTTGGAGCAAGTCAAGACGGAGCTAGGGCTGTAGCTTGCAAGTTATCATTACACCCAGAGCTAAGAAAGACCTAGAGGGACTTGACCGCAACGTAGCCTCTCGCGTCATTCAAGCTCTTCAACGTTACGCCGAAACTGGACATGGAAACCTCAAAAGACTTCATAGCGCGGGCCGAGAGCTTAGACTTAGGGTAGGAGACTGGCGAGTAATCGCGATGCTAGACAATTCCACAGACATCCTCTACGTGTTGCGTGTCCGCAACCGGCGCGAGGCGTACCGAGAGTAAAACAACCGTCCGTGACGGCAGATTTGGAGCACGGGTGACGTAGAGGAATCACCACCAGCGGGTGATCACTACCTTCCGCTCCGTAAAGAAGAATATGCTGTCTATTCCCTGGCCGTGGAGGTCGCCGAAGAAAGACCTCTTGGCTCCTGAGAACGGGAATGGAGCGACGGGCGCGGGGATTCCGACGTTGATGCCCACGTTGCCCGCCACTACCCGGTGTTGGAACTCCCGGGCCCACTTTCCGCTCTTGGTGAAGATGGAGGCCGAGTTTCCATAGGGGATGCGGCTTATGAAATCCAGCGCCTCATCCAGGCTCCTGGCCGGCATGATAGAGGCCACAGGGCCGAAGATCTCCTCACGGGCGATGGTCATCTCAGGCGTAACGCCCTCGAATATGGTGGGGTTGACAAAGTATCCGCTCCTATTAGGTGGCGGCGTGGTCCGCCCGTCCAGAATCAGGCGTGCTCCCTCCTGAACCCCTCTCTCGATATACGCCAGGACACGGTCCCGATGCCGGGCCGAGATCACAGGCCCCATATGCACCGAGTCGTCCAGACCGTATCCCACCTTCATGGCCCGAGCAGCATCCGTCAGAGCGCCCTGCAATGGCTCAGTAATATCCCCCACCGGCACTACTACGGAGCCAGCCAGGCACCTCTCTCCTGCTGAGCCAAAGCACGACTCTATAAGAGCGTCCACGGTGGCCTCCAGATCAGCATCTGGCATGACCACCAGGTAGTTCTTCGCACCCGCCTGGCACTGGGCGCGTTTGCCATTGGCCGCGGCCCTGCTGTAGACGTGCTGTGCCACCGGCGTGGAGCCGACGAAGGAAACGCCCCGGATGTCCGGGTGGTCAAGCAAAGCATCCACAACGTCCTTGGCTCCGTTGACCAGGTTCAGCACACCTTCTGGGAACCCTGCTTGATGGATGAGCTGAAACAGGCGGTTCTGGGTCAGTGGCACCTGCTCCGAGGGCTTGACTACGTAGGTGTTGCCACATGCTACGGCGTAAGGGAGGAACCACAGAGGAATCATCGCCGGGAAATTGAATGGTGCGATACAACAGAAAACCCCCAGGGGCTGGCGCAGCTCATACTCATCAATGCCACGGGCCACCTCTTCCAGGTTGCGGCCCATCATCAGCGAAGGGATGCCTGCGGCCCGCTCAATGTTCTCTATGCCACGCCCTACCTCACCAAAGGCCTCCCTATAGGTCTTCCCCTCCTCCTGCACTATTATGCGGGCCATCTCATCCTGGTGCTCCTCCACCAACACCTTGAGGCGGAACAGGTATTGGACCCGCTGCTGAGGCGGCGTGTCCCGCCAGCCCGGGAAGGCAACCGAGGCGGCGCGAACCGCCGCATCCACCTCGCCCTTGGTGGATAAAGGCACCTGTCCTATGACCTCGCCGGTGGCAGGGTTCTCAACGTCCAATACCTCAGTGGACATGGAGTTTACCCAGGCGCCATTGATGTAGTTGGGAACCAGACCATATTGCTTCTTGACTTCGGGTCTAATAGACATATTGTTTCCTCGAGTCTACCCATTCCAACTTGGTAGTGCGCCGCCGAATAGGTGCCAATAGCATCCTCCTCAAGATACTAACAAACACGTAGCGCGTCAATCACGGCCTCATGCCAAAAACTCGCAACGGATGGTGACCCTCCAAGACAGAAGCCTTACAGCGTGGGTTGTATAATACACTTGCTAGTGGCAGGCGTAAAAGGAAGGAGTCTACAATGCGTACCAAAGCGACAAGCAGCAAAACCATCGTTAGCAAGGTCAAGCTTCCCATTCTGTTTAGTCAAGGGGAAGACGGGTACATAGTTGCGGAGTGTCCGAGTCTGCCTGGTTGCGTAAGCCAGGGCAAAACCCTGGAGGAGGCGAGGGCTAATATCAGGGAGGCGGTGGAACTCTGCCTTGAGGGCATGAAAGAAGAGGGCTGGTCTCCCAAGCAGGTACAAGTAGAATTCCTTGAGGTCTCTGCCTAGTGCGGGATCTTCCTCTTATCTCGGGACGGGAATGCATCACTGCTTTGCAGAGGATGGGATACTCGGTAGCGCGCACCAGGGGCAGTCATGTTCGACTGAGGTGTCCAGGTAGGGCCCCTGTCACTGTGCCCTTGCACCGCGAGTTGGATAGAGGAACACTTCGCTCCATTTTGACTCAGGCTGACATCACCATAGCGGAGTTCCTGGGCTTGCTGGAAGGCTAATACCATGAACCAACCATCCTTTGAAGAGGCGTACACCAAGCTGGAAGAGACGGTGCGTGCCCTGGAAGCAGGCGGCGCTACTCTGGAGGAGGCCACACGCCTCTTTGAGGAGGGCATGCGCCTGGCCCGCATCTGCCACCAGCTCCTCAACGCCACGGAGCTGAAGGTCACCCACCTGCAACGCTCCTTTGGCGAGCAGATGGCCCTCTTGGACCAGGGCAAGGACGAGCCTGGTGCTTAGGGCCGACCTGCACATGCACACCTACTTCTCCCGCGACTGCGCCACGCCCATGGAGAGGCTGGTGGATCGGTGTGTGCTATCCGGCGTCAACTGCATAGCCGTGACCGACCACAACACCATTCAGGGTGCCATGACGATGAAGGAAATGGCCCCGCTCACCGTCATAGTGGGCGAGGAGATAAAGACAGCCGATGGCGATATCATAGGGCTGTTCCTTAATGAGGAGGTGCCTCCCGGCCTCACCGCTTTCGCCACAGCCCGGCGCATCAGGGCGCAGGGGGCGCTGGTGTCCATCCCTCACCCATTCGACTGGTTCCGCAGCTCAGTTATACGTCCTGATGCGCTGGAGGATATCCTTCCTTTGGCGGACATTGTGGAAGGGTTCAACGCCCGCAACATATTGCCTCAGTCAGACCGAAAGGCGATGGCACTGGCCGAGAAACATGGCCTCGCCGTTTCCGCCGTGAGTGACGCCCACACGGAGCGGGAAGTGGGAAGGACCTATGTCGAGATGCCTGAGTTCGATGGAACGGCCCAGGGATTTCTGTCGGCGCTGCGTCAGGGGACGTTGGTGACCCACCGCAGCAGCCCGCTGGTACATCTTGCTACCAGGTACCAAACGCTAAAAGGACGCCTGCTTGGAAGGTGAACCGTGCTGAAACTGGGCTGGTTTTCCACAGGCCGGGGTGAAGGGTCCCAGGGTCTACTGCGCCTGGTGCATGACCAGATAGTCAGCGGCAGCCTGCCGGCAACCATCGAGTTCGTCTTCTGCAACCGGGAGCCAGGCGAAGCAGAGGGCAGCGACCAGTTCCATGCCCTGGTCAACTCCTACGGCCTGCCTCTGGTGACGCTTTCATCGCAGAGATTCCGGCGAGAGCGGGGCGCCCGCACCTTTGAGCAGGTGCGCCTCGACTTCGACAGGGAGGTGCTGCGTCGCCTGGAGGGGTTCGCCCCCGACCTGTGCACCCTGGCGGGCTACATGCTATACACCGGCCCGGAGCTGTGCCGGCGGTTCACCATGATCAACCTGCACCCTGCCCTGCCCACCGGACCAATCGGCACATGGCAGGAGGTGATCTGGCAGCTCATCCAGCAGCAGGCCACGGAGACTGGCGCTATGATCCACCTGGCCACGGAGGAGTGGGACCGCGGGCCAGCCATCACATACTTTTCGTTCCCCATAAGAGGGCAGACATTCGATCCGCTATGGGAGCAGGCCGCCGGACGTACAGTTGACGAGTTGAAGGCCGCTCATGGGGAAGAGCTTCCCCTGTTCCAGTGGATTAGACAGGAGGGTGCCAAAAGAGAACAGCCCCTGCTGGTGGAGACCATCCGAGCCTTTGCCACGGGAAAGGTCAAGGTGGCAGGACGGCAGGTGACGGACGCCCAGGGACGGCCCATCTCGGCATACTGCCTGAACGAGGAGATCGAGGGGTGGCTAAAGAGGCACGGTGGCGGAGCCCTGCCCAAGTAACCAGCAGCAACTACGCCACTTCCCGTTTCCCCTGGGAGGCTCCCCAGTCATCCACCGGCTGGCCCGAGGCGGCCAGAAGGGTGGGACGCTTCTTATCACGGATGGTATCCGCATCTATGACGCACCGTTCAACGCCCTGGAGGGACGGCAGTTCGAACATGACGTCCAAGAGGGTCTCTTCGATGATGGTGCGCAACGCCCGAGCGCCGGTCTTGCGCTTGAGCGCCTCCTCCGCTACTGCATCTAGGCCATTGGGGGTGAACTCCAGGTCCACGCCGTCCAGTCCGAGCAGGTGACGGTACTGTTTGAC
>JAUSCR010000121.1 GCA_030651175.1 Dehalococcoidia bacterium
CCCTGGCGCACGAGTTTCTGAAACGTGTCCCGGGCAACGGGATCCTGACCCTGACCCAAGGGAAGGGCTCGGTCATACTGGAGTCCGGGAGGTCCAGGGCGGTGCTCAACGATAACCAGGTGGTGGGGGAGTTCCCTCCTGTTCCAGAGATGGAGGAGCCAGCCACGGCGGTCCTGGATGGCACCGTGCTGGTGAGGGGTCTCATGGAGGCCATAGCCTACACGGCCAAAGAGGAGAGCAGGCCGGTGCTCACCAGCGTCTGCCTGGCGCTGGGGGATCCCGTGGAGGTGGCGGCGGCGGACGGCTTCAGGCTGGCACGATTGCGGCTCAATGCCAGCCTGCCGCACCACGAGGGCAAGCGGCTGCTCTTGCCCCGGGGAGCCGTGAGGGTGCTGGCCCACCTGTGGAAGGGGGCCGGCGCAGCCCCCGATATGAGCCTGGAGGGCAGCGTGGCCGATCTGGCCACGGCCAAGCGCCTCCTGCGCCTGGAGTACGACCTGGGCAAGCACCTGGCCCGCTTCACCTTTGGGAAGGTGTGCCTCTATACCCAGCTCGTCGCGGGCACCTTCCCCAACTACGGGCCGCTCATTCCCACTGACCTGCCGCAGCGGGCCTCATTCATGGCAGGGGACATGCGGCAGTCCCTGGACCTGGTCAGCGACGTGGCCCGTGTCGGCTCCGGCATAGTCAGGCTCTCCTGGGAGGGTGAGGACATGACCGTGATGGCCACGGCCACGGAGATGGGGGAGGTGATGGCTCAGGTGCGACTCCTGGTGCCGTGCACCGCGGCGGGGAAGATCGCCATTGACGTCAAGTACCTGGTCGAGTATTTCAAGGGCCAGGAGGGCATAGTGAGCATGGGGGTTAGCAGTCCCAGCGCCCCCGCCCTGTTCACCACGCCAGGCATGCCGGACGTGGTGATGATGCCGATGTTCGTCCAGTGGGGTGGTGAGCCCGCGGCCGAGCCGACGGCGGCCGAGGAACCCGCTCAAGCCACCAGTGGGGGCGAAGCGCAGCCGGCACAGCCGGAGGATACCCAAGCGGCCAGCCCACCCCCGGCCAAGGAGCGGAAGAGAAGGAAGGCAGCTACGAGGAAGGGCGGGACCCCCTCTTGACAAGGGAGCATCGCAACAAGGGAGCATCGCAGCGTGATAATGCCAGGTGATAGGAGGTGCCGATGAACAATACTTGGTCGCCCACACGTATCAAGGCGCTGCGGGCCTTCCTTGGTCTCACCCAGGGAGGGATGGCCGCGAGGCTCCAGGTGGCCCAGAGCACCCTGGCAAGCTGGGAGGTTGGGAGCCGGAGGCCAAACAGGTGGCTCCAGGATAAGCTCCTGGAGTTGGAGCAACAAGATAAACCAGAGTCTAAAGGAAAGGAGTAAACCATGAGGATATTCGTCGTTGACGGCAGAGAAGTCCCGGACCCTGACCCGTCGCTCACGGTGGAGGAGGTACGCGAAAGCATGAGCGCCTTTTTCCCAGAGCTATCCAACGCCACGACCACCGAGCGCAAGGACGGGGAAAAGACGTACATAGAGTTCAGAAAGACGGTGGGAACCAAGGGGGAGAGGTGAAACCATCCATAGCGTATTGCCCTGTCCACGGATCACAGATGAGCGGTGCCGGCCCAAGTCCCTGGGATAGCGAATGGTTCGACTGTCCCCGGGGGGACAGGTGGTTCTTCAACCCAGAGTATGCGGTATTTTCACTCGAAGAACCTCCAGGAGAACCCCCGCGGGACCAGACCCCCCTGGAGTTCCTGCGGGAGCGCAACCGCTTGAATAGGCCACGCCGCACAAGGATAGGAGGATAGCCATGCCCGAGACGAGTTTTCCAAGTCTTGAGGCTTTCTACGACGCCGACCCTGCCAGGCGCCATTCCGGTGAGGCAGACTATGGGGTGAACTGGACCAATGGGCCCCGCTGGCCCACCTGGCGAGTGAGCTACATCCAGGCCACGGGAGAGGTGTATGCCACGCAACTGGGGCGAATCGGAGGCCAGGGCCGCGTCGAGGTGCTGGGGATCGTACCGCCGGACCAGGGCGGAGGGTTGTACTACCGTACCCTGGACGTCATCCTCAGAGGCTGGGCCGACGAGCCCGGGCTGCCCATATCCTGGGTACGGGAGAGGCTGGAGGCCTACCAGGAGATCGGGAGAGGTGCTTACAGTGGGCAGCAGTTCTAATGACCCTATCCACGCCGCCATCCTGGAGGCCCTGCACAAGGTGCCGGAGACGCACCTGACCATCTATGACCTGGCCCGGGATCTCACCGGGCCTGACGGCCAGGTAGACGTGGAGCGAGCGGCCGAGCGCACCGAGGAGCTCAGGGATGCCCTTGGACAGGCTGAGGGCTATGTGCGGGCAAACCAGACGGTGCTCAAGATTCTCTACGAGTTTACTCGCAGGAGGGGTTGATGCTGCCGCCCGTGGCGCTGGCGCTTCGCCTCTATACCCTGGCCGCGCCGCCATCCGTTAGCGAGCTGGCGTCCGTTCTCAGGGACTGCAAGGCGAGGGCCACCCTCCGGACCCTGGTGCGGGAGCTGCTGCCTGAGAAAGCCAAAGAGATAATCGGAATGCCGATACCCGTGGAGAAGCAGCTGGAGGCCTTTCAAAAAGGCTTCTCCGAGCATTACTTCCCCATCGTGATACCAAGTCCCCCGTGGGCCGGAAGTCTGGAAGAGTGTTTGCGCCAGGCCGTTCCGGAACCAATGGCCATCGGGTTTGAAGAGTATACCCAGGGCTTTGACCCCGGCCTGTCCGCCATAGTGACGCTCTGCCGGTCACCGCTGGAGGACATGTGCATGATGGACGGTGAATATCAGGAGGGGCAGCCAATCGACCCGGACCGCACCATGTATCTCGATGGATTGGCTGACATCGTGGGCGCGGAGCTCGCTGGCCAGGTGCCCCTGGACGGCATCGAGATTGAGGTTCTCAGGCAACGGCTGAGGGGTACGCGCTTCGCCCCGGTGGTCACAGTGGCAGACCTGCTGTTCCACGAGAGCAACTGGATATGGTTCAACCTCGTGTACCAGGACATCGACGACGGCGACTACTACGAGAATGTCGAGGAAGATGGATTCCAATGGGACATGAAGAGCATCGAGGCCATGTCCGCCGACTGGAGGCGGGCGAAAGCGGAATGGGATGCGATGAAGAGTCTCATCGACTGGCTTGAAGAGGACATGCCCAACCACGTGGCCGAGATGGTGCGGGCTGCCCTGGGGCCAGCGCCAGTTGAAACCAGGGCGAACACACCACTGGTAGAAGTGTTCAGCACAGAAAGGAGCGAAGATGACGTTGCACACAGCCTTGCCCCTTGACCTGGGGGTTGCGCCCGATTCCCTGGAGGCGCAGATCCAGTTCTTCAGCGAGTCTGTCCGGCTGATCACCTACGACAAAAACGGCGCCGGCACGGTCAAGATGGTCAGCGCCATGGATGTGGCCAAGACCCTCTCCAGCGCCATCTCGCTGGACACCGGCCTTCTGCCACCCGACACCCTCTGGTGGGCGGCGGACCAGCCTACGCCCCTCTATGCTCTCTGGCAAAAGCCGCGCAAGTGGAAAGTCGCGCTGCAGCTCAAGCCCTTCGAGCCGGCGGAACGCCTGGAGATCCCGATGCCAGGCCTCATCTTCATCTGCCAGGCCGGGAGGCCTCCGCGAATCTTCGCCGCCAAGAAGCGGCCGGTGCGATACGAGGACAGGGTGTACAAGGCGCCGCTCTTCAACGTGTTCAACGATGGGCGCTCATGCCCGGGCAACCACAAGTACCCGGTGTGCATCCCGGAGATTCCCGAGTCGTTCTTCCTGGCGTTCTTCACCCTTGCCGGCGACTCCAGGGAGCGCAGCAAGAAGCACCCGAAGGACCTGGCCGACCTCTGGCATGAGATCAACGGGACTGAGCGGTTTCCCACTACCGACCTGGTGCCCTGTGGGAATGTGGCACAGATCATAGGCATGAAGTAAGAAGGAGAACCATGAACCTAGTGGGCTATTACATCGAGGGTAAGGCGGGGACGGGTGAGGAGGGCCTGGCCTACAACTACGTCATGGCCGAGAACGGCCTATGGCTGGAGGCGCGGAACGACCTCCTGGAGGCTCGCGTACTCCTGGCGGACGCCGAGATCAGGGGCTTGGCCCCGTTGGAGCCTCGGCTCGTGCTGAAGCACGGCCGCATCCCCAGCACCATCTGGAAGTGGTTAGCTCACATCTGCGCCCTCGCATATCCCAACGAGTTCTTTGGGGCACTAACGTGGGTGCCAGATGGCAGCTACGGGTGGTCTCTGCCCGTACAGACGAGCTCCAGGGCTTCCGTCCGCTTTACACCCGTGGAAAGGGCAGTGCTGGAGGTACACTCCCACCCGGACATGTCAGCCTTCTTCTCAAGCATAGACGACGCCGATGAGCAGGCATTCAAGCTCTATGCCGTGTTGGGATGGGGTGGCCAGACCGGCCGTAAGGAGGTCCACATCCGGCTTGGTATCTACGGATACTTCGTGGACGTGCCCTGGGGGCAGGTATTCGAGGGCTCGCTGGAAGGCTGGGAGGACAAAGGAGGAGCCGCAACATGACCTGGCTGGTGTGTAACGATATATTCCAGACGCAGGCTCCCACGCTCATAGTGGTAGGGTGTGGCGGCACCGGGGGTTTTGTGGCCGAGGGCCTTTGCCGGCTCATGGTGGGGAGAGAGTGTAGGATTACGCTGGTGGACCATGACGTGGTGGAGGAGCACAACCTCCGCAGGCAGAACTTCTACGTGGGAGACGTTGGGAAGTTCAAGAGCAAGGTCCTGGCGGAGCGGCTGGCCACAAGGTTCGACCGCCCCATAGACTATTCCATCACACCATGGACAGTCCTGGAGGATCGCCAAGAGGGATGGCATGTCTTCAGCCCTGGTCAAATCATCATCGGATGCGTGGACAACCCAATGGCCCGCCGTGCCATCGGGTTGTTCGTGTCCCGTCCCACGTGGGGCCAATGGTGGATAGACGCTGGGAACGGCAGAGACTACGGCCAGGTGCTGATAGGGAACAGGGGCCCGGCAGCCCTCACGGGGACTTTCCTGCTTGGCCCTGACCTGGTCTATGGCCTGCCGCTCCCCACTGTCCAGCAGCCGGCTCTTCTGGAGCCAGCCCCGGAGGCTGCGCCGGTGGACTGCGCCCAGGCCGTGGCGGAGGGAGACCAGTCATCCACTATCAACCACCTGATGGCCGGCCTGGTCCTGGAGTATGTACGGCGTCTTGTAGATGGGACGCTGAGATGGATGGCCACCTACCTGGACACCGCCAATGGCACCGTAACGTCTGTGCCCATAACGCCCGAGACGGTGGCCAGGATGACAGGAGTGAAAGTCAAGCGCCTGGTTGTTCAGTCGACCAAGCCGAGGCCGACTATCTGCCGGCAGTGTGGGCGTGTGCACAGGTAGTCAAGACCAAGAAAGGGGGTGAGAGCCATGATATAGCGGGGATCCACCGAGCCGCCTTGACGAGTGGACACAATAAGTCGACACACAAAACGAAAGGAGCATCATGCAACAACAAGGAGCGGAAGTCCAAGAGAGCACGGAGTCCCAGAGTAGCGTGGCGTCTGAGGGGACGCCAGCCACCACAGCGCCGACAGCCCTGGAGGCCGACGAGCTCAAGGTGGTGGTCCAACTCAAGGGAAGGAGGGCCATCATCGTGGTGGGGGCACCTGGCTGCGACCCGGTGATCCACATGGCGGAGGCCCCGTCGATTCTGGAGAGTACTCGCGGCAACCTGTGGCTAGAGGTGGAGAACGCCATCACCCAAGCCCGTGCCCAGTGGGAACAGGCCAAAAAGTACCCGGCCTACACGGCACCGGCGCCTCCGCCCAGGGCCACCACGTCAAGGACCCAAGTGGCCACGCAGCCAAAGGTATTCAAAGGCAAGGCCAAGCCCCAGGAGGAAAAGGTTGTCCAGCAAGGCCTCCCGCTGTTGTAGGCGGCCGTACAGGCGGGCCGTGTAAGCGGCTGGCAGAACACAGCACACCCAGCAATCGGCGTACACTAACCAGAGGCCGCCTGGGAGCAAGAACAGGGAGAGGCGGAGCCGCCGGGGATACCTCCTGCGGTACGCCAAATAATCGGGTGCTATTTCATGCCCTCTGAGGCGCTACCGCCAGAACCTCTGTCGTTAGCCCAAACAAAGGGACGTTTCTCCCCGTTCTGGATGCGCCTCAGCGGACCTCAGCCACTTTCTGAGCCAGGAACCCTTGGTTCAATAGGGTGTGCTGCGTCGTACACGATGGCTACATAAAGCGCGACGCCAGGGTTAATGATGACTGCGTGAATCTTAAAGTCCTTCACCTTACCCCCCTGGCTGGAAATGTGCTCAGACGCTTTGTTGACAAGATCGGACGCGATATCATCTCGCAGATTGGCAACCCGCACGAGTTGTAGGAACAAAGCCACGACACACCTCCAAGACGTATCAGTCGTTCTTCACACGAGATCTTGCAGCACATAGACCTCGATGGAATCGGTCCCTACGTCAAGATGATAGCGCCCGTTATTCTTCTTGACTAGTTTCGCGACCTTACCATCCTGGAAAGCCTGCTCCTGCTTCACGTCGCCTAACCGCCAACATATGACTTTGTGAATGCCTTCTGGCGGGTGAGACCAAGCGAACAGATTCTCAAGCGTAACAACAATCTCTGCCCAAGCGTAACCGGGTATTCCCTTGCTAGTGTACTCGATCAAGAGGTCCGTTCCCTGAGAAGTCTTGTACTCTCCGATCCTGAAATCAATCGCAGGATCTCCACACGAAATCATCGATTGAAGGAGTAGAGCCGTTTCAGCCTCACTCTTCGGCTCCTTGATAGGGGCACCTCTCAAGCTGGGAGCCCTAAGGTCTGGGCGTCCCTTATACTCATTCAGTCTCTTCGCTAGGACATTCTTTGCCTCATCTTTTCGCTTCTCATCGGCTTCCCGTTGTTTGTTGTGTTGTTTGGCTTCTTCTTCTTTCTGCTTTGATTCGAAGTAAGACGTGGTCGCCGAGTCGGACTTGATTGTCTCGAGGAACTTTGAAATGCCGTCTATGGCTAGATCATATTCCTCTTGGTCGTTTCTTATGTTGTTTCTGTTCGCAGTCAGGTCGAACTGTTGGCAATTGGCAAAAACCAACATGTTCCTGTACCAATACTGCCCCTTGAATGCTTTTTCCATAATGAAATTGTTTCTCTCTACGCGTAAGAAGTCCTTGCACAACCAGAGGCCCATCATCTCGTACGTATGAGGGACAGATCCCCGATTGGCCTCGCCCAGTATTGCACCGATCATATTTACCGTTACGGTCGTCCCGTCGCTAGTGGTTCCACATTCTACTGTTCTCGGGCCAAAAATCTTGCAATAGTGGTCAGCCCCATTAGAAAGGTCCACATCCTCATTCGGAAACTTGAAGCCGAAAGGAATGGGAATACGCGTAGGAAAGCCAATCGGCTGCAAGTCTACATCTATCTTCCTTGGGTTATTGAAATATTGGCCGAAAGACCCTGCAACTGTGTACCAGAGTATGTAGCTCAGGAGTTCGTTGACAGATGCGAATTCTGATTGTTTGCCCTCGAACCCATCAACAATAATTCTCGTTCCCTTTCCATCTATGGCATCCTCGTCGTAACGATATGTTGGCACGATGCCTTTCTTCAGTGTTTCCCAGGGGGGCACTTCTGTCTCAGCGTGAACGTGGTGGCCATTCTTCCACGTGTCAAAGATTATGCCGTTGCTCTTGTAATATATCTTGGCGCCGTGGCCCTTGGTACCTATTGAGCCAAATGGCTTGTGAGAATCTCCCAGGTTGAAGAAGTCCTCGATTTCGCTGGTGCCTGCCCCCTCCCTCTTCACGCAACTCATGCCCTCACCATCGTCGGCTATCTCGACCAATATCTTCTTTCTTGCGGTCCCCGGGATTCGCACTAGGTCAAACTTCAAACTAACCTTTGAAGCTCCGGCATCCCAGGAATTGCTTAATGCCTCTCTGATGATCTCTTTGGGGTCCTTAAAATCCTTTGCGATTTCTATGAACTCTCTTGCCTCGTTGACACGGGGCCTTATCCCTTCCGGCATACTGTTCCTCCTTAGTGACCTGCCTCCAATGATTGTACCAGTGTCTGAGTTAGAGTTGGCCCACGCCGTAGAGGCCGTTCTGAAGCGTCGCTATCCTGGCCTAACCACCGCCTACCTTTTTGGTGATGCTGCTAAAGTCCCCAGCAGTTGGCATCACGAACAGGCAACGCCCGTTGCTACGTGACTCCCAGACCGCACCGACAGCCCGCTTTTCTTTTGCATCGTCGGCGCTATAGAAGTGTTCTCCTTTGTATTCAACGGCAAGAACGCGGCCGTCAGTGAGCTGACAGAGGAAGTCAGGATAAAACCAGTCCTTCGACGTCTGCAATCGGAAGGATGAGGCTTTCACCGGAAGGTTGCGAACCCAGAAGTGAACGTCTGTCATGTTATCAATGAAAAACGCGCACTTGAACTCCTCGGTCAGCTCGCCTCCTGGGGTGCGTTCGCTCAGTTGCCCTGGCTTCGGAGGGAAATAGTGTTTGTTGAACTGGTGGGCGCCATCATAGAGCCAGCTTGGCTCGTAGCCCATTTCCTTAAAATTGATGGTGTGTTCTGTGCTCACCGTAAGCATTGAACCAGGCATGAGGTACTGCTGATACGCTGTGTTGCGCTCTCCCTCACGGTGTGCCTGAATACGGGTCTCTACCTCGTCACGGAGGCGATAGCGGTCAAGCACAAGCATACCGACGTCCGTGATGCCGAACTTACCCATAAGGCCATGAATCACTTTGCGTAGGAACTCCGCAGACTCGCTCTCGGGAATGTCCTGATGCAGGATGTGTTTATCAAGCCAACCTATCAACTCCTCCACGGTCCAATCGTTGGGGCCGCCCAGTTGAAAGACCTGTTGATGGAGCGTCCCAACGAAATCCACGTTGGGGGCTTCCCGCATGACGTTGGTCACGACTTTGCCCGCCGCGGAGACATCCACCAGGCCAGCCTTGCCCACGGGACGCATCAGTGGATTGTAATTTGGTGAAAGAGAGGCGTCTTTGGCGCTGAGCTGCCAGGGATGCTCAATCAGGAAAGTGCTCTCAAACTCAAACAACGTCCCGTTCTCTAGCACACAGAGCAACGGTACCTTGAAGTCGAGGCGACGTTCGTAGGGAGACGGGACGCGAGTTTGACCGATACCGCCAAATGCCTTGTCGGTCTCTGCCACGAGAGCGACCATTTCTTTTACCTTGGCTTGCGCCTCCGATGTGATGACGCAGCTTGCAAGTTTCTGTGTTTCCACGTCATCGAGCGGCACGTTCACGGTGATGGTTCCAGCTACCGTATCTATGTGCACTTTGCCGCCCAATGCGGCTTGCTGCGCCTGCGCCACAACAGGGTCTATTTGGCCTGGAGCGAATTGCACCATCTTCGGTTGTGCACCGAGGGGTAAGGTGCCTTGGACCACGGGAATGATGATTCGCTGCGCCTCTGCTGTGGTGAAGCCGTTGCTTTCCAGGGCTTCACGTAGCTCGTTCAAAACATCCGGCAGCGAGTCGGACACAGAGAAAGCGTAAGAGCAGTTCAGGTCAGGGTGTCCTTTGGCCTGTGCGCCTGGCAGCCTAAGGATGCGCCCGACGATCTGCTCGATAGCGGTAGCTGAACGTGTTTCTTTGAGGCTACAGAGTACGTAGGCAAATGGGCAGTCCCATCCCTCGCGAAGCCTTTGGACGGTGATGACAAACCGCACGGGGCATTTTGGCGAGGCGATGTCTACTATGTCCTTCAGTTCCTCAATTGACCCCGTCGAGATTTTCACCTGGTCTTTGGGGATATTGAAGTCCGTGACCATCCGCTCACGTAGGGGCGCGCAGGCGTCCACCCGCTCCGCCTGGATGAGCATGATTGGGCGCAGGTAGTCGCCGGTTTGCTGCGCTTCCGCCTGTGCAAGCTTTTCAAGGTCGGCAAGGAGCGTGATAGCGTCGGCCAGCAGTTCGTTCCGCTGGCTGGGGTGACGAGTGATAACGCGCAGGGGTAGCTTCACCATGTTTGCAGCTTTGAGTTCCGAGGCCGAGACGTGGTGGAGTACATTTGACGGCTGCTTCGTCCGCGCAGGGGTTGCGGTGAACTCAACAATGCACGACGGCAAAAGGTTTCCAAGCGTGGTGAACGATAGTTCGGTACGGGCGTTGTGCGCCTCATCCACAATGACGATGGGACGGCGCAGACGCAGCATGTTGACCAGGGACGGGACCGGCTTGCCATCCGGCCCAGGTTGCAGGTCGGCAAGGCGATCAGCGGGCAGGTTCAGCATGTGTTCGCTGAATGCACCGTTCTGCTCATAGACTTTGCGCCCGGTGGTGTCCTCAACTCGAAACGACTGGATGGTGGCGACAATGACGACGGTCTGGCCATCCACCGTTGCGCGGGAGAGGTGCAGCGCTTCTTGAATGGTCAGCACTTCCACAGAGCCGCAGGCCATCTCCAGCGCCTGTCGGTAGGGGTGGTGACGGTCACGCAGGGCCTTTGCAGTCTGGTCAAGGATAGCGTTGCTGGGAACCAGCCAGAGGACGACGGCGCGCTCAGCCTGTAGCAAATGATCCTTTGCGAGGCCGGCGGCGTAGCAGGCGAGAAGCGTTTTACCGCCGCCCGTTGGCACGCGCAGGCAAACATACGGCAACTGGGCCAGTTCTGGGATACTCACCGCCAAATACGGCATGTAGGGACTGCCGTTCTGCCGCAGCACCCTTTGGAAGGCCGTGGCAGGCTGTCCAGACTTGGAGCACTCTTTAAGGAACTCTCGCAGCGAGTCCAGGACTCTAACCTGATAGTCCTTGAGTTGCATCATGACGCTTTAATCTCATAAGGCGTTTGCCGGACGATGATGCGCTCCGCCAGGAGCCGTTCACTGCCCAGCAGATTGCCAGCGCAGTAGATAACCTTCTGCCCGTCAAAGGGCGGGAGGCTGGTGAGGACACCACGGTTGAGCACGTTGCCGCCGTTGGCGCTCTTGTCCTTCATGATGCCGTTGTAGAGCAGATAAATACCTACGCCGTTGCACGCCCCAATCAATGGTGACGCGGTCACGTCCTCACCAGGCAAAGGTTCGCCGGTCTCTACGAAGTACACATGGCGGGCAAGCTCTAGGAAGCTAACTGTTTCACGAATCTTGCCGTTCTTGTTAAACAACAGGTCGCCCAATTCGACGTAGCGGAAG
Organism: Dehalococcoidia bacterium; assembly: GCA_030651175.1. Taxonomy (GTDB): domain Bacteria; phylum Chloroflexota; class Dehalococcoidia; order Lucifugimonadales; family SHYF01; genus SHYF01. Next base: position 11,235 of record JAUSCR010000121.1, read on the forward strand.
CCGCCGCCAAGACCTTCCACGTGTTCACCCTTGGCGTTGGCATAGCCTTGGGCGACGCGGCGTATGCGCTCAGCGGTGACGTTACGGGCGATGTCAGGCTCCATTTCCACAAGAATGAAACGGCGGTTGCCTCCGTCTTCTTTGTTCAGTTGCAATACTGCATGGCCTGTCGTGCCGGAGCCAGCGAATGAATCGAGGATGAGGTCACCAGGGCTACTACCAATATGAAGAATACGTTCGAGGAGTTCCACTGATTTTGGTGTTTCAAACTTTGACTCGCCTCCAAAGACTTCCATTAATGACTTTGTGGCTGAGTCTGTCGTGCCTACTTCATCAGCTTCCCATAGAGTATGCGGCGTTAAGCCCTTGTTAGCCTCTGATAGAAACATCTTGAATCGGGGGACGTTGTTTCCATCCTTGCCAAACCAGATGCGGTTATCTGCGGTCAATTCTTTCAAGCGCGGCTCGGTGACTGACCAACAACGGCCTTTTGGTGGGTCGAGTTTCCGGCCACCAGGGGTAATGAGTGTGTAGAACTGGTCAGGGGTTGCGTGCCCAGCTTGAGCATTGAGCGAAACAGATTGCCACGGCCCGCGCGGGTCGTTATCAGGATTTTCATAACGCCCCCTAACTTCGTCTGTAAGCGGCAAGGTTCCGCGCACTGACTCGAAGGCGTCGAGCACTTTCGCATAACAGAGAATGTAATCGTGGCTAAAAGAAAATACTCTACGATTCTCGCGAGTCGTACGCTTTTGCCAAATGAATGTGGTAGCAAAGTTTCTTGCGCCAAAGATTTCGTCCATCACGATTCTTAGTGGACCAATCTCGCTGTCGTCTAAGCTAATGAAGATTACACCGTCTTCTTTAAGGAACTGGCGGAGGAGCGAAAGGCGAGGGTACATCATGCAGAGCCAGCGGTCGTGCCGGTCTAGCGTTTCGCCTTCGCCGCCAACCACTTTCCCCAGCCACTCACGGATGACAGGGCTGTTCACATTGTCGTTGTAGACCCAATTCTCGTTGCCGGTATTGTAGGGCGGGTCAATATAGATGCACTTCACCTGTCCAGCGTAGTATGGGAGCAGCGCTTTGAGGGCGACGAGGTTATCGCCCTGAACGATGAGGTTGCCGCTGCCAGGATCGCCGCAAGAGAGTTCCGGCACGTCCTTGAGGAGGTGGAATGGGACTTGGAGGTGGTGGTTCACCACCGCTTCCTTCCCTATCCAGTTCAATGTTGGCACGGCTTGATTCTACTCCCTACGAAAAGACTGCTGGCTGTTCAGATAAAGGCCAGATTCTGGGCCGTTCACGTGTATTCATTGACTTTGTACAAGGCCATTCCTGCCGCTCACAATCAAGTCCCTGTGACACGGCTATTATGGGATTCTTCCCAGCTTGCGGTCTTGGACCACCCTTCTGACACGCTGGATTATAGCCCCTGGGCACCCCTTCGGGATACCCTTGTACTCGTCCAGTAGATCAGTGACTCTTTACCGCTGCTCATTGTGATGGCTGAGGCAAAGTCCGGCAGGCGATGAAACAACCTACCGTTCTTCTCTCATCTCTCATCTTGCCAAGATGGCTCATGAGAAGAGATGAAGAGACGGAGAGATGATTCCGACGTGGTCCGATGACGCCATATCAGAAGGCAGCCTGGAGCAAGTTCTGGCAGAAACTGATGATCGAACTCTATGGTTAAATAGCGGAGCTGACCTTAAGCCGTTGGACGCCAATCGTGAGGTATCACCGGACACTGAAAGACGATGTCAACCAAGTGCCCTACGAGGTTTTGTGATTTGAGCGTCTTGCATATTTCATGCCCACAATCCACCTACGTGTATGTTTGCCATGTACTGATGCATTCTACCTTCTCAAAGGTGCAGAATCGCTTATGGTGCGTATTCCCAAATAGGGAGGATATCACGATGCCGAGCTATGTGCGAATCCTCAAAAGTAAGCCAGTTGAAATCTGGGCTTGGGGACGTGCAGGCTGGGCGAAGGGCAGTCAGATTCCAGGTTTCGTATGGTCTTGGGGCGGTGCAAGGTTCCTGTCAGTCTTTCCTTGCACGGCCCGGGTTGGAAGAGCCAGTAAGGGCCGCGTCCCCGTGAGCACCGGCCCACTTCGCCGGGGCCTCGGCGCAAGCTTTCGCCCCATTTTCTTTCACCCATCGAGCTGAGAGCAATGAGAACAAGTACAGGGGAACGGAAAAGCCACTTATCTTCAAGCCCCTCCGTGCTGGTTTCCCAAGAAGCGCTCCTTCCCTTTACATCCCTCTGCTGGCATAATGAGGCCGTTGCGCTCTCAACAAGTCGCACTCCTTCTGGTAAGGATGGGACATGCGTCAAGAAGAAGTCCGAACGGTCTTCACAGAGGTGTTCCCGGTGAGGGCTGCCATTGCGGATCTCACCGCTTATCGCCTAACCACGGGCGGCGGGGATCTCTCCATCATTGGGGGTAAGCTATCCTATCGCCTTAGGCGCAACTATCCGGGCCATTGGGTGTGGACTAACTTGAGGGTGGTAACAGACAGCCCGCAGGATGCCGCTGACATCATGAGGGTAGTAGAGGGTTTGTGGCGTGACCAGCCGGAAGTCTTCCGTGACCTGCAAGAAGTCAAGAAAGACTCTGCATGGCGACTTTCTCCACAAATTGTTGCTGACTTCGTTTCGCGGGGTCTCTTAGAGGACATTGATCCGGATTTGCGCCGCGTCCTAGCTCAGAACGAACAAGACTTGGGAAGTGCCCGTGTTGAACGTGTATATGACACACGTGGATGGACCGTTCACGGGCAACCGGCCATTTCTATCTCTATATCCTCTCGTCTAATCTCTAACCATGACCTGAAGGACTTCATGCACACTATTTCCCAGCCCGACGATTTGATAGGTCTCTGGGTTGGGGATAAGACCTCGACGTTGAAGGGTGAGATTATCCAAATTGCTGGTAAGCTCAGTGAGCATCGGAAACGTCTCCGAGCGCTTACTCAAAGGGAAGACATGGTCCAAGTGATCGAAGCAGCTCCTGATGACGAGCTTGTAGTACACGTATTGGCGGGGCGAAATGAGTACGACTATCCTGCCAGCGCACTAAGGATCATTCTGAGAACAGAGGACCTCCGCCGATTCAACGTCAACGCCAGCCAAGCTTTGAAAGCCATGAAGATCGAGCCTGGACTACGCGCCCAGTTGGTGAGTCAGGTCTCGGATCTTGTGAAGGCCAAAAGGCTGGTGGGTGATGCCTTCAACTCCAGGGGATCTGCCCAACAGTTTTTGACAGCTCATGACGTGGGATTTGAGCCGCGCCTGAGATTCGGTGATGGCGAATCTAGGCCGTACTCAGAAAGGAGTCTGTTGCCTCTACTTCGCCAGTTCGGGCCCTATAGACGGGCCTCAAGATTCGCTGGCGAACCTATCCGAGTCGGAATCGTCAGCGCCCTGCAGAGCCGCCAGCTGGACGACTTCCTCTCTCGGCTATCGGGAGAGTTGAGGGTCATTGGTTTCGGTATCGACATTCGGTCGAATATGGCTTTGGCTACCGTTTCAAGAGCCGACTTAGAACGTGCGGTAACTGCTGTTCAGTTGGATCGCCCGGACATTGTTCTAGCTTTCCTCCCTGATACAGGCCCCAATGAGGAGGACGAGTGGGGCCCGTATGAGAACCTCAAAGAGATCACTGTGAGTCGGGGAATCCAAAGTCAAGTCATTTATCAATCCACACTGAGCAAGCAGTATGCGTTGGGCAATATAGTCCTGGGTGTGCTCGGGAAGACGGGAAACATACCGTTTGTTCTTGCAGATCCGCTGAATTATGCGGATCTTGTTGTCGGCATTGATATCGCTCGACGGCGCAGAGAACGACTGGGCGGAAGCATCAATGCCACAGCAATAGCCCGAATCTACTTCGGCAATGGCGAGTTCTTGCGATATGTCATTCACGATACTCCATTAGAGGGAGAGACAATTCCCGAGAGCGTTCTTCAAACGCTGTTTCCGTTGGATGAGTTTAGTGGCAAACGGGTCGTTATCCATCGGGACGGCTACTTCCGGGGCGATGAGAAGGAAGCGTTGCGTAGCTGGGCTGGGAAGATCGGAGCACAGTTTCATCTAGTGGAGGTTATCAAGACTGGGACCCCTCGCCTTTATGGCATTGAGCGAGGAACGGTAGGCCAGCCTCCTAAAGGCAGTGCTTTTATGTTGAGCAACACCGAGGCTTTCCTGGTTTCTTCCTTGCCTCCATTTAGAGATGCAACACCACAGCCACTGCATATTCGTACTGAAGCACCGTTTACCATTGGCCAAGCGATTCACTCGATTCTTGCTCTGACAATTCTACATTACGGCTCCTTACGGCCACCCCGTTTGCCCGTGACTATCCACTATAGCGATAAGATTGCCTACATGGCGCTCAAAGGGATCAAGCCAAAACAGCTGGAGGGAAACATTCCTTATTGGCTGTGAGCGAGGTTAGACATTGAGCCATGACTTTCTCACCCAGGTGGTGGCTGGCCAATGAGACTCCACCCGGGACTCTATCTAGAGCCTTTGGACATTAGGGCACGCCAGCGCCTTCGGCAGCTTCTGTCCACGCTCAAGCGCGGAGATCATTTGGCCCCTGTCAGCGTCATAGTCCCTTCCACCTACGCTGGACTTGATCTGCGCCACGACCTGGGCCGCCACGGCAGCGCCAATGTGCACCTTCTCGTCCTTCCCCGTCTCACAGAGTTGCTGGGTGCTTCCTCCCTTGCGGCACGGGGAAGGCGCCCGCTGACTCCGCTGCTGGAGGCCGCAGCGGTCCGGGCTGTAGCCGCGGAGGCT
>JAUSCR010000124.1 GCA_030651175.1 Dehalococcoidia bacterium
CGGCCCAGGTAGCACGAGTCGTGGTATGTCATCTCTATGTTCACTGGCTTGATTGGCTTCAGCCGCCCCTGCTCTATTAGCTCTGCCATGAACTCAGTGTAGTGGTACACCTGGTAGTTGCCGCCAAGCTGGGGGTACTCGTTCTTGATGTTGTTGAAGCAGTGGGGGCACAGCGTGATGACCTTCTTCACATTGTACCGCTTGAACGTCTCGATGTTCTGCTGGGCCATCGTCTGGAACAGGTAGTCATTGCCCAGACGACGGGCAGGGTCGCCGGAGCATGTCTCCTCGCTGCCCAGCACGCCGAACTTCACCCCCGCCGCCTTTAGCAGCGAAGCCACGGCCCGTGGCACCCGCTGGTTGGCCGGGTTCAGGGCCGGGGTGCACCCCACCCACAGGAGCACCTCCACCTCCGGGTCCTCGGCTAGTGTCTTGACGCCCATTCCCTCCATCCAGTCGGTGCGAGTGGACTGGGTGCCGCGCCACGGGTGGCCGCGCTGCTCCATGTTCATCAGGACAGCGGCCGCGCCATCGGGCATCTCCGCCTTCTCCATGACCAGGTAGCGGCGCATGTCCACGATGCTATCTATATGCTCGATGAAGACCGGGCACGCCTCCATGCAGGCGCGACACGTGAGGCAGTCCCAAACAGCCGTGGGGTTGACCCGCGAGATCATGTCAGGCTCGGCGGCAGGCGGCTGCTCGCCAGGCTTCACCGCCAGCAGCACCGGCGCCCGGTCTGCTGAGAAGGCACGCAGGCTCTGGATCAACGCCCGTGGGGAAAGGGTCTTGCCGCTGAGGAAGGCGGGGCATACGTCCTGGCACCGCCCGTTGTTGGTGCAGGCGTCGAAGTCCAGTAGCTGCTTCCATGTGAAGTCTGGAAGGTCCTGAGCGCCAAACCGCTGAAGGGTCGCTATGTCACCCATGGGCCGCAGCGCACCCAGGGGCCGGTTGGAACGCAGCAGAGCGTTCAGGGGGCTGAGCAAGACGTGGCTTATCTTGCTGAAACGCACGGCTATGTAGATGAATGAGGCACCAACAATGCCTACGTGGGTCCAGTAGATGATGGCGTAGGTTACGCCGATGGTCCTGGGTTCCATGCCCACGAACGCCAGGGATACCAGGTAGCCCACAGGAGCGGCCCAGATTGGCGAAGGATTGGTTCCGGCAACACGCAGCCCCTCCACCACAAAGCCCGTCGCCACCAGCGCGCCCGCCAGCACCAGGAAAATCGTATCGTCGGCAAAGGTGTTTAGCCTGCTTGGACGCATTATGTAGCGGCGCAGGGCGGCCATGACTAGACCAATGGTGGCGAATATGCCTCCAAACACGTCCCACAGGAAGTCCTCCTGGACACGGAAGCGAGCTGTGGGGAAGTCGAAGTTCAATGGATTGTAATGGTTGAAGTTGAACTCCAGGGCGCTGAGTGTTGTGGCGATGAGAAGGAAGGTGAAGCCCCAGAACAAGAAGAAGTGCATCAGGCCAGGATAAAGCTCTCTCTTTATGAAGCGCCGGTGCCCGAAGATGTCCTTGACGAATAGCTTTGCGGCTCCCTGGATGCGTGGCCCCCACGGGCCCAGGTCCGGCATTGGCTTTCCCAAGCGCCAGACCTGGTATCGCCGGTAGACCGTGGCCCCAACGCCCACCGCGGCGAGGATGAGCATGGTGTACACCAGCGCTCCCCACACGGGGTAGCCGATAGTCCAGTAGTCCGCTCTTCCTGGCATTTCCGGCATGTCGCGCCTCCTTGGAGTTTCAGTGGATGCGGTGGAACTAGCTACGCTTCAGCGGCCTAGCAGGGGGATGAACAACATGTTAGACCATCCCCCTGGCCCCCTTCCTGCCAGGAAGGGGGTAGAAAGGAAAGGTCTGGGGGGACACCCCCCAGTTCCCCTGCCAAAGGGGCTTCGCCCCTCTGGACTCTCCTTATTCAGCAGCCTGCTAGCGCCGCCAGTGTATTATAGCCGCTCAGGATGAGATGTCGGGCCGCGCCTCACTTTCCTCTCAGCACCCTGCGCATCGTTGTGCCTATGTCCGCAGGCGTCGGGGCGATCACAACGCCCGCATCGGCCAGGGCCTTGATCTTGGCAGAGGCCAGGGCTGCCGCACCGGTGATGATAGCGCCCGCATGGCCCATGCGCTTGCCTGGAGGCGCTGTTTGGCCCACTATCACGGACACGATAGGTTTGGTGAAGCCTCCCGATCGGATGAACTCCGCCACCTCCTGCTCCCGCGTGCCCCCTATCTCGCCTATCAGCACCACCGCCTCAGTCTGGGTATCCTTCTGAAATAAGGTCAGGATGTCCACGAAACCGGTCCCCACCATGGGGTCGCCGCCTATTCCCACGCAGGTGGACTGGCCAATGCCCGCCTGGGTAAGCTGGTGCACCGCCTCGTAGGTCAGAGTGCCGCTGCGCGAGACCACGCCCACCGGCCCAGGCATGTGGATTTCAGATGGCATAATGCCCACGCGGCACTTGTGCCTGGGGGAGATAGCGCCCGGACAGTTAGGCCCTATGAGCCGTGTTTTCTTGCCGCGCAGGTAGGCGAGGACCGGCAGCATATCCAGGGGAGGCACCCCTTCTGTTATGCAGATGATGAGTGATATGCCACCTTCCGCTGCCTCCAGGATGGCATCGGCGGCTCCAGGCGCTGGCACAAAGATGATGGACGTGTTAGCGCCGGTCTCCCGCACGGCTGTCTCCACCGAGTCGAAGACAGGGACCTTGCTTTGAAAAAGAGTGCCGCCGCGCCCCGGCGTGGCACCTGCCACCACCTTGGTGCCATACTCCAGCATCTGTGTGGCGTGGAAGGTGCCTTGCCTGCCAGTGATGCCCTGGACCATGACCCGCGTGTTTCTGTTCAGTAGTATGCTCATGCCTTTGCCAAACCTCTCAGCACTTCTGTTGCCTCGGCCAGACTATCCACAAAATGGGTGTTCAGGCCCGACTGCTGTAGGATGCGTTTCCCTTCCTCCATGTTGGTGCCCAGGAACCGCACAACTATTGGGATACGGTGTTGCGACGCCGGTATAGCCTTCACTATGCCCAGGGCGATGTCATCACACCTGGCTATGCCGCCGAAGACGTTGACCAATATCCGCTTGACCTTGGGGTCATCCAAGAGAATACCTATTGTTTGAGCAACTCTATCCGGGTCGGCGCCACCGCCAACGTCAAGAAAGTTGGCGGGCTGGAAGCCGGCCGCCCTGACAATGTCCATGGTTGCCATAGCCAGGCCGGCGCCGTTTACAACGCATCCCACGTCGCCATCCAGCTTGACGTAAGAGATTCGAGCCTGCCCGGCTTTCGCCTCCAGGTCGTCCTCCTGGCTCCAGTCGCGCAGCTCCGCCAGTTCCGGATGCCGGAACAATGCGTCATCATCAACGCTCACCTTGGCGTCCAGTGCAATGACCCGCCCGTCCTTGGTGAGTATCAGTGGGTTGATCTCCACCATGGAGCAGTCTTTGGCAATGAACACCTGGTACAGACGGGAGGCTTGCTGGGCAAAGGCGTTGGCTGCGGCCGTGGGAAGGCCAATTCCCGCAGCCAGGCGTCGCCCCTGGAAGGCCCTTAACCCTACCACGGAGTCCACCACCTCACGAAGAAGGAGCTCGGGATGCTCCCTGGCCACGTCCTCTATCTCCATGCCGCCGGCGCTGCTGGCTATCACCACTGGGGCCCGCGCCGATCCATCAATGACTATCCCCAAATACAGCTCTTTCTCCACATCCAGGGTCTCTTCCACCAACACCTTGTGTACTGGAGCGCCCCCAGGGCCTGTCTGTATGGTGACAAGGCGTTTGCCCAGAAGCCCAGCGGCCACCTGCTCCGCCTCTGATGCCGATGTAACCAGGCGGACGCCACCGGCCTTGCCTCTGCCGCCGGCATGCACCTGGGCCTTGACCACACAGCGTCCCCCCAGACGCTGGGCCGCTTCGTGGGCTTCCTGCGGTGTGGCAGCCACACTGCCCTTGGGGACCGCCACGCCGTACTCCGATATGAGGGCCTTAGCTTGATACTCGTGTAGTTTCATAGACCTCCATTACTCTTTGTTTTGCTCAGGTTGTTGGTTTGCTAAATCTCCAACCTATTTCTAGATGGCGGAGGGGGTGGGATTCGAACCCACGAATCCCTTGCGAGATTACCTGTTTTCAAGACAGGCGCCTTAAACCGCTCGGCCACCCCTCCCATCCTAGTTTGAGCGGCTACATGATACCCAACAGTCACCACGATAGCAACGACTGGCCTTGCGAAATCCGTCCGCCTGCGACGGATTGCCCTGCGCTCCAAGACAGATGTCAAGCTGCCTCGTCCCAAAAGTCCTTGACCTCACCCCCTGTGTCCCCCTCTCCGCGTCGGAGAGGGGGAGGTTTGAATCTGGGGGATACCCCCAGACCCCCAGCGGGAACCGAGGTTCCCTGCACCCTCCTGACTTTTGAGACAACGCCATGTCAAGCAAACCACTGGTGCCATGCCTTCCTGCCATTTATTGCAACTGCATCCACATGCCTTGACAATTCATTGCATATGTACCTAAATGTGGGAGACACGGGTAGCAAGAAGAT
>JAUSCR010000126.1 GCA_030651175.1 Dehalococcoidia bacterium
CCTTCACATGGGGCCTTTGGGATTCCATATCTGTGAACCTTGCTTTTCCCTTACAGTCCCTATGCCTTTACCTATGCCCGCACAAGGGTTATGTCAGGTTTAGAGCAAGGTTTGCGCAGGGTTTGAGGAGAGTTTCAGTAGGAAAGGAATGGGTCGTGATGCAGCACACCTTGGGGTTTTGACCTTCAATGTGTGGCTCGTACCCGTAGACCCACTCCACACGCAACCTAAACCTGACGGCCTCCGTATCCCGACTTAGCTTTGCCGCAGATAGGAGCTTGTTGCCGACATTCTGCCGACATACTTCACGGTACTGGGTAGCACAGCGCAGCACCACAGATACAGCCCTGGTGACCAAGCCTAGACAGGGGAGTACGTCGGCAGATATGATGGCACCGAGCGATATGATAGTCAGGGAATCCGGCCTTCGGCACCACACCCTTGCGGCGAGGCAGAATCGTATCTGAAAGGCCCTGGGAATCATCTCACGGGGCCTTTTTGTCGCCCAATAGACTTGCACGAAAAGTCTCCTGGATGGCGAAAAGTGTCACCCTGAGCAAGACGAAGGGTCTGGGGTGGGGCAGCAGTCAGATATGGAGTCACACCCCACCCCAGATTCTTCACTCCGTTCAGAATGACATTCTGCGCAAAACCAAATGCGCGCGGTCTCACACAGACCTCCAATGGGAGAGCTTCGTGAGATTGGGCGATCCAGGCGGTTTGCTCTCCAGCCTTGTACATTGTAACCTTACCCAGGCAGAGACATAGTCACAGCCATGCGAGCGCCATGTCATTGTCAACACAAACTGATAGCCCGGTAAATAAAGGCCTTCTCCTTGCCATAAAGCTGGGGACTCTGTTGGTCCTGCTCACGCCTCTGGTGGTCACCCAGAGCACACTGTTCCCTTATGTGGTGGGCAAAGCTACATATTCTCGCGCCCTCATTGAAATTGTTCTGGCTTGCTGGGTTGCCCTGGCCTTGCGGCAGCCGGCCTACAGGCCTCTGCATTCGTGGCTCCTGTGGCTCTTTGGTATCTACCTTGTAGGCGGTCTCATTGCCGCGGTATCAGGGGTCAGCTTCCAGCGTAGCTTCTGGGGCGACTACCGGCGTATGGGGGGCGTCTTCGACCTGGCCCACTGGGTTGCCTTCGCGGTTGTATTAGCCAGCGTGTTCAAACAGCAGAGGGATTGGCGTTGGCTCCTGAACGCCAACCTGGGCATAAGCCTGGTGGTAGCCCTGCTGGGACTGACGCAACACTACCGGATTCCAGTGTTTGATTCGGTCTTCTGGTACCTGCGCACCACGGCGGGCGCGAACCTTGGCCGCGTGGACATTACATTTGGGAACGCCACATACGTAGGCGCTTACATGCTGGTCAACGTCTTCCTGGCGCTGGCGTTTCTCGCCGGGTCTGGCAGGCCGTCGCCCCAGCAGGTCCGCCATCAGACCCGCACAGAAAGGCGTGGCCGAAGGAGCCGTGAAAGGCAGGCCATGCCTTCAATATGGCCGTGGCGGGCCTTTTGGACAGCGACGGCGCTGCTGGACCTCTGGGTGCTAACGTTGAGCGGTACGCGCGGCGCTGTTGTGGGCCTGGCAGCAGGGCTTATCGTCGCCGGCATTGGCTACCTGGTATGGGGAAGGCGGCCAAGGATGAAGGTGCTGGTTGGTACGCTCATCGCTGTGCCCATCCTCATGGCAGTGGCCCTTCCGCTGTGGCGTGAGAGCCTCCTATTTCAGAATCTGGCCCGCTCCAACGTGACAGCGGGGCGGTTCCAAAGCCTCCTTACCCTGGGTTCACAGGACACATCCGTCAGCTCAAGATTTAGCACCGCCCAGGCGGGGCTGAGGGCTTTTGCACACGCTCCAGTATTCGGCTGGGGGCCGGAGAACTTTGCAGTGGCCTTTGACCAGTATGCCACCACCCGAGAGACCTCTCTTCAGACTCAGCTTGCCGACCAGGCGCACAACAAGCCTGTGGAGGAGCTGGTCACCAAAGGCGTAGTGGGGTTCACCATCTATCTGCTCCTCCTTGGATGGATGGTCTGGGTGCTTATCCATATTGTACGAAGAGAGCAAGAAGCGCGCTCCTTCGCCATTCTCCTGGGAGCAGGGGTGATTGCCTACATGGTCCAGGACCTCTTCCTGTTTGATACCCCTGGAACGTTTCTCCAGTTCATCTTATTGCTTGGATGGGTAGCTAGCAGAGAGGGACAGATGGCTGTCCAGCCCGCCCCGGCGAGAGGGATTAGCAAGGCCGCCCCATCTTCCAACCCCGCGCGGGCGGCCAAGGAGCGCAATGTCCTTCCTGGCTTCATCCTTACACCTGGCATGCAATGGGCAGCCTCGGTGGCCATCCTCCTGCTGGCAGGTGCATCCCTGTACCTATTCGTCTACCGGCCATATCGAGCAGCGCAGCTCATGCCAGTGGAAAGCGCCAGCGTTAAAGAATTCCTTGAGAAAGCGCAAAGCAGCTTCCAGACATTTCCGCCGCTGGCAACCCTGAGCCGCCAGATCCTGTTCGATACCATTTCCGAAAACTTGCCACGTATTCCCAAGGGGCAACGAGCCAGCCTACTTGATAAGCTAGAGCCTGAAGCGAAAGCCGCTCTCCGGAGCGAGCCTCAGAACGCGCGTCTCCGCATAGGTCTGGCCAGGGTATACCAACTGTCCGAAGACCCATCCTACATTCCATTGGCCCGAAGCCACGTGGAGGCAGCCGAGAAGCTGGCGCCTGGACTCCTGGGTACACTTGTCGCGGGGATTGAACAGGAGGAGGCGGAAGGGAACTACGCCAAGGCCCTTACCATGACCTTCCAGTACATTGGGAAAGACCAGGCCAGGCAACAGGCTCTGAACGACTTGATGAACCGCCTTCAAAGGCTTCTTGCTGGGCAAATAGGAAGGGATGAGTACCTTTGCCGCTGGACAGTCAATGGAAGCCTAACGTTGGAAGAGCGGGCGAAGATTCAGTGCGAAAAAAAGCCCACGTCCTGAGCATGGAACGCGGGCTTCAGAGACAACATGTTGGTTCAGAACCTGTCAGTGTGATGACAAATCCTCGCAGTGAACAGGAGCCCGCCCTACCATCTACAGAAACCTCATCCCCTCCGACTTTGTCGAGAGTCTCGATGGCTTCGCCATCGGACCTTTGTCCCCTTTCTCCTGCAGGAGAAAGGGGAAGAGAGACAGAGACCAGGGGACACCCCCTTCGGCAAGCTCAGGGCAGACTCTGCTGCCCCGGCAGGGGGCATAGCCCCTGCACCCCCAACGAGCTTCGCAGCCTCGACATACCTGGCATATTGGCAACCCAATTGTTTACAATAAGCGCCAGTGGACTCGTAGGAGTGGTGCATGCAGCTTCGGCTTGAAAAAGGCTCCCTCTGCATAGACGTTGGGTTTTGGCAGGGTATCCTGGCGGCGCGGAGGTACGTGAATGTCCCACTAACCTACGTGGAGGGGGCCACGACAGAGACCCCTCGACTCGAATGGCGGGAGCTAAAAGCACCAGGCTCCTTCATTCCAGGACTGGTCAAAGCAGGGACCTACCGCTGGTGGGGCCGAAAGAAGGAGTTCTGGTTCGCGACGCCTGGGAAGGGTTTTTTAGTCATCAACTGCAAGGCGGGGCCGTACCGCCGAATCGTGCTGACGGTGAGAGATAACGAGCAATGGGCCAGGAAAATCAGTGATGCGACCAAGAAGTGAGCGTTCTTCACAGGCCACTGGCAAGGTGCTATTGTAGAAGGGTTGTTGCGATGCGCCAAGAAAATGGGGCAGCGGAGACGAAGCTCCCGTAGCTATCCCGGGCACACCGTATTCCCCCTGTCGGAAACTCAATGCGGAGGCATCTATGGCAGTGAAGGTACTGGTAGAGCGCAGGGTGCGCAAAGGGTATGAGGGCTGGGTGTGGCACATGCTTAGAGATTTGCGTGCCGAGGCACTGAGGACCCACGGCTATCTCTACGGTGAGAGCTGGCGTTCGCCAGACGACCACAGGATTTTTATGTCGCTCAGCGTTTGGGGGTCCCTGGAGCAGTGGCAAGTCTGGGCCCAGAGCGATGTGCGATTGAAGGCGGAGGAGCGGATCAACCGCCTGCTGCGGAAGCCAGGGGTGGTAAAGGTCTTTGAGGACGCCGTGGACCCATTCTTGGAGGAGCCCCATGCTAGCGGCGGCCGTCGCCCCAGGCAGCGACAGCAGGGATAGAACGCGCTGGCCGCTCTCATCCCAAACCCTCACCCCCTGTGTCCCCCTCTCCCGCCTGAGGCGGGCGAGGGGGAAAGAAACTTAGCTTGGGGGCACATCCCCCAAGCTCCTTGCCAGAGGGGGCACCCCCCTCTGGACTCCCCCTTGAGACGAGTTTAGCTATTTTGCCGCCAGCGTTTTTAGTACCTCTAAAGACTCCGTAGCGTGGCGCTCCATGTTCTGGGCGTCTTCTATAACGTGGCGGATGACTCCATGCTTATCTATCACAAAAGTGACACGACTATTCGTCATGCGTTCTTCGTTGAACACGCCGAATGCTTTGGCGGCAGCGAAGGCGGGGAAGTCGGCCACCAACGGGAACGATAGGCCGCAATGGTCGGCAAATGCCTTCTGAGACGGAGCGGCGTCTGTGCTGGCACCCAGGACCTGGGTGTCTAGCTGCTGGAACTCCGAGAGCATGCTCTGGAACTTCCGCAGCTCGCGCTCTCAGCCCCCGGTGAACGCCCTGGCGTAGAAAGCAAGGACTATGTTCTGCCTACCGCCAAAGCCGGATAGTGGCAAGTCGGTGCGTTCTGCCGTGCGGAAGCTCACGTTGGGAACAGGGTCACCTACCTTTAGTAGAGGAATAGGGTTCTCCTTTGTGATCTATTGAG
>JAUSCR010000139.1 GCA_030651175.1 Dehalococcoidia bacterium
CGCGCCGGACCCCGACCTGAGCGCCACCATTCCGCTGAACAACGTGGACAAGGCCGTAAGCCTCACGCTCTCCCAAGCTGACGTGGCCTACCTGAACACCCTCTCTCCCATCTCCATGAAGCTCAAGGTCCGGGCCAGCCATACCAGTGCCTTTCAACTGGAATCGGACATGGTGCTGTTCATCGCCACCAGCAATTCCGCTCCTGCGGCAGTGGTGCGGCAGATAAGCCAGCAATATATCGACCCTGGCCTGAAGAACCCCGCTTTCGCCACCGTGGCCGCCAAGGAGGGCTACCTGCTGCGCATCTATAACGTCCGGCCCGGCCTGCTCAACATCAACTGGGCATCCCACACCGCGGACTTCGGTTCGAGCAACACCTCCATCCTGGTGTTCCGTGGCCTGGTGATCGACAGTGGGGCCCTGGTCGCCCCCGGCAGGATCACCTCCAAGCCGCCGTCCTCTGGGAACGACCTGATCCTGGCAGCCAGTTCACGACCCCGCCAGGCCTTTGTCCGCACTGGTTTCATAGACGTTGACACCGGCGTCTACACTATCGTTTTCTTCAACGACACGTCCAGCTCCGTGATCACCGAGCCTTTCGCCGCCACAGGAAATAAAGAGGACGCCTGGATATACATTCCCGCGTTCAAGGACTATCTGGTGGATGTGCAGGTAGGGCGGGTGGGGCTGAAGGCGGTGCTCCGCCAGATCCCTGGCCCTACGGAGCCGCCTAACTTCCCCTGGTCCACCACCAACATCAACTGGATCGAGAACCTGGTGCTAATCCAGTCGTGGGAGCCCTACGGTCTCGGGCCGTAGTAAATGCCGATTTGGCACGGCACCGGGGACGACGGCCGCACGTGGGTTCGGGTGCGGGCGTCCCGTCGCGAGGGTGCAAGCCAGCCACGAGCTAAGTGCTCCCAGACACCCAAGACGAGGCGAAGCTCAAACACTGACTGAGTTCTGGTTTCTGTACGTTTAGGCCCATCATGCTGGCTATGAACTGCTGGCAAGTAGTTGCCTCAGCCTGGGCACCAAGTCAGGCCGCAGAAAGTTCGAGTACTGTCCGCTGAGCCCCGCCTACCAAGACTCGAACCCCTTGGCTACCATGCCAGAGCGAAGGTCGCTGAAAAAGTTTTACCTTTTGTACCGTATGGCGGGCCATTTGCTATAATGCCTCCACCTCGCCCAGTGTCGGGCTCAACTAAGGAGGGCCGATGGCTCGCCATGGTATTTTCCTTTTTGCTGGCCTTAGTAGCCATGGTTGTGATCGGTTGCGTAGGGCCTGAATTGGCGGCCACGCCTACCAACACGGCTACACGCACTCCCGCACCTACACGCACCACGACAGCGATGTCAACGGCTGTGCCCTATCTTCCTGGCGTTCAAATCTGGCAGCCGCCGTTGAACGCGAGTTGGCAGTGGCAGCTTAACGACCTGCCGGTGGATCAGTCGTTTGATGTTGACATGTACGATATAGACCTGTTCGACAATGATGCGGCCGTGGTAGAAGCATTGCATGCACAGAGCCGCAAAGTGATTTGTTATATGAACGCAGGCGGATTGGAAGATTGGCGCCCCGATGCAGGAGAGTTCCCCAAAGAGGTGGTCGGCGCCAATCTCGATGACTGGGAAGGTGAAAAGTGGCTAGACATCCGGCGTATCGACGTGTTGGGACCGATCATGGAAGCTCGAATGGATTTGTGCAAGGCCAAAGGATTCGACGGGATCGAGCCTGACAACGTAGATGGCTTCCTCAACAATACCGGTTTCCCACTGACCTACGAGGATCAGCGTCGATACAATACCTGGCTGGCGAATATGGCCCACGAACGGGGGCTATCCATTGGGCTCAAGAATGATATGGATCAGATTCCTGATCTACTGCCGTATTTCGATTGGGCCTTAAATGAGCAATGCTTTGAATATGATGAATGCGAAAGCCTATTGCCGTTCATTAAGGCTGGTAAACCCGTCTTCAATGTGGAGTATGAACTCGATCCCAGTGAGTTCTGCGAGCAGGCCAATGTTCTCAACTTCAACTCTATGAAAAAGAATTGGAACCTGGATGCGTGGCGTGAACCGTGCAGTTGACTGACTTCCAGTGCAGCATACTTACAACTCACTGAAAGGTGGCCACCTCAAACACCTGTGCGCGCAGGTACTGCGGCAAACACGCCTCGTAATCTGCCTTTCGTGCCCTTTTGGCAAATAGAGATCCTCGATATTACCCCTGGACCTACTTCGCTAGCTTCGATTCTTCGTTGAATTGAGGTGGACCACCCGCGACTCGAACGGTGTCAGGCCAGGTATCATGCCGAGAGGTCTAGGGCGAGCTCAAAAGTTCTTGCTTCTGTACGGTATGGTGGGCCTGCGCCCTAAGGCGACGCAGGCCCACCATAGGTGAACTGGGCTTACTGCCTAAGGATAAGCAGCACATCTAGCTGGGGTGCTTGCTGAACATGACGAAACCGTTATTCGTGGGTACAGTAGAACCCGCGAGAGCGGTCTCACACCGTATCCTTATCTGGCGCTTGCCCGCCGTTCCACGAAGCTGTTCAATGCTATCGGTGAAGAGGGAGTAGCGGGTGCGTCCAGTCCCGTTGTTTCCACCACTGGAGTTGAAGGGATGCGGCCCCTCGACTCTGATATCCCCTGCGTAGAAGTCCAGCGCCTCTCCCCGCTTTACGCCGTGCCACTGGAAGCCCTCCAGGTATTGCTGAGTGAACTGGAGGTAACCGTCGTACGGGTTGAAGACGTCAACATCCTTGGGACCGAGCCCGGAGCCCTCCCACATCATCCGCGCCAGGCCGTCGGTCGCCTCCACGTTCTCCGCCAGGGTGTAATAGGTGCTCCGAACAGGGAACTTGGTCTGGTTGTGGTTCAGAATGTAGACAGGCTTCTGCTTCATAGACCTGGCCCGCTCGGCGGTGGTTAGGATGAAGGCCGAAGCAGAATTGACCGGCCGGTCGGCATCCAAGATCCTGAGAGGCTGCTCGATATAACGCGAGTTCAGGTAATCCTCTTTAGTTATTTGATATGGCTCATGCTGGCTATAGTACCCCCAAGGGACCATGAGGCCGTTCCTTCGCTGGTTCACGGCGAATGGGGCCAGTGCGTCAACGCTTTTGCCATACTTTGTGCAATACTGCTTGAAGACGATGAGAGAATTCATCGCCGCTCCAGACTGGGCACCCCACGGTAAAAGGAATACGGCATCCCCGCGAACTTGGTCGAGCGAGTTCACCCCTCCTTGCCCATACCGGCCTTCTATATTGCCCATGCCGTACATCACCAGTAAGGTCTTGGAAAGACCGTCACCCACGGCCTGGGCGGCCTGGCCCATTTGGGTCCCTATTTCACCTGTATTAGACTGAAAATACTTGACGTTCTTCAGCCCCAGGCCCCTGGCCAGCCACTCCGCCGACACCACCGTGAGGCCGTCTTCGGTGTCGTAGGGCGGTGCGAAGAACGGCCGCGGCGCCCAGAAGTCATTTACCCCGACGGCGCCAGCTGAGGGGGTTATGACGCCGTCTATGTCGGCCAGCTTCAATCCCGCATCTTCTATTGCCTTCTTTGCTGCGGCGATGGCGTATGCGCCCAAGGTTTTGTCCAGGCTCTTGCCGTCCCAGCGCCGGTCCATGGGGGACACTCCCCACCCTGCCACCGCGACCTTTCCCCGGTGCTCCCAGACCCCCATCCCTTCACGATCTCTCATCCAACTAGTGCCCGGTTGACTGACCATCTTTCCATCTCCTTTCGCCTGTGTAGATGTTCGTTGTACCCGCACGGACCGACTGGGCTATTCTACATCCTGCCACTCAGGAATCAACTGGTCCGACCCTCCACCGGCTCAAACAGCACCTCTCAGGGCCTCCGACCGGAACCTCGACCAGCGGGGTTGCTGAGCGAGCCTGCGAGCGAAGCAATCTGGCAGGGTGGTGGAGCATACTTAGGTGGGGGCTTCGCCAGCCACCAGCAGCGCATGGATGGGTCGCCCCAGAGCCCGAGCTAGGGAAGCAAGTGTCTCATACCTGGGCGACTGCCCGCCACTTTCGATTCGCACCAGCGTAACACGTCCGATGTTGGCCGCATGTGCCAGCGCTTCCTGAGTTAACCCGGCAGATTCCCGCAACTGCCGAATCCTAGAGCCGATAGCCTGTCTACCAGCAAGTGCAATGGCCTCAACCCTCGGTTGATATGACGCATCGCAGTAGTGGCGAGCGAAGTCCCAGGGCAGCTCTATTGTCTCGCCAAACTTCGTTCGCAGAATGACTGCGTAGGGGTTTGGCAGCTCTATGCTGGTGAGATTCTCGAACTCCTTCACCTCCGAAATGTCTGCAAATGGAACTACACCCCTGCAGCCGTCCGCAAAGTAGAATTCAATCCCCTCAAACAGCACGTTTGCAGAGGTCATCATCCGATTAGCGTTCTTGACTAGAACTGCACCCATATTACTGCTCTATCTCCGGTGTATGTTGTCCCATACCTTCCTTATCGTGTCCGCATGCTTTCGGTACGCCGCCAGGATACTCCTGTAATCGCCCGGCGGAGGTTCCTCCATGAATTTCTCGCTGTTCAGCTCGATTCGGCACACGTCCTCATTCCCGACCCAGACATGCACGTGTGGAGGTTCAAAATCGTTTTCCCGTGGGTTCACTACAAACTGGAACTGCCCTTCCCTCGCGACTGTCGGCATCCGGTGCTCCTATGCAAACCACACCTCCATACTGGGCAAGTTGAACCTGCACCAGTTTACCAGCCGAGATGTAACATCTAGACTGGTGGTATATTTTCTAATGTATCACATGCGATACATTAGGTCAATGCAGTGGGTCGCAATGGACTGGAATCAGAGAAGATGCTGCGTCTTATCCCCCATCTCACAAATACCGCACAAACTTGTTCTTCTTGTCCACCAGGATAACCTTGGCCTTGAGCGGCCTCTCCGAAAGCTCAAAGCCCATGATGATTATCTCTTCGCCAACCTTGATCAGGTGGGCCGATGCCCCGTTCAGCCTGATCATCCCAGAGCCGCGCTCTCCCACCATGACGTAGGTCTCCAGCCGCGCACCCGAGGTGTTGCTGGACACCAGCACCATCTGCCCAGGCCACAGGCCGGCCCTTTCCAGCAGGTCCTCGTCAATGCTAATGCTACCAACGTAGTTCAGGTCGGCCTCGGTCACCGTGGCCTTGTGTATCTTTGAGCATAATACCCATCGTGTACCCAATTTTGCTCTTTGCTCCTCGCTGATTAGTTCAATCGGTATGCTCCGCCAAGGCTGCCTCTATTTCCTCCCGCACCTCCCCAGAAACCTCCCCCTCCAACGCCTGCTCCAACAAACGTCGGGCCTCCGGCCCTCCTATGCGGCCCAGTGCCCAGGCGGCATGGCCCCTGACCAGAGGCTCGCCATCCATGAGCGCCTGGCCCAGCGCCGGCGCCGCCCACGGATCACCTATGTTCCCCAGGGCGACACAGGCGTTGCGTTGCAAGCCCACCAGCTTAGCACGCTGAATGGGCGTGTGTCGAAGCCGCACCGAAAACTCCTGCGGTGACATGCTGAGCAACGGCACCAACTCTAAGGCGGAGAGGTTGGTGCGCTTCAGCACCGGTATGGTTGCCGCAGCAGCGCCGCTGTTGACTGGGCAGACCTCCTGGCACACGTCGCAGCCGAACACCCAGTCGCCCATCAGGGGCCGCAGGGGGCGAGGGATGGTGCCTTGGCACTCGATGGTAAGGTACGAGATGCAACGGCGCGCATCTATAACGTAGGGGGCAACTATGGCTCCCGTGGGGCAGGCAGGGATGCACCGGACGCAGTCGCCGCAGCTCTTCTTCAGAGGCTCGTCTGGCTCAAGCGCCAGGTCGGTGACCAGAGCGCCCAGGAACACCCAGGAGCCATGAGCCGATGTCAAGATGTTGGTGTTCTTGCCGAACCAGCCCAGGCCGGCCCGGCGAGCCGCGGCTCGCTCCAGCAGTGGGCTATCGTCCACAAACACACGGCTTCGCACGGGGCGTCCCGCCAGCTGAGGAAGCTCTGCCGACAGGATGCGGAGCTTCTCCTTCATCACCCCGTGGTAGTCCGACCACTGGGCGTAGCGGGCCACCTTGCCTAACGAAGCAATCCCTTCCCCCTTGAAGGGGGAAGGTGAGGATGGGGGTGGAAACGCCAGTTCAACATACGACGACACGGTCGACGGGTTTGGGATTGCTTCTTCCGACGGGAGGTAGCTCAGGGCCACGGAGATGATAGAGCGAGCGCCACCCAGCAATGCCTGGGGGTCGCTGGCACTTTGGACGCGCTCCTGAGTGAACCAGGGCATACCACCCATGAACCCCTGGTGCACCCTCTCCTGCGCGGCCTCTTCATCCTCCACGAAAGGCTCCGCCGAGGCGACGCGCACCTCATCGAACCCCAGGTCACGGGCTTGCTGGGTTATGCGTTCCTTCAGGGACGATGCTACCTGGGTGTATGCCAAGGCCCAACCTCTCTGTGTAATGGCGCTTCGCATTATCCGCCAACTGACCTACGATGGCAAAATCAACTGCAGCCTACCAGGGTGATGAGAACTCCTTCGACCATCCCCCTGTCCCCCTTCCTGGCCAGGAAG
>JAUSCR010000042.1 GCA_030651175.1 Dehalococcoidia bacterium
GCAAACCTGACGGATGCCGAGCGTAAATTGTGGGCTCACCTCCGGCTCCGTCAGATCGAGGGCCACAAATTCCGCCGCCAGCGCCCTATTGGGCCATACATCGTTGACTTCGTATGCCTCCAACGGCGGCTGGTCATAGAAGTCGACGGCAGCCAGCATATGCAACGGGCATCTTTGGATGCCCGGCGGGATGCCTGGCTTGCATCCGTCGGATTCATGGTGCTGCGGTTCTGGGATAACCAGGTCCTGAACGAGATGGCCGCCGTCACGGAAGCGGTCGCCGAGGCATTAAGAGTAGGGGTAAATCCCCCATCCTAGCCTTCCCCCGTAGACGGGGGAAGGGACAGGGCGCTCTCTCCCCCGTGACGGGGGAGAGTTAGAGTAGGGGTGAACCGCTGGCTCTCAAAAAGGCTACGTATCTGGTTGATGATCATGACGGGGGAAGGAATCGGGGACAGGCTCTCGAAGAGTCCTCCTGCGCACCCCTCGCACCGATAATCAAAGCCCCTGCGCCTTCATCCGCCCCCGCACCGGTGCTGAGGAAGCTCACACCAAAAAGCGCTGGAACACCTCGTTGCCCAGCAGTCGGCCCCGGGGCGTGAGCCGCAGCCAGCTCTGGCGCCATTCAAGCAGGCCCAACTGCTCCAACTCATCTATTTGTGGCCCGTACCTCTCTCGCAGCCCGACGCCGAACCGCTCCTGAAAGCCGGCCTCGGATACGCCCTGGCCCAGGCGAAGCCCCATTATCATTGTCTCTCCCATCTCCGTCGGGGCGTCAATGGCATCCACGGTATCCAGAGGCCCGCCGTCACGCAGGTCTGCCAGGCTGAGAGGCATGGCCCCTTTATCGGCCCACTGGTTGACACGCTGAATGTACTGGCGGGGCGACTTCAAGTTGGCGAACCTGTAACCCCCCATGTAGGAGTGAGCGCCGGGCCCAACGCCCAGGTAGGGCTGGTTCCGCCAGTAGATGAGGTTGTGGCGACAGGCGCGGCCCGGCATGGCCCAGTTGGAAATCTCGTAGTGCTCGTACCCTGCGCCGCCGGCCAGGTCCTCCGCCAGCAGGTACATGTCGGCGGCCAGGTCGGGGTCTGGCTCCGGCACCTTCCCCTGGCGTACCCATGCATCCAGAGGAGTCCCCTCCTCCAGGGTCAGGCAGTACATGGAAATGTGCTCTGGGGCCAGGTGCAGCGTGTCGGTTAGCGTACTCCGCCACTGGGCCAGGGACTGGCCGGGCAGCCCATACATCAGATCAAGGTTCAAGTTATCGAAGCCGGCGTGCCGGGCGTTCTGGTACGCCTGGCGCGCCGCCTGGGAGTCGTGACGGCGGCCCAGGAGTTGTAGCAGGCCATCGTCCAGGCTCTGGACCCCTATGGAAACGCGGTTGATGCCGGCGGCTTTCCACATCTCCAGTCTGGTGGTGGTCACGTCTCCGGGATTGCTCTCCAGAGTGACCTCGGCATCTGGGGCCAGGGAAAAGGCGGCGCGCGCCGCGTCCAGCACGCGCTGAATGTTCTCAGGCGGCAGGTAAGAGGGCGTGCCGCCGCCGAAGAACACCGTGGAGATAGGCTGAGGGAGCGGCGTGTCCTGGCCTTGAGTCAGAAAGGAACCCCACAGACGTATCTCCTGGACCAGCGCATCTATGTACGCCGGCATGAGCGGCTCGATGCCCTCGTAAGTGTTGAAGTCGCAGTAAGGGCACCTGGTCTCGCAGAAGGGTATGTGTATGTACAGGGCGATGGGTGTCCCCCGGGCCTTTGCCTCTGGAGACCTCTCCTGCGTGTCCGTAGCATGAATGGTCTTACACATTGAACAGGAACTCGATAACGTCGCCGTCCTTGACGGTATATGTCTTGCCTTCAAGTCGCAGGCGGCCTTGGCGTCGAACTTCCGCAAAGCTGCCGCAACGAGCCAGGTCGTCAAAGGAAACCACTTCGGCCCGGATGAAGCCGCGTTCTATATCTGAGTGGATTTGTCCCGCCGCTTTGACCGCCGGCGTGCCTTCGCGTATCGTCCATGCCTTTACCTCATCGGGGCCTGTGGTAAAGAAGGAGATGAGGCCCAGCAGCTGATAGGAAAGGCGAGTCACCTTGGCTGTGCCCGGTTCGCCAGCCTCCAGAGAGCGGCGAAACTCCTCCTCTTCCGCCGAAGGCAGTTGCGCCAGGTCAGCCTCCAATTTGGCGCACATGGTTGCCACCAGTATGCGGGAACTGCCCAGTCGTCTGCGCGCCTCCTCTTCTATCTTGCTGGCCTGGGGCAGCTGTGCCTCGCCTATGTTGAACAGGTCAAGCATGGGCTTGGCCGTAAGGAACTGATATGCGCTTATGAGCTTTACTTCCTCTACGGTCAACTCCTGTTCCCGTATGGAGACGTCTTTCTCAATGCCCTCTTTCAGTCGGGTCAGGAGCGCGGCCTCTCGGCGGCTTGCCTCTCGCTCTTGCGCCTTGGAGCTCTTTAGCTCCGCCTCCAGCCTTTGAAACCTTCGTTCGATTATGGCCAGGTCTGAGAAGGCTAGCTCAAGGTTGATGGTATCAGCGTCGCGGTAAGGGTCCACGCTCCCCTGTACGTGGGGGACAGATGGCTCATCAAAGGCACGCACGACGTGAAGCAGGGCGTCGGTGCGTTGAAGCGCGTTCAGGTATTCACCGCCGATGCCCTGACTTTTTCCAGTGCTATCCGGCGCCCAGGGGATGTCCACGTAGCGCACCTCCGCCTGGGCAACACGTTTGGGATGAAACATGGCGACCAGGGCGTCTACACGCCGGTCTGCAACCTTGTCCACGCCCATAATCAGCTTGCTGGACTGACCACCAGAACGGGATGCTTCAGTCCGGCCCCTGGTGAGGGCATTGAAGACGGTGGTCTTACCGCTCTTGGGGAGACCGATGATTCCTAGCTCCATGGTGATACTCCTGAGAAAGAACCGGTTGCCCTGTGACAGAGTTCAGGCCGGCGGATGTATCTGCCTGCGGACTCCCTGGCAGGGGCCATCGTTTCAGCCGAAGCGCAGGTAATATCCGTCAAGGGTTTACCGGATGGCGTAGAGGTTTCCCGCCGTGGTGGGCACGTACAGGGTATCACCAGCCAAGATGACGGAGGTGGTGACACCTTCCCGCACGGAAGCTCTCCACTTTTCTATCCCCGTGGCTGCAGCGAACCCGTATATAGTGCCATCGGAGGCGGTTTGAATCACGGTGTCGCCACTCACAATGGGCGCGGAGTAGAGGCGTGCCAGGCCCTCCACTTTCCACAACTCCAGGCCTGTTTTCGTGTCCAGGGCGTGAAGTTTCCCTGCCACGGTTGCCAGGAACAATCGCCCATGGGCTGTTGCCATCTCTGCGACGATCTGCTCCCGCAGCCGCCGGCTCCACACGAGGCCCGGAAGGCGAGGAGGAGAAGAGCGCATGCCCCACACGAAGAGTTGAGTCTGGATCTTCAACTTAGCCTTGCGGAAAGATACATCCTTCTCCATGTAGTCAAAGGCCAAAACGTTACCTACGCGCGTGGTGAAATAGGCGACGTTATCCACCACCGTTATGGCGGTGTCCATGGAGGCGCCGAGGTTTACCTGGTATCGAAGTGTTCCTTTGGATACGTCCGCCAAATATAGTTCGCCGTCTTGTGACCCAATAACCGCTATCCCCTGGCTTACTGTGGGTGTGGCCAATATCCATTCGCCTGTTTCCGTTTTCCAGCGCAGTTTCCCTGTGTCAGCGTCCAGAGCGTAAAGGAAATGGTCCCCGGAGCCTATGTACAGAGTGCCATCCACGACCGTGGCGGAGCCGTAGATAGGATTCTTGGTCTGATAGCTCCATTTCAGTTTCCCTGTTTCCGTGTCCAGAGCCAGCAGATCGCCAGCCCGCAGCCCAACATAAACCAGGCTGCCCGCAACAGTCGGGGCGGAGTTCACCGGCCCGCTGACAGTGTGTGTCCAGAGGATTTGCCCGGTGGCCCGGTCCAACGCCGCCACCCTGAGATCGCTGGTGGCTACATATATCTTGTTTCCGGCCACTGCTGGCGTGGCAAGGATGGGCCCGTCAGATTGGAATATCCGCTGGGGTGCTCCCTGGGGAGCAAAGGCGGGGCCAGGGACCACGCCTGTATGCAATAGGTCGCGCTGGATGGTAGGCCAATCCCCAGCAGCCACCGAAGTTGTGACTGTGGTGGTGGGCGCTGGCAAAGGTGGCGTAATGTTCAGGAGGTTGTACGCCCATACCCCAAGCAGCACCGCCGCCATAACACCTGGCACGCCCCATAGAACACGCCTCCTGAGACGCAGCCTTCCCACATACTTTCGCACCCATCTCCGCTCCTCCTCACGGGTGACCACCGGCTGCGTCCCCAGAGTACCCCAGCAGGTCTGGCATCGGGACGCTGTTGCGGAGTTTCCTGAGCCGCAGCGAGGACAGATGACTCGGGCATCTTCTCTGTCCCAGGCTATGGCAACCTCTTCACCGCGGGCCGGGGCCAAGGCGGTCCCAGGCGCATGGGTGCCAGATGCATGTGTGGAAGAAGTGACGGCCTTTGCTACGACGGATGGGCCGGCCGCCTGGGTCAGCGCCTCTACCATCGCTCCACAGGTGGGGTATCGCTCTTCCGGCCTGCGCTTAAGCGCTTTGAGCACCACGGTGTCCACGGCAACTGGGAGGGCCACGTTCCAGAAGGAGGGAGGGTCCGGATTGGTGGAAAGCTGGCGTGAAAGGATGGTGTATGGGCTCAGGGCGTCAAAGGGGACCTCTCCTGTAAGTAGCTCATACGCCAGTGCCCCCAGGGAGTAAACGTCATTGCGTGGGTCGGGAGGTTGCCCCTGGAGCTGCTCGGGAGCAGCATAGCTGGGCGCTGGGGTGTTTATGGTGCTCCGGAGGAGGAGGTGTCCACCCTCTGCCAGGGCGATGGTCCCAAAATCAGAGACCATTGCCCGCCCGCTCTCTTCGTCATAGAAGACGTTGCTGGGCCGCAGGTCCTGGTGGACCAGGCCATTGGCATGGGCGTAGTCCAAGGCTGCGGCAACTTGACCCAGAATGGTCAGGACTTCCCCAAGAGGCATCTTCCTGGGCTTCCTGACTTTCAGTGTGGGCCACTCCATGTACTCCATCACCACAGCTAGGGACTCTTGGTTGTGCTCGACGCCGTACACAGGAACGATGTTGGGGTGCCTAAGCTCTTGCACCCGGGCCATCTGGCGCAGGTAGCGCTGGAGTCCCTCCGCCTCTCGCACGAAATAGGCATGCACCACCTTTAGGGCTACTATCTTGCCGCTGGTGTTGTCCTGTGCCCTGTAGACCGTGGCCAGCCCGGTGGTTGCCACCGGGTCCAGGAGCTCGTAGTTGCCTATCAGTTTGTTGGTTAGGCGGTTCATGAACGCATATTATATACTGCATAAAGTTGTCTGTCGTGGCGTTTGTAGTTGAGGGTTCTGAGCACCAGGGGGTTGCTGTCCGTGATATACGTCATCTACGGAGAGGATGACTTCTCCAAGACGGAGTTCCTGGAGGAGCTGCGCCAGCAGATTGGCTCACCTGAGCTATTTGAAGCGAACACCACTGTCCTGAATGGGCCGGGACTAAGCAGCCGGCATCTCCAGGCGGTGTGCAGCGCTGTCCCATTCCTGGCCGAGCGGCGACTGGTCGTTGTAGATGGGTTGCTGGCGCAGTTCGACGGCGGCAGGGCAGGAGGGCGGGACGGACGTGCCTCCGGCGCCAAGGGAGCGCTGGAGGAGTGGCAACAGGCTCCCGCAACTCTGGCCCAAACTCCTCCCAGCACAATCCTGGTCTTCTTGGAAGGCGCGCTACGCCGTGACAACGTTCTTCTGCGGGGTCTGGCTTCAGTTGCCCAGTTGCGCGCCTTTCCTCTCTTGGGCGGAGCAGCTCTGGAGGAATGGACCCGCCAGAGGATAGCCAGCAAGGGAGCGACGGCATCACCCCAGGCGGTACGGCGGCTGATGGAGTTGGTGGGAGGCAACCTGTGGGTGATGAGCAATGAGATAGAGAAGCTGGCCCTGTACTCTGGCGGCGAGGCGCCGATTGACGATGAGGCGGTGGGCCTGCTGGTGGCATACGCCAGGGAAACCAACATCTTTCGGGTTGTGGACTCCATCCTGCAAGGACGGTCGGCCATAGCCATGCGTTCTATGGCCGGGCTGCGCCAGGGCGGTGCGGATGCCTCATACGTACTCACCATGCTGGCGCGGCAGCTACGCCTTATTCTCCTGGCTCAGGAGCTTCAGGCGCAGCGCGTACCTGGGCCAGAGATGGGAAGCAGACTGGGGCTAACGGCGGATTTTGCCGTCCGGCAGGTGGATGAGCAGGCGCGTCGCCATCCCTACGAACAGGTGGCGGCGATGTACAGGCGGTTGTTGGAAACAGACCTGGCAATCAAGCGTGGTGAGTTGGGCGAGGATCTGGCTCTGGAGGCGCTGGTGGCTGAGTTGTCCGCCGGCTCCCGGAGGCGGGAGCGGCCTCCCAGTCGTGGCGTATCTCGTTGAAGCAAGCAACGTAGTGCTGGTCCTCTATAAGCCTTAGCGCTGGTTTGGGGCTTGTGCGGCATATGTTGGTTGCCTTGGGGCACCTGGGTATGAAAGGACACTCGTCTTTCAGTTCCGTGGGGTCGGGGGCGCGGCCTCGCATGGGCATCAGGGAGCGCTCAACGTCATCCAACCTGGGAAGCGCCTGGAAAAGGCCCCAGGTGTATGGGTGCGCTGGCCGCTTAAACAATGTTATGGTATCGGCGTACTCTACCACGGACCCAGAGTAAATGACGGCTACGTGGTCGGCCATCTGGGCCACGACCCCCATGTCGTGAGTGATTAGCAGGATAGTAGTTCCGTACTCTCTTTTCAACTGCCGCAGGTGTTCCAGTACCCACGCCTGGAGCGTCATATCCAGGTTGGAAGTAGGTTCGTCCGCGATGATCACCTTGGGACGCAGGGCTAGCGCAATGGAAAGCATTATGCGCTGGCACATCCCTCCGCTTAGCTGGAACGGGTACTGGTTCAAGATGCGTTGGGGGTCTGGAATGCCCATCTCAGTCAGCATCTCCTCGGCGCGGATGCGTGCATCCCGTTTGGTCATAGAGGTGTGGGCCAGCAGCGCCTCCTCCACCTGTATGGCAATGGGAAGGCGGGGGTTTAGGGCGGCCTGGGCATCCTGAAAGACTGTGCCAATCTCCTTGCCCCTGATCTCTCGCAGGCGCTCTGGGCTGCTATCTAATAGATTTTCGCCGTTCAGAAGGATGCGGCCCTCAACTACCCTGCCGGGGAAGGGTACGAGCCCCAGGATGGCCAGGGCGGTGACAGTTTTACCAGAGCCGCTCTCTCCCACCAGGGCCAGAACGCTGTTCTCCTGGAGAGACAGGTTTACGCCGTTGACGGCCTTAGCTACCCCATCTTTGGAGTAGAAGTGGACGTGCAGGTTTTCCACCCGGATTATGTCTTCCATGGGTCGTGCTCGTCTTCTATTTCCTCTCAATATACAGAGAGCCGCACCCTTTGGCTAGCGCCACAGGCCGAAAGCGGCCAGCTTTGATCTCTTGGACCAGCTCCCCTACGTTCCTAACAGGATGCGCAAACTCCGTGGCATAGGCGCCTATGTCGGTGAGCTGGTGGGTATCGCTGCCTCCTACGCCTTTGAGGTTGGACCGCCGGCTGAGTTCCGCCGCAAAACCGTTCTCTTCCTTTGAGCCACGGCCGTTGAGCACCTCCACGGCGTCAACCAGGGATATAACAGGGTGGTGGCTGGTCTGGGCTATCAGGTCGCCATAGTCGCCTTCCCTAAGGGCTGTGCCCTCCCGATAGACGCGGCGGTACGGGTGGGCCAGGACTATAGCGCCCCCCGCACGGTCTACCAGCTCCCTCACAAAAGCTGCCCGGTGCATTCCAAAGACGTAGCGGTCCAGGCCGAACACCAGCAGGTGGCCCTCCTCCGTGGTCACTTCGCATCCAGGGAAAATAGTCACGCCGTATTCCTCGCTCAAGGACTCTACTGCTATGGGCGGCCAAAACGAGTCGTGCTCCGTGAGGCATATGCCCTCCAGCCCTGAGCGTTTGGCCTGTGACATCAGCTCCTCGGGGCTGACGAGGCTGTCATCGGAACGAGGGGAGGTGTGCGTATGAATGTCAATCAGCACAATGGGTTTAGTCCTAGAGGTGTCAAGTAAGTGTGGCATCATGGCTCCTTGTGCGTCAAGGGAGAGCGCCCGATGAGGCGGGGTGTACCCCGTTCATGGTGCGCCTGAGTAAACTGCAAGCGGAAAGACGGATAGTGCCTCCTGCGGGCTAAAGCCAGCTTCGCATTAGTTCAGCTATACGCATATCACTAAGAGAGGCCTCCACCTGAGTTAGTATTTGCCTCGTCCATCCTCTATAATTGCCTGGAAATCCGTCTTTAGAGGCTCTGATTTGCCAGGCGAACGAATTCTCGTTATAGAGGACGAAGAAAACCTCCTTGAGGCGCTGCGGTACAACCTCCAGAAAGAGGGCTATCAGGTCGTCACCGCAGCCGACGGCGAGAAAGGGTTAGCGCTTGCTCGGGAGGCGAAGCCTGATCTGCTTGTCCTGGATATCATGCTTCCCAAGCTCGATGGCTTGGAGGTCTGTAGACTCCTTCGACGGGAAGCTGACATCCCCATTCTCATGCTGACCGCAAAGGCCGAAGAGGTAGACCGAGTGGTGGGTTTGGAGCTAGGTGCGGATGACTACCTAACCAAGCCCTTCAGTATGCGGGAGCTTTTGGCTCGGATCCGCGCGCTCCTTCGTCGCTCACGCATGGTCTCTGAGGTCGCTCCTGCACCATCAACTCCAAAAGTAATCAAAGCAGGGGACATTGAAGTGAACCTGGACAGTCACGTAGCAACACTCAAGGGTACTCCTCTCGAGTTAACTCCACGCGAGTTTGATCTCCTGGTCCTCCTCATGACAAACAAAGGAAGGGCCTTTACCCGGGATCAGGTCCTGGAACGCCTTTGGGGACATGACTACATTGGCGATAGTCGAACGGTGGATGTCCACATCCGATGGCTGCGCGAGAAGATAGAAGCCGATCCGGGAAGCCCAGGCAGGATTATTACCATTCGCGGCGTCGGATACAGGTTCGAAGGATGAGGCTGCTTCATACCCTGCAATGGCGTATTGCCCTGGCTTACACCGTCCTCATCTTCGTTTCTATGGGAGCGGTAAGCCTTTACCTGGTAAACTTTGTCCGCAATACCTACATTTCGAACCTAGAGGAGCGGCTAGAGCATGAGACGGGGCTGGTGAGCGAAGCCACCGCCCGTTACTTCCGTGGGCCTCTGGACACCGCCGACCTCCATGTGGCCAGCGAGCGAATTGGAAAGTTGATCCAAGCCCGTGTCACCGTGATCGCTTGGGATGGAACGGTCCTGGCTGACAACTGGGAAGACCCGAGCAAGATGGAAAACCACGCCGGACGGTCTGAAGTCCAGGAAGCTCTGAACTCCGGCTTGGGTAGGGCCACTCGGGTCAGCGCCACGGTAAAGCAAGAGTTACTTTATACCGCCATGCCCATCCATGTAGATGGTTTGCTGGTGGGTGTGGCCCGGGTCGCTGTACCCACATCCCAGATACAAGCTAATGTGAACCGGATTATCACCACCATCACCCTGTCCGCTTTCGTCGTGGCCTTTCTGTCGTTAGGGCTGGCCTATTACGTGGCGCGCCGTACCTCCCGCTCTGTCCGCTCGGTCACAGTAGCGGCCCGCCGCCTTGCGGGCGGAGACCTGGAGCAGCGGGTAGAGGCCCTGGCATCGGACGAGACACAGGAGCTGGCCACCGCCTTCAATCGAATGGCCGCCGCGCTGAGAGACATGATACAGGCGCTTTCCTCTGAGAGGAACAAGCTGTCGGCTGTTCTAGACACGATGGCCGACGGGATAATTGTCATCGTGGGAGATGGCCGTATCGAGCTTCTGAATCGAGCTGCCGAAGATCTCCTTAGTGTGAGGGCAAAAGACGCCATTGGCAGCAGGTTTATAGAAACCGTCAGGGACCACGAGTTGCAACGTCTCTTGTCGAAGTCACTGGAAACCAAGCATCAGCAGCACAGTGAAGTGGAGGTGATGCGGAGCCGACGGTTCCTCAGCGCAGTCGCCACACCGTTGACAGGGGATGGAAACACAGGCGTCCTGCTGACGCTCCATGACCTCACGCCATTTCGCCATCTAGAGACGACCCGCAGGGAGTTCGTCAGCAACGTATCCCACGAGTTGCGCACCCCATTGGCCGCCATGATGGCGATGGCTGAGACCTTGGAAGGAGGCGCGTTGGAGGAACCACAGATAGCCAGAGACTTCGTCCAGCGCATTCACGGGGAGATAGACCGCATGAGCGAAATGGTCAACGAGCTGCTTGAGCTATCCCGCCTTGAGAGCGGGCAGGTGAAGCTCCAGGCGAGCCCCGTGGACCTGCCGCCTCTTATCCAAGAGGTGCTAGTGCGCTTTCAGGAACGGGTGAGGGCAAAGGAAATCCGGTTGGACGCATTCCTGGCTGACGGCCTTCCCAGTGTCTTTGGAGAGAAAGAGAAGCTTGGCCAGGTCCTTTCCAACTTGGTGGACAATGCCATCAAATTCACGCCGGAGCACGGTCAAGTCACCATTACCGCCAATGTGGCAGGCCGGATGGTGGAAGTCGCCGTCAGAGATACGGGGATTGGCATACCGGAGGAACATCTTCCTCACATTTTCGAGCGGTTCTATAAGGTTGATCCCTCCCGCCGGGATGGCGGCACCGGGCTGGGCTTAGCCATTGTCAAGCACATTGTTCAGGCGCATGGCGGCGAGGTGAGCGCTGAGAGCAAGGAGGGGGCAGGTACCACTTTCACGTTCACGGTACCACGCGCAGACTAGCCACTCAAACCATTTGGCACTTCAAGAGGCCCTCCCCCAAAGAGGGCCTCTTCCTTTTCATTTCATCGGACCCTAATCAGACCTTAACACTGAGTTAAAGGCCTCTTCAAGTTAGGAGATTAGGATGGAAAGTGAAATGAAAGAAGGAGAAAGAAAAGGAGGTGATGTTAGTGGAACTAGAGATTCTTGGGAGTTGGGCAGGAAGCCCTGGGCCGAAGAGCGCTTGCTCCGGCTACCTGATCTCGGAGGGGGATACCCAACTGTTGTTTGATTGTGGCCCCGGGGTTGTGCCACAGCTTCAAGTTAACCACGACCCCAGCAAAATCGACGCCATATTCATCAGCCATATGCATGCAGACCACTCCATGGACCTCCTGACATATGCCTACCGCCTAATCCGGTTCTCCTGGCGGGGCCTAGCCCCTGACCAGATTCGACCCATCCCCCTCTACCTTCCGCCTGGGGGTCTGCAAGTGTTGGCGCACCTGGTGGCCGCCTTCGGCCGGCCAGACAGCGGCCGCCTCGCCGATCCTTTCCAAGCAGCCTTTATACCCGCAGAACTGATAGACGGCAAGACGATAGCTGTAGGTAGCCTGATAGTTACTCCTTACGAGGTGATGCACGCCGTTCCTGCTTTTGCCTACCGCGTGCAGGGAGCGGCCTCCAGTTTCGCTTACTCAGGGGACACCAAACTTTGCCCTGGGTTGAAGAGGGCGTCCCAGGGGGTGGATATGCTGCTCTCAGAAGCAACATCACTGGAGAATGACCCACGCATGATCACGGTTGCTGGCCATCTTACTGCTGGGCAGGCAGGCGAGGTCGCTGCCGAGGCAGGGACCGGATGTCTGGTCCTCACCCACTTTCCGCGCCAAGACCAACAATGGTTGCTGGATGTTGTCCATCAGGCTCACGTCGCCTTCAGGGGCAAGGTGATTTCAGCCCTTACAGGGCTGAAAAGCCTAGTGCCGGAGGTGCCCAGCGCCACAGGGTTGCACCGAGGAAACCATCAATACCGAGGTGTTGTATAGGGAGAGATGAAACCAGTTATTCAAAGGAGGTGAACAATGGGAAAGATTGAAGTGAGAGAAACGGGAGACTTGCTGGAGTCACTGGCATCGGGTAGCAGCGTTCTTAGAGGGGCGACGCCGTGGCAGAGGCTGAAGGCGGCCTGGGCGAGGATGCTCAGCATCCTGATGCCCACCCTTCCGATTTCAGGTTATTGCCCCTCTTGCTGGTCACAGATGGAACTGGTGGATGACCAGCCTCTCAGCGGATCAGACGCCGCAATGATCAATGGCGTCCGCTTCTGGCGATGTCCAAAATGCCGCAGCGGCGCCAGCACGCGGTATTCCTACGTGCGGCCACCAGACTACGATTGGTGGCTTGATTAAAGACACCTTAACACAGCGTTAACAGTCCCTTAAAGAAGTTGCAGTACATTCAAGCAAGGAGATAAAAAGTGGTTCTAACCGCAAAGACACCTGGGAGAAAAGACAGAAAAATGGTAACTCTTTCTAAGCTCAGGACAGCCGGAAGGCTTTCCAAGTTGCTACTGGTCATGGTGGGCGCTGTTATGCTTCTGGCCCTAGCCGCGTGTGGCGGCGAGCCAGTACCCACTCCTACCACTACCGCAACGTCAGTGCCAACCGCCACGCCCACCAAGGCGGCACAAACACCTACCGCCACCTCAGCTCCAGTGTCAACCGCCACGCCTACACCAAGGCGGGACATTGATAGCATCCCTCGAACGACATCCAAAAGCATGACTCTCACTGGGGCAGGGGCAACCTTCCCATTTCCCCTGTACTCCAAGTTCTCCGCCGAGTACAACAAGCTCAATCCGGGCATAAAGATCAACTACCAGAGCATCGGCTCCGGCGGCGGCATCAACCAGGTAATACAGAAGACCGTAGACTTCGGCGGCACTGATGGACCCATGAACGCCGAACAGAAGACATCTGCCGGAAGCACCGTTCTCCACATCCCTATGGCTATGGGTGCCGTGGTCCCAGCCTATAACTTGTCGGGGTCTCCTCAGATTCGCTTCTCTCAGGACACCATCGCGAGTATCTACCTCGGCAAGATAACCAAGTGGAACGATCCCAAGATAGCTGCTGACAACCCAGGCGTGACCCTGCCAAACCAGGATATTGCTGTGGTCTATCGCTCCGACGGCTCCGGCACAACTTTCATCTGGACTGACTACCTTGCGAACGTCAGCCAGGAGTGGAAAGATAAGGTCGGCACCGCCACCTCGGTGAGCTGGCCCACGGGCCTCGGGGCCAAGGGCAACGAAGGGGTGGCCAACCAGGTAGGCCAGATCCCTGGAGCAGTGGGCTACGTTGAGCTGGCCTATGCCAAGCAGAACAATCTGCGATTCGCCCAGCTAAAAAACAAGGCTGGCAACTGGATCACCCCCAGTCTTGAGACGACAAGTGCTGCCGCCGCCGGAATGATCGCCGCCGGTGAGTTTCCCGAGAACATGGAGGCGCGGGTGGTGAATGCAGCGGGTGCCAACTCCTATGGCGCCGCTGGTTTCACGTGGATTCTCATCTACCAGGACCTGAGCGTGCTGCCCCAGATGAACCTGGAGCGCGCCCAGGAGCTCATCCGATACGCTCTGTGGTCTCTGGACAGGGTTGGTGGCCAGCAGTACCACGCCTCGCTCGACTACGCCCCACTGGACCCACTGGTAGTCAACATGGCCAAGGAGAAGTTGAAGACGGTCACATTCAAGGGTACCCCGGTGTGGGAGACTATGCTGCCGTAGGACATATCATTGCTGCTGTAACGTAAAGAAAATAGGCACGGGAGCTGTGGGTAACCACACTTGCTCCCGTGCCTGCATTGCTGTACACAGGTAGAAAGAAGCGACATAGGAAGATGAACGTAAGCGTCACAGAGATAACCGTTTGGGATAGGCTCAAAGCCAGGGCTAAACACGCACTATCCGGCAGCCGGGGTGACGTGGTGTTCAAGGGCCTGACCCTCTCTGTAACTCTATGTATCCTGGCACTGGCTGCGCTCATGGTCTTTGAGGTGGTGGCGGGAGCTAGCGAGTCCATTCGGACATTCGGGGTCTTCGGCTTCCTGAGCTCGACTGCGTGGAACCCAGTGACGAAGGAGTTTGGCGCCCTCCATGTGATCGTAGGCACCCTTGTCTCCTCCTTCATCGCAGTAGTCCTGGCGGTCCCCGTGGCGCTGGGCATCGCCATCTTTGTCACCCAGATGGCCCCTCCACGCATAGGTGGCCCTGTAGCCTTTTTGGTGGACATCCTGGCCGCCATACCCTCCATAGTCTACGGGCTCTGGGGGTTCTTTGTCATGGTGCCATGGATTCGAAGCAGCCTGGCGCCGTTACTTATGGCCCATCTAGGCTGGCTGCCTCTCTTTCGAGGGCCAAGCTTTGGAGTCAGCGTCCTGGCGGCTGGCTTTATCCTGGCCATTATGATCGTCCCCATCATCAGCGCAGTGGCCAGAGAGGTCATATCCCAGGTGCCCCAGTCACAGAAGGAAGGGATGGTGGCTCTTGGGGCTACCCCATGGGAAACCATCGGGCGGGTGGTCATCCCCTATGCACGGTCTGGCATATTGGGAGCGGTTATCCTGGGACTGGCCAGGGCTTTAGGCGAGACAATGGCGGTGACAATGGTCATCGGAAACGCCCATAAACTGACCTGGTCCCTGCTACAGCCCAACAGTACCATGGCCAGCATCATCGCCAACGAGTTTACCGAGGCAACTTACGCCTTATACATCTCCGCCCTAATCCATGTGGGGCTGGTGCTCATGGTCATTGCCCTGATTGTGAACGTCCTGGCAAGGTTGCTGGTCTGGTCAGTGGCGCGGGCACCGGCGGGAGAGGTGCGCTGATGCTGGCAGCTAACTCGGGAGCCTATCGCAGACGAAAGCTGGTCAACTACCTTATGCTGACGATCTGCCTGGCTGTGGCTGTGGGCACAGTGTTGCTGCTTTTCCTTATCCTGGGCTACGTCTTCATTAACGGAGCGCAAGCGATCAACCTGGACTTCTTTACGCAGCTCCCCAAGCCGGCAGGAGAACCTGGCGGCGGTATGGCCAACGCTATTGTTGGCAGCCTCATTGTGCTGGCGGTGGCCTCGGCATTCTCACTACCCATAGGCATCTTCTCCGGAATCTATCTCTCTGAGTTCAGCTACAGCCGGTTCGCTGACCTCGTCCGATTCGTCACGGAGACCCTGGCAGGCGTGCCGTCCATCGTGGTCGGCATTTTCGCCTTCGTCTTCATTGTGAAGCCTATGGGCACTTTCTCCGCCTTGGCCGGAGGCTTTGCCTTGGCGGTCATCATGATACCTGTCTTCTCCCGCACCGCTGAAGAGGCCCTGCGCACAGTGCCTTTCTCCCTGCGGGAAGCAGCTTTGGCTTTGGGCGTGCCTGTTTGGCGCGTGGTCCTCCGCGTGGTGGTGCCATCTGCGGCGTCCGGTCTCATCACCGCCTTCATGCTGGCGCTGGCCCGCGCGGCTGGGGAGACGGCCCCGCTCCTATTCACCACTCTGGGCAACCGCTTCTGGCAAGAGGGAGTCACCCAGCCAATCGCCACACTTCCCGTCCAGATTTTTTCATACGCTATAGGCCCATACAAGGACTGGCACAGCCAGGCGTGGGCCGGATCACTGGTGCTGGTGGCAATCACTCTACTTATTATCGGTTCAGTCCGGCTTCTGTACAGGGGTAGCCGAACAAAACGATAGCTGTTAGGATTTAGGATTACAGAGGATAGTTCGATGCGATTCCTTAGCAGGACCACGAGGAAAGATGTACAGGGCTTGACGGAGCCATCAGCGCCTCAGCGGGGAATGTCCAATGGGAGTAGCGCCGTCCAGGGCACCGGCGTAGAAGTCAAACATCTTGAGGCATGGTACGGCAAGTTCCGAGCTTTTGGTGCTATTGACCTGAACATCGAGCCACGCAAGGTCACCGCCATCATTGGGCCCTCTGGCTGCGGGAAGTCCACACTCATCCGCTGCCTGAACCGCATGCACGAGACGGTTCGCGGGGCGTACGTGCGGGGGCAGGTCCTTGTGGACGGCCAAGACCTCTACGCCCCTGGCGTGGACCCCGTCCTGGTACGTCGGCGCATAGGCATGGTGTTCCAGAAGCCGAACCCCTTTCCCACCATGAGCGTCTTTGACAACGCAGCGGCAGGGATAAAGCTCAACGGTCTGCGTCCGCGGCAGGCGCTGGCCGAGGTAGTGGAGAAGGCATTGCGGCAAGCAGCCCTCTGGGATGAAGTTAGGGACAAGTTGCACCAAAGCGGCACCGCCCTTTCAGGCGGCCAGCAGCAGCGCCTATGCATCGCCAGGGCATTGGCGGTAGAGCCGGAGGTGCTTCTGATGGATGAACCTTGCTCCGCTCTGGACCCCGTCGCCACTACTCACATTGAAGACCTCATCAGTGAGCTGAAGGAGCGTTACACTATCATCATCGTAACGCATAATATGCAGCAGGCATCTCGCGTCTCGGACATGACGGCCTTCATGCTGGCGAATCCCAAGGGTGCAGGAGAGCTCATCGAGTACGGAGTAACTGGGCAAATGTTTACCGATCCCAAGGATGAGCGCACAGAGGCATATATCGAGGGCCGGTTCGGTTAGAAAACAGGAGGTCCCTATGCCAAGGGTTGATTTCGACGTGCACTTGCGGGCCCTTCAGGATGACCTTCTGGTATTGGGCAGCATGGTGGAAAAAGCTATTGCCAAGGCAGTGGATGCGCTCAAGCGCCGTGACCTGAAGGTCTCCCGGCAGGTCATTCAAGAAGACGATTACATCGACCAAAAGCGGTTTGTGATTGAGGAGAAGTGTGTCGAACTCATAGCCACCCAACAGCCATTGGCGCGGGATCTGCGGAAGCTCATCGCATTCTTGCATATCTCGGTAGAACTGGAGCGTATAGGTGATTATGCCGAGGGAATAGGGAAGATCAGCTTGATGATGGGCGAAGAGCCTACTCTGAAACCTCTCATCGACATCCCGCGCATGGCAGAGAAGGCTATAGACATGCTGCGGCGAAGCATGGACGCCCTTGTGAACCGGGACATCGGAGAGGCCATGGCCGTGTGCAAATCCGATGACGAGGTGGACGCCCTATATGACCAGGTGTATCGGGAATTGCTAACGTACATGATCCAGGACCCCAAGACCATCCAGCGCGCCACTTATCTACTATGGGTGGCCCACGACTTGGAGCGGGCCGCTGATCGGGCTACCAACGTCGCTGAGCGGGTGATTTACGTTGTAACCGGGAAGATGACAGAAATCAACGTGTCCAAATACTGAAGGCAAAGAAGGGCAGGAAGGCTCCCATTTGACAGTGAAACCTGGTGCATAATAACAAGCAAGCCTGTCGAACCATATGAGCGGGGCGTCCAACCCCATCGACTTATGGCCATTGAGGGAATAAGCCAACTTTCTCATGATGCCTTATCCCGCTCATTTCCTTCGGCAGGCTCAGGATGAGCGGGATTATTGCTCCGCTCGTGGTGAGCTTGTCTAACCATATGAGCGGGGCTAGTGTCAACCTATTAAGTGGATGGCCTTAAGTCGGGGGTTTGGACACTACGGTGGCCTTGCGGCCGCGCACAGTGTCTATCTGTGGGCTTTGGCCCACTGAAGACGGACACTTTGTGTAAAATTTCACTTGTAAGCCAGAGAAGCCCCATGCTATAGTAGTTGCGATTTACCCTACGCCCCGGCGGAGCGCCATGCTTGACGACTATTTCCGGCAGTACGGGCTTATTCTCATCCTTACCATCGTTGCCGTCGTTGTGCCTGTGGGCATGCTGATGCTCTCCTGGCTTTTCACCTTCATACGCATCCGCCCCAGCAAGCCAAGCCCGGTGAAAAGCAGCGTTTACGAGTGTGGAGTGGAGCCTATAGGGCCAGGCCGGTGGGTGCAGTTCAACTTCCGCTACTACACGTATGCCCTGCTCTTTGTCATCTTTGATGTGGAGACTGTGTTCCTTTACCCGTGGGCCATACGTTTCAAGCAGCTTGGCCTCTTCGCCTTGTTTGAGATGCTGGTGTTCGTCCTGATTCTGGTAGTGGGACTGGCGTATGCCTGGCGCAAACGCGCCCTGGAGTGGGAGCAATGACTGAGGAGAGCGCCCAGAAGTCCATACCTCTATACATATCCACCCGTGAGCTGGACAGGCAAGAGGGCGCAAGGATACAGGCCCTCAAGGACACGGCGTTGGAGCCATATCCAGAGCCGGTGCTGGAAGTGCCGTCCGACCTACAGCGCAGCGTGGTGGTGACATCCGTTGACGCCCTGCTCAACTGGGGCAGGCGTTCTGCGGTATGGCCCTTGACCTTTGGACTGGCCTGCTGCGCCTTCGAAATGATTGCCAGCGCCATGTCCCGTTACGACATTGCCAGGTTCGGCATGGAGGCCATGCGCCCTTCGCCCCGGCAGGCGGACCTGATGGTGGTGGCGGGCACTGTGACTTGGAAAATGGCTGAGGCCATCCAACGGCTCTATGCCCAGATGGCCGAACCCAAGTGGGTCATCTCCATGGGCGTGTGTGCCACCAGCGGCGGCCCGTACTACCAGTCCTACAGCGTGGTGCCGGGAGTGAACCATATTATTCCAGTGGACGTCTATGTGCCCGGTTGCCCGCCCCGCCCCGACGCCCTTCTGTACGGCATCATGCAGCTTCATGAGAAGATAAAGAACTACAGCTTGGCCCGTGTGCCGGCAGGGTCGTAGATGATACGGCCCATGTCTGGAGAGGAGTTGGGGCGTCACGTCCAGGTGGTTCTTCCATCGGCTGTAGAGCAATGGGATGGCCTCAGCCTCTGGATCAAGCCGGAAAGCGTGCTGGATACGTGCCGCTTCCTGAAAGAGACGCAGGGGCTGGAGTTTGATCTATTGAACTCCATCTCGGCGGTGGACTACGTGGAGCAGTTCGAACTGGTGTACCACCTGACATCCACGCAGCACAGCCACAGCGCAGTCCTTAAAACCAAGGTCTTCGGAAGGACAAATCCCACGGTCCCATCAGTGGTGGGCGTGTGGCAGGGCGCGGACTTCCAGGAGCGGGAGATCTGGGACCTGATGGGGATTGGCTTCTCAGGACACCCCAATCTGAAACGCATCATGCTTTGGGAGGGATTCCAGGGCCATCCTTTGAGGAGAGACTACCTGGAGCCGCCACGCTAGCAGTTGCTTGCGGAAAGGCCAGGACATTGGGCTCTGGGGAGGTCAGGGGGGCGAAGCCCCCTTGGCGGGGGAACTGGGGGTGCCCCCCAGAAATCTTCAAATTCCCCTTCCTTCCAGGAAGGAGGGAAAAGGGGGATGGTGGGTTGGTCGAAAACGAGGTCGAGAGTGCTGACACGCCCATCGGGTTGAGTGTTCCTTTCTTTCGTATTGTGACTTGCGCAGCTAAGCACTGATAAGCGAGCTATGCCAATACGCACTGAGCCTCTCACTGTCAATCTGGGTCCGCAGCATCCCAGCACGCATGGCGTGTTCCGCCTGCGTGTGACATTCGACGGCGAGGTCATCCTGGATGTGGAGCCTGTGTTCGGCTACCTGCACCGCGGGTCCGAGAAGCTGGCGGAGGAGCGCACGTACACCCAGGTAATCACACTGACCGACCGCCTGGACTACGTGGCTGCCATGACAAACAACCAGGCATATGTCATCGCCTGCGAGAAGCTAGCTGGCATAGCGGCCCCTGAGCGTGCGATGTACCTCCGGGTCATAGCGGCGGAGCTCCAGCGTATTGTGAGCCACCTGGTTGCCACTGGGTTCTTCCTGAACGACCTGGGGGCCTTCGCTACTCCCTTGATGTACTGCTTCCGCGAACGGGAGAGTGTCATGGACCTGTTCGAGATGTTGTGCGGCGCGCGCATCACCGTTTCTTATATGCGGGTGGGAGGCGTGTTCCAGGACGCTCCGGAGGAGTTCTGGCCGGCGCTGAATACTTTTATCACGGAGATGCCGCACTACATAGACGAGTATGAGCAGCTCCTGAGCGAGAATGAGATTCTGCTGACCCGCACCAAGGCCGTAGGCATTCTCACAACTGAAAAGGCGCTGAACTGCTCCGTGACCGGCCCTGTCCTTCGCTCCACCGGCTTTCCCTGGGACCTGCGCAAGGTGGACCCATACGAAATATACGACAGGGTGCAGTTCGATGTGCCCATTGGGGAGCAAGGCGACAACTACGACCGGTACAAGGTTAGAATCTTGGAGATGCGCCAGAGCCTGCGCATTGTTGAACAGTGCGTCCAGCAGATTCAGCCCGGGCCTGTGAGAGCGGATGTGCCCGCGCTGTTCCGCCCGCCTGCTGGAGACGTCTATGGCCGCATTGAAGGGCCGAAGGGCGAGCTGGGGTTCTACCTGGTGAGCGACGGTGGAATTGCTCCGTACCGTTTCAAAATTCGCTCGCCCTCCTTCATCAATCTGACCGTGCTGCGAGACATGCTGGTGGGCTGGAAGCTGGCGGACATGATTGTCACCTTTGGCAGCATAGACATCAACATGGGAGAGGTTGACAGATAATGCCATCGCCTTTGGAAGGCAACGCGCTATTTCGCGGCATCTACTGCTGGCTGGCCGCCGGCCCAGGCAACGCCCAGCCCTGTACCCCAGCGGGAGAAACAGTCCTGCGGGACGGGCTGCTGCCAACGGGGTGGGAGTGGCTGGCCTATACAATTGCAGCCCTGGCGATAGTGTTGCTGGTGGTCAACGC
This sequence comes from Dehalococcoidia bacterium, assembly GCA_030651175.1. Taxonomy (GTDB): domain Bacteria; phylum Chloroflexota; class Dehalococcoidia; order Lucifugimonadales; family SHYF01; genus SHYF01. The sequence goes on from JAUSCR010000042.1 coordinate 20,592, forward strand.
CTTCATGGTTCTGGCCACCATCTATACCTACGTGGAGAGGCGGCTTCTGGGGCGTTTCCAGTCCCGGCTGGGGCCTAACAGGGCCGGGCCTTTCGGTCTCCTTCAGCCCATTGCCGACGCCATAAAGCTGCTCGCCAAGGAGGACCTGGTCCCGGCGGACGCAGACCGGTGGGTGTTTAATCTAGCGCCGGTGGTGATGGTAGTGCCTGTCCTCCTTGTCCTGGCGGTGCTGCCCTTTGGCAGGTCTTCCTTCGTTGCCGACGTCAACATTGGCATTCTGTACGTTGTCGCCGTAACCTCAGTCAGCACCCTGGCCATGTTCATGGCGGGGTTTGCCTCTGGCAACCGGTACGCCATGTTTGGAGGCATGAGAGCCGTAGCCCAGCTCATAAGCTATGAGATACCCGTAGTGCTATCCATAGTGGGAGTCCTGTTGCTGGCAGGCTCTTTGTCCCTGGTGAGCATTGTGGAGGCGCAGCGCATACCCTATATCCTGTTGCAGCCCCTGGGCTTCTTTGTCTTCCTGGCGGGAAGCTCTGCTGAGATGAACCGCTCTCCTTTCGACCTTGTGGAGGCGGAGTCGGAGATCGTGTCGGGGTACCACACCGAGTACAGCGGCATGAAGTTCGGCGTGTTCCAACTGGCGGAGTTTGGAGCGGTGCTCACCACCTCAGGCATAATGGCCACGCTGTTCCTGAAAGGGTGGGAGGGGCCAGTGTTGCCGTCGCATCTTTGGTTCCTCATCAAAGTC